>NZ_JIBJ01000006.1:0-305640 GCF_000620385.1 Arthrobacter sp. 9MFCol3.1
TTCGGATCAGGGTTTCCAGTACCGGCACATCTCCTGGCGCGTTCTTCTGGAGGGTGCCGGCGCGGTTCAATCGATGTCCCGTAAGGGCAACTGCTACGACAACGCGGTGATCGAGAACTTCTTCGGTCACCTCAAGGAAGAGCTCTTCCACCATGTCCGGTTCATCAGCACCGACGCACTGGCAGAGGCGCTGCACGAGTACATCCGCTGGTACAACACCGAACGAATCTCAACAAAGCTCGAGGGCCTGAGCCCGCTGCAATACCGGACCCAGGCCCTCGCAGCCTAGGCTCTTACCAACCAGTCCAACTTTCGGGGACCAGTTCAGGACCACGGCTGGACATGTCCCCACCGGCATCCCGCCAGCACCGAGCATGCCCCCCCCGGGCAGCCGCGCTGAGCCGACCACATGCCGGGCATGCCCATTCTTCGCGGCTTCCCCGGCGGGGCATGCCCATTCTTGGCGCCCGGGGCTGGACATATCGGCACTATGTCCACCCGTCAGGACCACGACCGGACATGTCCCCCGGGCAGCCCGAATAGCGTGTACACCGGGCACAACCGCACCCAGAGCCCTGTCCCTGGCCCGCAGCCCTGCGCCCCGTCGCACCCTGTTCGACGTCCGCGGCGGGCGATAAAGTTATTTCATGCCCGACAGGCAGGATCACCCGCCCCTTCCGGCCACTTGGCAGCGGTGCGACGCCGGAATCCTGCCCCTGTGGTGGGATCGCTTGTGCGCCCAGACCAGTCCGCAGTCGGCGGCCCTGTTCGCCGCCGGCCTGTTCACCGAAGACCGCCGGCGCCCAATTGCCCAGTGGTACAACCCTGCCTATGACTCCGCCCTCCTCGTGGCACCGGAATCTTCCCCGGAGTGGCCGGTGCAACGGTTCGGCATCTTCTATGCGCCCCCGGGCGGCGGATTCACCCAGGTGCACTCGGCGCCGCATGAATGGCACCCGCGGGAGCCGCGGAAGTCACCCACCGAGCAGGAGGCCTTCCAGGCAGCGGTCGCCGAGGCCCAGCGCTTCCTCCAGGTGGAAATGTACTTCGTCTGATCCCGCCACCTGAACTGCCCTTGGGACGTCCGGCTGGAAGCCCAGCCCGCTGACGGAGTAACAAACGGAGAAATAAAAAAGGCCCCGCGGCTGGTTTTCACCGGCCGCGGGACCTGTCCGCTCCTCCTGCTGGACTTGAACCAGCAACCCTTCGATTAACAGTCGAATGCTCTGCCAATTGAGCTAAGGAGGAATGAAGCAGGTACGACATTAGCAAAGGTTTTGCCGGTAGGGAAATCGGCCGCGGAGCCGGCGCCAGCCAGTCACGAAATACCCCCTCCGGGTATAAAAAAGTCCCCGTTCCGGAACCCGGAACGGGGACTGCGCGCTCCTCCTGCTGGACTTGAACCAGCAACCCTTCGATTAACAGTCGAATGCTCTGCCAATTGAGCTAAGGAGGAATGAAGCGGGTATAAGCCTAGCAAACACCAGCCCGGGAAACGAAATCGGCGGCTCAGGCGTCCGAGCGCAGGGACCGCCGCTGCATCTCAAGCTGCATGAGTTCGCGATTCAGCCGCTGGAATTCCTCGGGGTCAGCCGAGGCGTCCAGGCGCTGCAGCTGGCCCATCTTCTCGGCCTTGACCCGGGTGATCTGGAGTTCGAACAAGCGGGCGAGGATGTCCTTGCAGTAGCGCAGGACGCCTTCGGGAGTGTTGGCCGGCAGGGGCACCACGGAGAGCTCGGACACGAGCGGGCGCAGCGGTTCAGGGACCTCCTGCAGCAACTGCTCGACCCAGCGCACCGGGTCGCCGGAAAACCCGAGTCCGGTGGCCCGGATGGCCTCGTGGATGGCCAGATAGGCGGGGGTGGAGAACCGCGCTTCCGAGAAGCGCTGCCAAGTCTCGCCCTCGAGCATGCCGGGTTCCTGCAGCGCGACCTCGAGCGCCTGACGCTCCATCGCCGCCACGGGGTCCCGGGGATCAGGGCGATTGAAGGACGGGAGTACGGCCGACGGCGGCAAGGGGGCAACGCCGGGCGCGGTCCCGGCGTAGCCGCGGCCGGACCCGGCATAGCCCTGCCCGCCGCCCTGCCCATGGCTCTGGGCCTGGCCGCCGCCCGGCGGAGCCGATGCGGCCTGCGCGGCGCGCTTGGTCGCCGCACCGACGGCCCTGCTGACCTCCTCGACCGGCATCCCCAGCCAGCCGGCGAGCTCCCGGGCATAGGCCGGCCGGATTCCGGCGTCGCGGATCTGCGCCACCACGGGCGCGGATTCACGCAGGGCCGCGATCCGGCCCTCGACGGTGTCCAGATTGTGCCGCTTCAGGGTGGCCCGGATGGCAAACTCAAACAGCGGTCGGCGGCTCCCGATCAAGTCCCGGACGGCGGAGTCGCCCTTGGACTGGCGCAGTTCGCAGGGGTCTGCGCCGTTGGGTTCGACCGCAACGAAGGTTTGCGCGACAAACCGCTGGTCCTCTTCGAAGGCGCGCAGGGCCGCCTTCTGCCCGGCGGCGTCGCCGTCGAAGGTGAAGATGACCTCTCCCCCGCTCCCGTCATCGGAGAGCAGCCGGCGGGCGATCTTGATGTGCTCGGTGCCGAAGGCGGTCCCGCACGTGGCTACGGCCGTCGGAATTCCGGCCAGGTGGCAGGCCATGACGTCGGTGTAGCCTTCGACGACCACCAGCTGGCGGTCCTTGGCGATGTTCCGCTTGGCGAGGTCGATTCCGTAGAGGACCTGGGACTTCTTATAGAGCGCGGTTTCGGGGGTGTTCAGGTACTTCGGACCTTGGTCGTCCTCGTAGAGCTTGCGTGCGCCGAAGCCGATGGTGTCGCCGGCGATGTCCCGGATCGGCCAGATCAGCCGGCCGCGGAAACGGTCATAAATCCCCCGGCCACCTTCTGAAAACATGCCTGTGAGCTTGAGCTCGGCGTCCGTGTAGCCGCGGCCGCGAAGGTGTTTGAGGAGCGAGTCCCAGCCCTGCGGTGCGTAGCCCACACCAAACTGTTCGGCCGCCGCACGGTCGAAGCCGCGCCCGTAGAGGAAGTTGCGGCCCTCCGCGGCGCCGGGGGTCAGCAGCTGGGCGCGGAAGAACTCGTCGGCCACCTTGTGCGCGTCCAGGAGACGCTGGCGCCGGCCGATGTCCTCCCGGTTGGGCCCGGACCCGCCGTCCTCGTAGTGGAGCTCGAAGCCGATCCGGTGGGCCAGCTTCTCGACGGCCTCGTGGAAGGAGATGTGGTCCAGCTTTTGGACGAAGGAGATGACGTCGCCGTCCTCGCCGCAGCCAAAGCAGTGGTACCGGCCAACCTGGGGGCGAACCGTGAAAGAGGGTGAGCGTTCGTCGTGGAAGGGGCACAGACCCTTGTAGGACCCCAGCCCGGCACCCTTGAGCGTCACGTAGCCATCGACGACTTCCTTGATGTCGGTGCGCTGGCGCACTTCATCGATGTCTTCACGTTTGATCAGGCCGGCCACAGTGCCATCCTAGTCCCCGGGTACGACGCCGACGGTCCGGTCATGGCGGTCTTCACCACAGCGACGGCAGGCTGCCCACGAGACGCTCGTACATGGCCAGCGCCGAGCCGTCCGTCAGCGACGCGACCTGATCGATGACGACGCGCAGCCGCGCGGCGTCGTCGCCCGCGTCGAGCCAGTCGGCGGCGAACATCGGCTCCAGGTGACGCTCCCCCGTGGCGCTGAGCGCAGTGACGAGGGCATGCAGGACCTCGCGCTGGCGCTCATAGATGGGCTGCCGGTGTTCGGTGGTCATCACGAAGGTAGTGGCGAGGCCCTTCATCACCGCGATTTCCATGACGGTCTCATCCGGGACGATCAGCTCCGCGTTGTAACGGGTCAGGTTTTCCGGGCCGTAGACCGTGCGGGTGGCCTCCAGCGCGCTCTGGCAGAAGCGGCCGATGAGCTGGCTGGTCATGTCCTTGAGCGCCGCCATGGCCTTACGGCTGCCGTCGGCCTCGCGCACCCAGACATCCGTGGCCTCGAGCCGGGCCAGCGCGGCGTCGATCGCGGCGGGATCGTTGTGCGGCAGATACCACTGCTTGGCGTAACCGACGACGCGGGCGCGGTGGTCCGGGTTGTCCATCCAGCGCAGCTGGAAATGCCCTGCCACGATCGCGTCCTCGACGTCGTGCACCGAGTAGGAGATATCGTCCGCCAGGTCCATGACCTGCGCTTCGAGGCAGGACCGGCGTTCCGGGGCGCCGTCGCGGATCCAGTCGAAAATGGGGAGGTCGTCCTCGTAGGCGCCGAACTTGCTGGTCCGCTCCCCGTGGATGACCGGGGCGTTTACAGCGGACCACGGGTATTTGGCAGCGGCGTCGAGGCTGGCCCGGGTCAGGTTCAGGCCGGCCGGCCGGCCGTCGGCGGCCAGGACCTTTGGCTCCAGCCGGCTCAGCAGCCGCAGCGTCTGGGCGTTGCCTTCGAAGCCTCCGATCGCGTGCGCCACCTCGTTGAGGGCCGCTTCGCCATTGTGGCCGAAAGGCGGGTGGCCCAGGTCATGGCTAAGGCATGCGGTGTCCACGACGTCGGGGTCACAGCCCAGCGCACGGCCCAGTTCGCGGCCCACCTGGGCGACTTCGAGGCTGTGGGTGAGCCGGGTCCGGACGAAGTCGTCGGTATCCGGGGCCACCACCTGGGTCTTCGCGCCGAGCCGGCGCAGCGCAGAGGAGTGCAGGACCCGTGCACGGTCACGCTCGAAGTCCGACCGGTAAGTGCTCTTGGGCGGCTCCTCAACCCAGCGGGCCCAGTCGCGGGAGGTGTAGCCGTCCAGGACGGGGGCGGTGGTCCGGGTCTCAGCCACCGGAGACGTCCAGTTCGGCGAAGGAGATGTCGCGGGTCTGCGCGTCGTCCAGCGTCCGGTTCAGCAGCCAGTCCTTCGGGAGTGCCGGTTTTTTCGGAGAGCCGGCGCGGCCGCGCGGACCCTCGGCGTCGCCTCCGGGATACGGCGAGTCGAGGTCCAGCTGGTCCAGGGTCCCGCGCAGCACCTCCAGGCTGGTGACGAGCGCCAGCTTGGTCCGCAGTTCGCTGCCGACCACGTAGCCCTTGAAGTACCAGGCAATGTGCTTGCGGATTTCGCGCAGGGCCTTGCCCTCGTCCCCGAACGTCTCGACCATGAGCTCGGCGTGCCGGTACACGCTCTCGGCCACCTGGCGCAGGTCCGGCCGGTGCCGCTGGTCGCTGCCTTCGAACGCGGCCATGAGGTCGCCGAACAGCCAGGGCCTGCCCTGGCAGCCGCGGCCGACGACGACGCCGTCCACACCCGTTTCGCGGACCATCCGGACCGCGTCCTCCGCGGACCAGATATCTCCGTTGCCGAGGACGGGAATGTCCGGCAGCGCCTCACGCAGCCGGGCAATGGCGGACCAGTCGGCCTGGCCGGAATAGAACTGGGCGGCCGTGCGGCCGTGAAGGGCGACGGCGGCGACGCCGGAATCGCGGGCGATCCGGCCGGCATCGAGGTAGGTCAGGTGGTCCTCGTCGATGCCCTTGCGCATCTTGATGGTCAGCGGGACGTTGCCCTTGGAGGCTTCCTTCACCGCTGTCTGGACGATCGAGGTGAAGAGGTCGATCTTCCACGGCAGGGCCGATCCGCCGCCGCGCCGGGTGACCTTGGGCACGGGGCAGCCGAAGTTGAGGTCGATGTGGTCCGCCCGGTCCTCCTCGACCAGCATCCGGACGGCCTGTCCGACGGTGACGGGGTCCACGCCGTACAGCTGGACGGAGCGGACTTTTTCGTCGTCGTCGTGCGAAATGATGCGCAGCGACTCCGGCGTGCGCTCGACGAGGGCGCGGGAGGTGACCATCTCCGCCACATACAGGCCGCCGCCGTATTCACGGCACAGCCTGCGGAAGGCGGAGTTGGTGATGCCCGCCATGGGCGCCAGGATCACGGGGGTGTCCACGGTGATCGGGCCCAGCTTCAGGGGCGGGAGTTCCAGCTTGGGGGCGGGAGGGGTTGCTACAACAGTCACCCGACCATTGTCTCAAAGACGGGCAAATCGGCCCGGTCCCGCTCCCGCTATGTGGAAATCTCCCCTCTACGGCAGCGTTTGGGCGCCGCAGATCCCCCGTCAGCCCCGCAGTGCGGCCCGCCGCCCGCGGCGGGTGGCAGCACCGGCGCCGTCGGACCCGCCCGATTCGGACCCGCCCGGTTCGGACCCGCCCCAATCCGGCGCGGTCCGGTCCGGCCGGCCCCGATCCGTCCGGCTCCGATCCGGCGCGTCCCCATCCAGACGGCCCACATCCGGCTGGCCCACATCCGATGCGGACCTTGCCACCACACCGCCCCTGATGCCGGTGGCCTTGACCACCAGCACAGCGATGAGGGTGGTGACCGGCACGGCCAGGACGAGTCCCACGGAGCCGACGAGGGTGCGGATGACTTCCTCGGAGAGCTCGGCGCTGGTCAGGGCGTCCCCGAGCGGCCGCTCGTAGAGCATGACCAGGATCAGCACCGGCAGGGCCGCACCGGCGTAGGCAAACGCGATGGTGTAGACGGTGGAGGCGATGTGGTCCCGGCCGATCCGCATGGCGGACGTGAAGAGCTGCCGGGCGCTGGTTTCGGGGGCGAGTTCCCACAGTTCCCAGACGGCCGAGGACTGCGTGATGGTGACGTCGTTGAGCACGCCCAGCCCGGAAATGATCAGTCCGCACAGGATGATGCCGGAAATCGAGATGTTGTCCGAGATGTTGGTCAGTGTGGCAGCGTCGTGGCTGCCCACACCGGCGAGGTTGGCGGCGTCGGTGGCCCAGGCCGCCAGCAGCGCTGTGATGGCGAGGCCGAACATCGTCCCGAGCAGCGCCGTCGACGTGCGGGCCGAGAAGCCGTGGGCGAAGTAGAGCACCCCGATCATGATCACCGTGGATCCCACGAGCGCCAGCAGCAGCGGCGGCTTGCCCTCGACCAGCCCGGGCAGCATGAATGAGACAAGCACGACGTAGGCGCCGACGAGTCCGATCAGCGCCCGCAGGCCGCGCCAGCGCGCCACGGCGATCACGACGACGGCGTAGAGCACGGCCAGGAAGATGATGGGCAGTGTCCGGACAAAGTCGACGAAGACGTAGGCCGGCGCGCCCTGGCCCGCGGCGCCCTGCACCCTCGAGAGGTTCAGGTAGCGGATGCCGTCCCCGGGCTTCACGCCGTGGGACTTCGCCACGTCGGGGTTGATGACCACCTTCACCGGGTTGCCGCCCTTGTCCGGCTCGGTGTAGGCAAACGTGCATTGCGAGCCCTCGTTCGGGGGCTGCGGCGCGGCGCCGGAACCGGGGGCGCCCTGCTGGGCCGCGGCGTCGCCGCCGGCCTGGACATCTGAACAGCTGCCGACGACGACCCGCTGGATCTTGCCGGTATCAAACGTCACCCCCGGGGCCGCCGCGTACGGGCTGGCCAGCGTGATGCCTTCCTTGCTTCCCGAGGGCCACATGAAGGCCATGGCCGCCAGGGTCAGCAGCGTCAGCGGGATCAGGATGGCCGCCAGGATCCAGTTGGCCTTCCTCCGCGCCGCCAGCATTTGAGGCGTGGGCTCCGGATGTTCGTTATGGGAGTGCGAGTGTCCGGCGCCCATCAGCAGTTCAACCTCATGCCGAAAACTCTACGGCGTGGGCGGGGCCGCCCCGGACCGATGGCGCCGCGCTTACGCCGGCGCGATGTTCTGGTTGACGTGGAAGAGGTTCTGCGGATCGTACTTGGCTTTGACCTCCCTCAGCCGCTTGTAGTTCTCCCCGTAGTTCTCCGCAATCCTGGGCAGATCATCCCCGTCCATGAAGTTGATGTAGCCGCCGGGAGCCGAATAGGGCCGCAGCGCGGCCGCGTAGTCCCGTACCCACGCGATGTTTGCCTCGTTTTCCGCGGGGTCCAGCCACTGCGCCGCGATCACGGGCGAGAACTTCACGTTCCGGTTGGCGAACGCCGTGTCCGTGGCGCCCACCCGCTGGACCGCACCATCGATGGGGTAGAGGTGAACCGCGGTCTGCACGCTGGGGACCTTGCTGCCGTGTTCGATGTGCGCGGCGATGGCGCCGTCGTTGAGCTCGGCCAGAAAATCCGCTTTCCAGTAGGCCTGCATGCCGGGGGGCTGCAGCGGGTCGAAAGCGGTGTTCAAGGCGGGGTACGGCATCGGCCCCACCATGGATCCCGCCGCCGGTGCGGCGTCCAGGAACGGCTGCCAGCGTGCCGGCCCTTCCGCCGGATCGCCGGTCCACATGCCGACGACGACGCACACCGGTTTGCCGTGCCACTCCTCGGGCAGGAACGGAACTGGCGGACCTTGGTGGAAGCCCAGGAATGCGCCAAACTCTTCGGGGGCGCTGGCCATGTGGTCCCGGTAGAACCTTGCCACCGTCTCAGCATGCTCGATGGGGTAAATGATGATGCCGGCGTGGACCATGTCCACGGGGTGCATCCTGTACTCGAACGATGTCACGACGCCGAAGTTCCCGCCGCCGCCGCGCAACGCCCAGAACAGGTCCTCGTTCTCGCTTTCGCTGGCGGTAAGGAACTTGCCCTCGGCCGTGACGACGTCGGCGGAGAGGAGGTTGTCGCAGCTGAGGCCGTACTTGCGGCTCAGGTACCCGATGCCGCCGCCGAGGGTCAGCCCGGCGATGCCGGTCGAGCCGACAATGCCGCCAGGAGTTGCCAGCCCGAAGGCATGGGTCGCGTGGTTGAAGTCGGCCCACGTCGCACCCGGCTCCGCGCGCGCCGTCGCGGCTGCGGGGTCGACCCGGACGCCGGTCATGTTGGAGAAGTCGATGACCAGGGCGTCATCCCAGGTGCCAAAGCCCGGGGCGCTGTGTCCTCCTCCGCGGACCGCCAGGTCCAGGGCGTTGTCCCGGGCGAAGTTGACGCAGGAGATGACATCGGCCACCTGGGATACCTGGGCCACCGCTGCCGGCCTTTTATCGATCATGCCGTTGAAGACCGCACGTGCCGCGTCGTAGCCGGCGTCGCCGGGCGTGATGATCTGTCCGCGGACTTGCCCGCGCAGGCTATCGAACTGTGTTCCGTTCATTTTCTATACCGTCGATTTCGTCGTGAGATTCGACCGGACGGTCCTCTGCGCTCCCAGCCGGCGTGGCGCCCGGAGGTTTACCTGCACATGCCTACTCTTACCGGATTCCCACGTCAAGGGTTCACGGCAAGCCGCACCCATCACCGGGGGCGCCGGCTCCGAATCCATACTGGGGGACCACCTGTCTTGACGGGAGGGGGCCGCAACCTATGGTTGGTAATTGACGGACGAAGGACCGGAAGGACACATACGTGGCTATGCGCAAACTCGACGACCGCGAGCCGGAGGCGGGCCGTTCCGGGCCTGCCGCCAAAGCCGTGCTGACCATCGCCGAAGCCGCCGGGGAGACCCGCGGAGTCGCGTTGGTCCTGCACGGCGGACGGGCCGACAGTTATGACGCCGTCCGCGGCCGGCACCTGAGCCCGGCCCGGATGGTGCCCTTCGCCCGGGCGCTTCACCGGCAGGGTGGCCCGCATGGGCTGGCCGTGTGGACCCTGCGCAACCGGTACCGCGGCTGGAACGGGGAGGACATGTCCCCCGTTCACGATGCCCGCTGGGCGCTCGCCCGGATCAACCAGGAACATCCCGGCGTGCCGGTGTACCTGCTGGGCCACTCCATGGGCGGTCTCACGGCGCTGTGCGTGGCCGACACCCCGCAGGTCGAGGCCGTCGTCGCGCTCGCCCCGTGGCTCAATCACAAAACCTCGGTCCAGCCTGTCGCAGGCCGCCGGGTCCTGATCGTCCACGGGACCGAGGACCGCTGGACCAGCCCGGCGAAATCCCTGGACTATGCCCGGCGAGCCGAGGGCGTCGCCGCGTCCGTTGACTACGTCTCGCTCAAGGCTGCCGGCCACTTCATGGTCCGCCGGCTGGCGCTGTGGAACGTGCTGGCGAACGGCTACGTCCTGGATGCCTTCGGCGAGGCAACAGGCGCCGAGATCTCCGGCGCCAGGGACGCATTGCGCGGCGCCCTCGGCAGCGCCCCGCCGGCAGCCGGAACACGTATGCCGGTGGTGTTGTGATGCCGCCGTTCCCGCTCGACGCTTTCCTGGCCAGCCTGCCATGGGTCATCGCGGGACTCGTGGTGCTGCTGGGAGTGACGTTCGCGGTTGCCGTGCGGCAGAACCGGCACTCGGTCATCGACACCGTCTGGGGCCTTGGCTTCGTGGTGGTGGCCGGCATCTCCTGGGGGCTTTCCGCCGGATACGGCGACGCCGGCAGGCGGCTGCTGCTGCTCGCCCTGGTTGCGGTCTGGGGTATCCGCCTCGCCGTCCACATCGGGGCACGCGCGCGCGGCGGCCACGAGGACCCGCGCTACGTGGACATGCTTTCCGCGGCGCCCGGATCACGCAACGTCTATGCCCTGCGGCGGGTCTACCTGCCCCAGGGGCTGGTGATGTTCTTCGTCTCGCTCACCATCCAGGTCGGCATGTTCGCCACGGGAGGCCTGGGCTGGCTGGCCTTTGCCGGCGTCCTGCTCTGGATCCTGGGCTTCGTGTTCGAGACGGTCGGCGACTGGCAGCTGGCGCAGTTCAAGGCCGATCCCGCCAGGCGCGGCACCGTCCTCAACACCGGCCTGTGGCGCTACACCCGCCACCCCAACTATTTCGGCGACGCCGCCGTCTGGGCAGGGCTCTTCCTCGTGGCCGCCGATTCCTGGCCGGGGGTCCTGACCATCCTCTCCCCCGCCCTGATGATCTGGACTCTTGCCGGCAAGACCGGGAAGCCGCTGACGGAAAAAGCAATGTCCGCCCGTCCCGGTTACAAGGAATACATCGAATCCACCTCCGGCTTCCTGCCCTGGCCGCCCCGGCGGCGGGTGGGCGGGCACTGACATGCGGGGCCCGGGAGGTGCCCGGCATGGGCTGGGCTGGCGGCCCGTGAAGTGGCGGCCGGAGCCCAGCGACCGGTTCTACCGTTTCATCGTCCGCACCGGGCTGGCGCTGCGCTGGCTGTTTCGGATCCGCGTCCTCGTCACGGGCCGGGAGCATCTGCCACCCGGGCCGCCCGGCGCATCAGTCCGCGGCGCATCCACCCGCGCCCCGTCCCGTCCGGTGGTGCCCGGCCGGGGCGCCGTCGTCGCGATCACGCACTTCGGCTACCTCGACTTTGCCTTTGCCGAGATGCTGCTGTGGTGGCACAGCCGGGCCCAGCTGCGTTTCCTCGTCACGCAGGGCGCCGCCGACCACTGGTTTGCCGGCCCCGCGGTCAGCGCCGCCGGGCATGTGGTGGTCGGGTACGGGTCGGGGGCACACGCCTACGACGCCGCCGTCGCCCGGCTGAGGGAGGGCGAATACGTCGCCGTCCTGCCCGAGGCCGGCGTGAGCCGCAGCTTCACGGTGCGCGAATGCAAGACCGGTGCGGTGCGGATGGCCGCCGAGGCCGGCGTGCCGATCATCCCGGTCTCCATCTGGGGCGCCCACCGGCTGATGACCCGCCACCATGCCTTCTCGCCGCGGCGCGCCTGGCGCGCCCCGGTCCGCATCCACGTCGGCGAACCGATCCTTCCCGGCTCGCTCCCGGACCCGGCCGACGACGCCCGGACGGCGACGGCGCGCCTGGCCAAGACGCTGCAGGACGGGATCGACGCCGGCATCGCCGACTTCCCCCTGCACCCGGCCCCCGGGGCCTGGTGGATGCCGGCAGGTCTCGGCGGAGGCGCCCCGACGGAGGAGGAACGACGCCGGCTCGACGAGGCCGACGGCCCCCGGCGCGCGGGTGCCCGGCGCCGATAAGCCCTACTTCCGCCATCGTCTTGACTAAACTCCATGGGGTACAAAAAGCACTCAATGGAGAGGGACACCTGTGGCAAGCACAGTCGTGACCAAGGGCGGAACCGAAGAACGCGGTCTCGCCCGGATAGCCCAACGAATGGCGGCGTGGACGGAGCGGTGGTTCCCGGACGCCTACATCTTCGCCCTCGCCGGCGTCGTCATCATCGCGGTGGCCGCCCTGGCCATCGGCGCCACGCCCCAGGCGATCGCCGACTCGTTCGGCAACGGCTTCTGGGACCTGACGGCCTTTACCCTGCAGATGGCCATGGTGGTCCTCACCGGCTACGTCGTAGCCACCTCCCCGCCCGTTGCGGGGCTGATCAGCAGGCTGGCCCTCGTGCCGTCAACGGCGCGGACCGCGGTGAGCTTCGTGGCCGTGCTGGCCATGTCCGTGTCCTTCCTCAACTGGGGGCTCAGCCTGATCTTCGGCGGGCTGCTGGCCCGCGCGATCGCCCGCCGCAAGGACCTGACGGTGGACTACCGGGCCCTGGGCGCGGCGGCCTTCATGGGCCTCGGCGCCGTCTGGGCCCTGGGGCTGTCCTCCTCTGCCGCGCAGCTGCAGGCCACGGCCGCGTCACTGCCGCCGGCGCTGCTGAAAATCACGGGCATCCTGGACTTCGGCACCACAATTTTCACCTGGCAGTCGCTGCTGACGCTGGCCATCCTGATGGCCCTGACCACGGTGATTGCGCACTTCTCCGCACCCCAGGGCGGTTCGATCCGCACCGCAGAGGATCTGGGCGTAGACCTGGACGATGAGCCGGCCGAGTCCGCGCCGCGTTCCCGGCCGGGCGAATGGCTCGAATACAGCCGGGTCCTGCCGATCCTGGCCGGCGTCCTCACGCTCGGCTGGCTCGTCTCGCAGTTCCTCACCAAGCCGTTCCTCAGCGTGGTCAGCAGCCTCAACGGCTACCTGCTGGTGTTCCTCATCCTGGGCCTGGTCCTGCACGGGACGCCGCGGAACTTCCTGCAGGCAGTCACGAAGGCCGTCCCGGCCACCGCGGGCATCCTCGTGCAGTTCCCGCTGTACGCGGCGATGGCGGCCATCCTGACCAAGGCCACGGGAGCCGGCGGTATGAGCCTGTCCACGCACCTCGCGGCGTTCTTCTCGGACATCGGCAGCGGCGGCGGCTTCGCCGTCGTCATTGCCCTGTACACGGCCGTGCTGGGCATCCTGGTCCCCTCCGGCGGCGGAAAATGGCTGGTGGAGGCGCCCTACGTGATGCAGTCGGCCACCGACGTGCAGATGAACCTCGGCTGGACCGTGCAGATCTACAACATCGCCGAGGCGCTGCCGAACCTGGTCAACCCGTTCTTCATGCTGCCGCTGCTCGCGGTGCTGCGCCTGCGCGCCCGGGACCTGGTGGGCTTCACCTTCCTGCAGTTCGTCTTCCACCTGCCAGTGGTCCTGCTGCTTGTCTGGCTGCTGGGCATGACCTTCGACTTCGTGCCGCCGGTGATGCCCAAATAACTGCGCCCCCAACCACTGTGTCTTAACGCAGGCTGACCCGCAGCTGCGGCCGTTATCAAGCTTCATTACGGCCGCAGCTGCGGGTCAGTCGGGGTGAGGCCTAGGCCGGGTCGGAGACGACGAGCGTTTCCGAGCCCTGGACGTGGGCCTTGCCGCTCTCGAGCAGCGGTTCGACGACGGTGCGCAGGGCGGTCATTGCGTCGTCCAGTTCGAGCATCACCGGGTGCTGGTAAGCGATCAGGGCCAAGAGGTCCCGGACGGCGGCCCGGGCTTCATCCGCGCCGAGCTTGGGTTCGTGCCCGAGGAAAACCTCAGTGGGCCCGGCCGAGCCGCCGGCGCCGGCACCTGCATCTGCGCCGCCGTCGGCCCCCGGAGTTGCCGCCGCGTAGCTGATGGCGAACCCCTCCAGCCGGCCCTTGCGGCTGGCCGCGATGCCGTGCCCGAAGGCGCTGGCCTTGGGCGCCCGCAGCACGATCGCTCCGTGGGCGCCGCTGAGGTCATCGAGGAACAGGCGCTGCACTGCGGCGACGCTCAGCTCCCCCGGGCTGTCCCAGCCGTGCACGGCGGTGTAGTAGCGTCCCACGACGTCGCTGAGCTCCACCGAGCCTGTGGCCAGGTCTTCGACCTGGTCGGTGGCCGCGGACTCCGACCCGTCGCCGAACACCGGCAGCTTGAGCGGTGCCGGGTCAACCACGACGAGGCGGGAACGCTGGATCGGGGCCAGGCCCGCGGCCTCGGCAAACGCCGCCCCGGGGGTGCCCGGCTCCACTTTGCAGCGCAGTCTGGATACGCCCGACGGCGCCTGGGCGGCCTCGTGCCGCAGCATGGTCAGCAGCGTGGACCCGAGGCCGGCGCGGCGGTGGTCCCGGGCGACCTCGACATACGCCCAGAGCCGTTCCGGGTGCAGCGAGGCCTCGTGGACCACGGCGGCCGCCACGGGAATGGCGACACCGTCCACGACGTCCTCGGCCACGATGCAGCGGCGCCACGGCGAGTTGCCCGAGGGCGCCAGCGTGCCGCGGAATTGTCCGGCCTGGACGGTCTCAGGGCCGCCCCAGATTTCCAGCAGGGCCAGGTCGTCGCCTTCCCGCCATTCCCGGTATGCGATGGCCATGATCAGGCGCCGATCAGCCGTGCGGCCAGGTAACCCTCCACCTTGTCCAGGGAGACGCGTTCCTGGCTCATGGTGTCGCGTTCGCGGATGGTGACGGCCTGGTCCTCGAGCGTGTCGAAGTCCACGGTGATGCAGAACGGGGTGCCGATCTCGTCCTGGCGGCGGTAGCGGCGGCCGATGGCGCCGGCGTCGTCGAACTCGATGTTCCAGCTCTTGCGCAGCTGCGCTGCGAGGTCCTTGGCCTTCGGGGACAGGTCCTCGTTGCGGCTCAGCGGCAGCACGGCAGCCTTCACCGGCGCCAGGCGCGGATCGAGCTTGAGCACGGTGCGGATGTCCACCCCGCCCTTGGCGTTGGGGGCCTCGTCCTCGGTGTAGGCATCGATCATGAAGGCCATGAACGAGCGGGTGAGGCCGGCGGCGGGCTCGATCACGTACGGGGTATAGCGCTCGTTGGTGGCCTGGTTGAAGTAGCTCAGGTCCGCGCCGGAGGCCTTGGCGTGGGTAGAGAGGTCAAAGTCGGTGCGGTTGGCGATGCCCTCGAGCTCGCCCCACTCCGAGCCCTGGAAGCCGAAACGGTATTCGATGTCCGTGGTGCCCTTGGAGTAGTGGCTGAGCTTGTCCAGCGGGTGCTCGAAGAAGCGCAGGTTCTCTTCGCGGATGCCCAGGCCCGTGTACCAGGACATGCGTTCCTTCATCCAGTACTCGTGCCACTGCTCGTCGGTGCCGGGCTCGACGAAGAATTCCATCTCCATCTGCTCGAACTCACGGGTGCGGAAGATGAAGTTGCCGGGCGTGATCTCGTTGCGGAAGGACTTGCCGATCTGGCCGATGCCGAAAGGCGGCTTCTTCCGCGAGGTGGTCAGGACGTTGCCGAAGTTCACGAAGATGCCCTGGGCCGTCTCGGGCCGCAGGTAGTGCAGGCCTTCTTCGCTGGCGACGGGGCCAAGGTAGGTCTTGAGCAGCCCGGAGAATTCGTGCGGCTCAGTCCACTGGCCGCGGGTGCCGCAGTTGGCGCAGGCGATGTCCTTGAGGCCGTTCTCGGCGGGACGGCCCTTCTTCTCCTCGTACTCTTCTTCGAGGTGGTCCGCGCGGTAGCGCTTGTGGCAGGACAGGCACTCCACCAGCGGGTCGGAGAACACATCGACGTGGCCGGAGGCCTCCCAGACCTGGCGGGGAAGGATGACGGAGGAATCCAGGCCTACGACGTCTTCGCGGCCGCGGACGACGGACTGCCACCACTGGCGCTTGATGTTTTCCTTGAGCTCGGCGCCGAGCGGCCCGTAGTCCCAGGCAGAACGGGAGCCACCATAGATTTCACCGGCCTGGAAAACGAATCCCCGGCGCTTGGCGAGGGAAATGATCTGGTCGAGGACGGATTTTGCTGCCATGGGAACTCCAATTTTCTACAGGGCCGCTGGGTGCGGTCCGTGGTGTTGGCCCCGGGACGCCGGCTGGTTGCCGGCCGGGACGATACGAACAAAGCGATACGAACAAAGCGGTACGAACAGTGCGATGCAAACTCCAAGCCTACCGGCCCGCTACCGCTTCAGCGCGCCCTTGGGCCAAGGCAGGGTGGCCAGGACGATGGCGCCGAGCGTCAGGACCGTGCCGAGGACTGTCGGGAGGGTGATCACCGTTCCGGGCACCGGCAGTATCAGGTCCAGCCCGAGGGACCCCAGCAGCTGGCCGGCGATCATCCCGAGGCCGGTGACCAGCACGCCCAGGCTGCGGACCAGGAGGGCGCCGATGCCGATGAAGATGCAGCCGAGCGGGCCGCCAAGGTAGTACCACCACTGCGCCGGGAGGGGGTTGCCGGCACCGGCCACGGCGAGTTTGATCAGCCATGCCACCCACAGCAGTGCCGCTCCGGCGATGAAGTTCACCAGTGTCGCGGCGATGGGGGTGCCGTAGTGCACGGTGGCTGTGCCGTTCATGGCCTGCTGGAAACTCATCAGGAACCCGGCCAGGAGCGGAAGCAGCACGGGAACCAGCAGCTGCAGCCCGGATTCCCCGGCGCTGAACCGGGGCGACACCGCCCAGGCGACGGCGGCGACGGTGAGCACACTGCCGAGCACCCGGATGCCGGTAATGGGCCTCTTTCCCGCCGGTCCGATCCCCATCCGGTCCACCAGCAGGCCGCTGAGGGTCTGCCCCGTCACGGCGGCCACCGTGAAGAGGGCGACGCCGAGCAGTCCCACGGTGAAGGACTGGGCGAAGACGAAGAGGGCGCCAATGCAGCCGGCCAGGACGTAGTACGGCGGAAACTGCCGTTCGCGCACGGCCGGCAGGATCCGTGCCAGCCCGGCCCGGCCCCGGGGCAATGCCAGGGAAATGGCCACCATGACGGCCAGCCCGGTGCTGAAGCTGACGACGGCGGCACCGATTCCGTCCCCCAGCGCCACCCCGAGCGCACCGTTGATCCGGCCCTGGATCGGGATGAACAGTCCGGTCGCGACGGCCATGGGCAGGCCGACGATCAGCGGCAGACGGGGGGTGTGGGTCATTGGTGTCACCTTAGGTCAGGCATCATTGCTTGTATGAGCAATCCGGAATTCGAAGACATCACCATCCGCGACAGCATGATCCGGCTGGGCCAGCTGCTGAAACTTGCGAATCTGGTGGAGGACGGCGTGGAGGCCGCGGAGCTGATCAAGAACGGGCTGGTGAAGGTCAACGGCGAAATCGATGAGCGCCGCGGCCGCCAGCTGCACGACGGCGACACCGTCACCGTAAACGGCCGGACCGTGCGGATCAGCGCGCCCCCGGCCGCCTAGCCGCCCGCCCGCTTCTCCGGTGCGGCTGCTTCTCCGGCGCACATTTCCCCGGCGCGGCTACTTCTTGGAGTTGAGCACCACGTGCGTGAGGAACTCCGAGACGTGACCGATTTCCTGCTGGTTGATGCCGTGCCACATGCCCGTGTAGAGGACTTTGGTGAGCTTCACATGCTTGCGGACCCAGCCGATGGTGTAGTCGATCTTGTCCTCGGTGATCACGGGGTCCTGCTGGTCCCGGCCCCAGAAAAGCGGCACAGTGCCGTCCAGTTCGCCGTCGCGGAAGCTGGGGTCATCACCGGCGTCGACGACAAACCCGGACAGGCCGACGACGGCGGCAAAGTCCCCCGGGCGCTGCCGCAACAACGTGGTCGCCATGGCCATGCCCATCGAGAATCCCAGCAGTGTCACCGACGGGTGGTTGGCTTTGACGCCGTCGAGCCAGTCCTGGACATACGCTGCGGCGACCTTGACGGCGTCGAGCGAATAGTCAATGGACGCTGTCAGCGGGAACCAGGTGAAGCCCGGACCCATGGCGATCGGGGCGCGCAACGAGGCCACCGCGAAGTCCTGCGGGAGCATTTCCGCCAGGCTGAGCAGATCCTGTTCGTTGGCGCCGTAGCCATGCAGCAGGACAAGAAGCGGCTTGCCGGCCCGTTCCTGCTCCGGCTGGGACCATTGGACGACAGGGGCGGGGAAGGCGTCAGCGTGAGTCATGGAACTATTCTTACAGTTACCCGTCGGTAACAACTGACGGTGGCGCAGCTTATCGGGAACGGTGCAGGATAAGGGGGTGAGCAATACCGATCCCATGGAAAATTCACCGGGCACCTCAGCCGCCGCCGCAGACACCGTCACCCACCCTTGGACCCGCTATGTGGCGATGGGCGACTCTTTCACGGAGGGCATCGGCGACCCGGAACCAGCCAGTCCGGGCGGCCACCGGGGCTGGGCAGACCGCGTGGCCGAAGAACTCAGCCGTGGGCACAACGACTTCGCTTACGCCAACCTGGCCGTCCGCGGCCGGCTCCTGCAGCAGATCGTGGACCAGCAAATGGCGCACTGCCTGTCCCTCAAACCGGACCTCATCACGCTCTCCGCAGGCGGCAACGACCTCATCCGCCCCGGCGGCGATCCGGACGTGCTGGCCGAAAAGCTGGACTCGGTGGTGCAGATCCTCAGCCTGGGCGGCGCCACCGTTGTCCTGTTCAACGGCCCGGATACCGGCTCCACGGTGCTTGGCCGCATCCGCAGCAAGGTGGCCATTTACAACGAGAACCTGCGCACGATCGCCGCCCGCCACGACGCCGTGATCGCGGACATGTGGTCGCTGCGCCAACTCAATGACCCGCAGATGTGGAACGTCGACCGGCTGCATTTCTCACCGCTGGGCCACCACACGATCGCGGCCATGGTGCTGGATTCGCTCAACGTCGAGCACACCCTCCAGCCCCTCTCCCCCAAACCGCTGCCACAGCGCAGTTGGCGCGAGGCGCGCAGCGGGGACCTGGTGTGGGCCAGGGAGTATTTCGTCCCCTGGGTGGTGCGGCGGCTGCGGCACCGCTCCTCCGGCGACGGCATGACGGCCAAGCGGCCGCTGGCCGGCCCGGTGTTCGGTCCCGGCGTTCCGCTTGGCTCCGGCGAAGGCCCGCCCGGCGCCGAGGCCCCCGTACGATCCTGAGGCTGCGGTCCTGAGCCTGCGGGGCATAAGCTGGAGGAACACTTCTCCGGCCCTACCGATGAGCCCGCAGATGAGAAGGCCCAGCAGCTGAAAGGCCCAGTACCGTGAGCAGTATGTTCTTCTGGATCATCGTGTTGTCGTTCCTGGTTCCCGTGGCGATGCGCCTCTACCGCAGGTCTGCCCGCGGCCGGAACCAGGGCACGCCGGGACAGTTCGGCCGGTTCCCCGGCAACCAGAACAACCCCGGCCAGGGCAACCAGCCGCGGGACGGCTACACCCAGCAGGACTACTTCGGCGGCTTTGGCCAGCTGGGCGCCCCGAAGCAGTCGGGCCCGGCCAACGAGCCGTACCCCAACCCGCAGTACCCCAACCCGCAGTATCCCAACGCGGGGTACCCGCAGCACCCCAGTCCCCGGTTCCCCGACCAGCCGTTCCCGAACCAGCCGTATCCCGGCCAGCAGTACCCGAACCCGGCCGGTTACCAGTCCCCCGTCCCGTACGAGGACAGCCCCGAGTACCTGAACAACCCGCCGCAACCGCAACGGCATGAACCGGCGCCGGGCGCGGGACAGCCGCAGGCGCCGCAGACTCCCCCGCCGCCGTCGGCCGGACAGGGCTACAGGGCCCGCAAACTGGCCGAACTCGACCAGCAGTACACCGACGGCAAGCTGTCCATGGAGGACTACATGGCCCAGCGCGCCGAAATCATGAAGGGCTAGGGTCCCGAAGGGCTAGGATCATGCAGTACCGGCGAAGCTGACGTCGGCCGCGTTGACCGTTCCCGCCGTCCGCCCCGGCGCCTTGTGGTACTGCCAGTACAGATTGGTGTGGGCCACCACCAGTGCCGGCGGCGGAGCGCCATAATCGGTCAGGTCCTCGGTGGTGTGGGCGTCCGCGACCAGCGTGACATCGTAGCCGCGGGTGATCGCGCCGTGCAGGGTCGAGCGGATGCACTCGTCGGTCTGCGCTCCGGCCAGGAAGACGCGGCCGATTCCCCGCCCGGCCAGCACGGACTCCAGGTCGGTGCCCTCGAAGGCGTCGCTGTACTCCTTGGCCACGAGCGGCTCCGAACTGCGGCGGGCGAGCTCCGGCACATACTGCCAGCCGTCGCTGCCGCGCGGCAGGTCCTCACCGCTGTGCTGGACCCAGACGACGTCCACCCCGGCGCCGCGCGCCTTGTCCACGAGGGCGGCGATAGTTGCGACGACGTCGTCGCGGCGGTAGGCCTCCGCGACGACGCCGACCTGCATATCGACGACGAGCAGTGCCGTGTTGGGGCGGTTGACGAGCGTGGTCATGGTGCCTCCCGGATCGTGGCTGTCCCTGCCTGCCTACTCTATTCCCCGCCCCTAAAGCAACGCGGGGTCACTTACGGCCCATGATCCGGTGTCGGATGGGCGCGAAGTGACCCCGCGTTGCTTGGAAGGGGTGGCGCGTCAGTCGACCTGGGGGAAGCCGAGGTCGATCACCGAGGTGGACGGGTCCGGCCAGCGGGTGGTGACCACCTTGCCGCGGGTGTAGAAGCGGATGCTTTCGGGCCCGTACATGTGGGTGTCGCCGAAGAGCGAATTCTTCCAGCCGCCGAAGGAGAAGGTGCCCACCGGCACCGGGATGGGCACGTTGACGCCCACCATGCCGGCCTCGACGTCGAACTCGAACTGGCGGGCGGCGCCGCCGTCGCGGGTGAAGATGGCCACGCCGTTGCCGAACTCGTTGTCGTTGACCAGCTTCACGGCGTCGGCGTAGGTCTCGACGCGGACCACCGAGAGGACGGGGCCGAAGATCTCGTCGTCGTAGACCTTCATCCCGGGCTTGACGTGGTCGATCAGGCTGACCCCGATGAAGAAGCCGTTGGAGTCGAATTTGTGCTCGCGGCCGTCCACCACCACGGTGGCGCCTTCGTTGGCCGCGCCAGCAACGTAGGAGGCCACCTTATCGCGGTGCTCGGCCGTGATGAGCGGGCCCATCTGGGAGGCCGGGTCCGTGCCCGGGCCGATCGTGAGGGCAGCCATGCGGGTGCTGATCGCCTCCACGAGGTCGTCGGCGATGCTGCCGACGGCGACGAGGACGCTGACCGCCATGCAGCGCTCCCCGGCGGAGCCGTAGGCGGCCGAGACGGCGGCGTCCGCGGCCATGTTGAGGTCCGCGTCCGGCAGGACCACCATGTGGTTCTTCGCACCTCCCAGGGCCTGGACGCGCTTGCCGTGATCGGCGGCGCGCTTGTAGATCGACTGGGCGATCGGCGTCGAACCGACAAAGCTGACGGCCTTCACCGCCGGGTGTTCCAGCAGGACGTCCACGGCTTCCTTGTCGCCGTGGACCACGTTGAGCACGCCGGCCGGCAGGCCGGCCTCGGCGAAGACCTGGGCGATGAAGACAGCCGAGGACGGGTCCTTCTCGCTCGGCTTGAGCAGCACGGTGTTTCCGCAGGCCAGGGCGCTGCCGATCATCCACAGCGGCACCATGGCGGGGAAGTTGAACGGCGTGATGCAGGCGACGACGCCGACCGGCTGGCGGACCGAGTGGACATCGACGCCGCCGGAGACCTGCTCGGAGCGCTCGCCTTTGAGCATGTGGGAGAGCCCGGTGGCGAATTCGATGTTCTCCAGGCCTCGGGTGATTTCACCTTCCGCGTCCGAGAGGACCTTGCCGTGCTCACTGGTCAGCAGGGCCGCGAGTTCGGGCCGGCGCTGCATGAGCAGTTCACGGACCTTGAAGAAGATGGCGGTGCGCCTGGCCAGGCTTGTGGCGCGCCAGCCGGGCAGGGCGGCGCGGGCGGCCTCGACGGCCTCCTCGACGCGGGCGGCGGAGGCCAGGGCGACCTTTTTCTCCTGCTCGCCGGTGGCCGGGTTGAACACGGGGCCGAAGCGCTCGGCGTCGGAAACCAGGGCGCCGTTGATGAAGTGCGGAATGCGTTCCATGGGTGGGTCTCTTTCGTGAAGGGGAGGGCCGTGAAGGGCTAGTTGGCGGACTCGAGGGTGCCGTCGACGAGCTTGACGATCATCGAGCAGTCCTGGCCGGACTGGCCGGAGTCGATGAGGCGCTGGAAGAGCTGCTGGACGTGCTCGCCGAGTTCCAGCGGGGTGCCGGTGTCCCGCGCGGCGCTGATGGCCAGGCCGATGTCCTTGTTGGCGAGTTCGGTGGTGAACGTCGGGGCGAAGTCGTTGTTGGACGCCGCAGTGGGCACAACGCCGGCCACGGGGTACCAGGTGCGCAGCGCCCAGCTGTCGCCGGAGGAGACCGACGCGATGTCCCAGAAGACCTGTTTGTCCAGGCCGAGGCGGTCGGCGAGGACCGCGCCCTCGGCGGTGGAGGCGAGGTTGATGAAGAGCATGAGGTTGTTGCAGATCTTCGCGGCCTGGCCGGTGGTGGCGCCGCCGGTGGGGATGATGTTCGCGGCCATGGGGCGGATGTATTCGGTGGCGTCGGCGACGGCGCCGGGCTCGCCGCCGATCATGAACGTCAAGGTGGCGGCCTTCGCGCCGCTCATGCCGCCGGAGACGGGAGCGTCGACGAAGCGGAAGCCGGCGGCAGCGGCGGCGTCGTGCAGGGCCTGCGCGGAGGCGATGTCGATGGTGGAGGAATCCACCAGGAGGGTCCGGGTGTCCGCGTGGGCAAGGACGCCGTCCTCCCCGAGGTACACGGCGCGGGCGTGCTCGCCCTTGGGGAGCATGGTGAAGACGACGTCGGCGCCGGCGACGGCCTCGGCGATGCTGCCGGCGGCCTTGACTCCTCCGGCCTCGGCGGCGGCGAGGGCTGCGCTGTTGAGGTCGAAACCGCGGACCTCGTGTCCGGCGTTTGAGAGGTTGACGGACATGGATCCGCCCATGTTTCCAAGTCCGATCCAGGCGATGACTGCCATGGCTTAAGCTCCTTTGCTTGATGTGCTGCCGGCGCCTTGACGCTCCGGCCTGAAAGCCGAAACCGCGGCGCCCCGGTGTCCACCATCACACCCTGTTAGAGTGCAATCAAGGTAAAAAATCACAGATGCCATGTGCACAGATGCACAATCATGGCTCTGGCTTCCTCATCCGCCACACTCGCTGCAAAGGGGACATGAGTGGACTTGCGCCGGCTTCCGAGCCCCGATGACCTGCTGATCCTGCTGACCGTGGCACGGCTGGGCCGGTTCAACGCCGTGGCGGAGACGCTCGGCACCACCCACACCACCATTTCCCGCCGCGTCCTGGCCCTGGACAAGCAGCTCGGCGGCCGGACGCTCGAACGCAGCCCGCACGGCTGGGAGCTGACCGAACTCGGCAGCCAGGCGGTCGCTGCGGCGGAAGCCATCGAGGGCACTCTCGGTGCCCTCTCCAGCAGCATTGCCCGCTCCGGCGATGTGGTCTCCGGCCTGGTCCGGATCAGCACCCCGGACGGCTTCGGCGCCGAATTCCTGGCCCCGGCCCTCGTGCGGCTCCAGCGCGCGAATCCGCTGCTCAACGTCGAGCTGCTCAGCGCCACCCGCAAGGTAAGCCAAAACCGCTCCGGCGTGGACCTGGAAGTGGTGGTGGGCAACATGGAGGTCACCACCGCCCGCGCCATCTTCCTTAGCAACTATTTCCTCAGGCTGTACGCCAGTCCCGGCTATGCGCAGGAGCACGGCCTTCCGGCAACGCTCGACGACGTCCGGCAGCACGGCTTTGTCTCCTATGTGGAATCGGCGCTCCAGGTGGCCGAGCTGGGCCACCGTTCCACGCAGCTGCCGGTGCCGCGGTCCAGCTTCCAGGCCACAAGCGTCTTCGCCCAGCTGGAGGCCGTCCGGCGGGGCGCCGGGATAGGCCTGCTCCCCAATTTCCTCGTGGCGGGCCGGCCGGGGTTCCTGCCCGTCCTGCCGGACGACTTCCAGCGCCAGCTGCCCATCTGGGCTGTGGCCCGGCCCGAGGCGCTGCGTTCGGCCCCGGTCCGTGCCGTGCTGGAGGCGATTCGCGGCGAAATCCGGGAGCGGCAGGATGTGCTGTCCGCCTGAGGCCGCGCCAGCGCAGCCAGACGTGGGCACGCGGCGACAGCCTGCCGTGTTGGCCTGCCGCGTTAACGCAGACTGCCCGGGTCCGCGCCGTGCGCGGATCCGGGCAGTCTGCCCCAACGGGTCTGATGGGGCCGGTGAGGATTACCGCTTGCTGGCGGCGAGGAGGTCAGCGGTGCCCTGGGCGTCGGCGGCGTCGACGTCCCGGAGCGAGATGCCGCGGGTTTCCTTAAGGAAGAAGACCGCAACCAAAGTGACCACACAGGCGCCGAGGAGGTAGATGGCGACCGGGACGGAGGACTTGTACTGGCCCAGGAGCGCGACGGCGATGATCGGCGCCAGCGAACCGGCCACAATCGAGGTGACCTGGTAGCCGAGCGAGACACCGGAGTAGCGCATCCGGGTCGGGAACATTTCGGCCATGAGCGCCGGCTGGCCGGCGTACATCAGGGAGTGGAACAGCAGGCCGATGGTGATCGCAGCGAGGATGATGAAGTCGTTCTTGGTGTCCATCATCGGGAAGGCGAAGAAGCCCCACGTGCCGCCGAGGATGGCGCCGGCCATGTAGACGGGCTTGCGGCCGACGTTGTCCGAGAGCCTGCCGACCATCGGGATCACGGCGAAGTGGATGAAGTGGGCCACGAGCAGCAGCAGCAGGATCCGGGAGGTGTCCGTCTGGACGACGACCTTCAGGTACGTGATCGAGAAGGTGACCACGAGGTAGTAGAGGATGTTCTCGGCGAAGCGCAGGCCCATCGCGGTGAAGACGCCCCGCGGGTAGCGGCGGAAGACTTCGGCCACGCCGTAGCCCTTGTTCTCGACTTCGACTTCCTTTTGGGCCTCCAGGAAGATAGGGGCGTCCTGGACCTTGGTGCGGATGTAGTAGCCGACCAACACGATCACGGCGGAGAGCCAGAAGGCGACGCGCCAGCCCCAGCTGAGGAAGTCGGCGGAGGACAGCAAGGAGGACAGCGTGAACAGCACGGCGGTGGCGAGCAGGTTGCCGAGCGGAACGGCCGACTGCGGCCAGCTGGACCAGAACCCGCGGGACTTGCTGGGGCTGTGCTCGGCGACGAGCAGGACGGCGCCGCCCCATTCGCCGCCGACGGCGAAGCCCTGGGCAAAGCGCAGGAAGACCAGCAGCGCCGGGGCCCAGTAGCCGATCTGCGCGAAGGTGGGCAGACAGCCCATCAGGAAGGTGGAGACGCCCACCAGGAGGATGCTGACCTGGAGCAGCTGCTTGCGGCCGAACTTGTCGCCGAAGTGGCCGAAGACGATGCCGCCGATCGGGCGGGCCACGAATCCGACGGCGTAGGTCAGGAACGCGGCGATAATGCCGTCGAGTTCCGTGCCCGAGTTGGGGAAGAACGTTTTGCCGAAGACCAGCGTGGCGGCGGAGGCGTAGAGGAAGAATTCATACCACTCAACCACCGTGCCGGCCATAGAGGCCGTTACTACCTTCTTCAGTCCGGACGTTTGGACGTCCGGCTCGTCTGCGCGCGTTGTCGCGGCGTTTTCCGTGCTCATGAGAACTCCTTCGGTGTCGCCTTCGACACCCTGCGGACCATTGGACTGAGGACGCCCGTGATGTAGGGCACATGGCGTCATTCCCCATGAGTATGGACGCTCCCGCGCTGAGCCTCAACGGCCATTAGTGCAGAGCGCATCTGCAAAAATGCACAAGCAGGCGGGCCTAGCGGCCGAAGAAGGTCTCCCGGAGCTGCCCGCTGAGCTGGCCTATTTCGGTCAGGAAGCCGTCGTGGCCGATCGGCGCTTCGATAATGTGCAGTTCCGCTCCGCCCGGCAGGGCCTCGGCCAGCTGGCGGGACTGGGCCGGGAAGTACAGGCGGTCCGAGTCCACCGCCGCCACGAGGAACTCTGCGGTGGCCGGGGCCAGGGCCTCCGAGAGGCTGCCGCGCCCGCGGCAGACATCGTGGCTCATGAGGGCTTCGGTAATGGCGATGTAGCTGTTGGCATCGAAGCGCCGGACCAGCTTGCTGCCCTGGTGGTCCAGGTAGCTTTCCACCTGGTAGCGCCCGCGTCCGGCCAGCGATCCGGCTTCCAGGGGCGTCTCGGACTCCTGGGCGTTCCGGCCAAACCGGCCGTCCAGTTCGGCCGCGGAACGGTAGGTGATGTGCGCGATGCGGCGGGCGAGGGCGAGCCCAGCCTCGGGCTCGGGGCCGCCGTAGTAGTTCCCGCCGTTGAAGTGGGGATCCTGGCGGATGGCCAGCGTCTGGGCCTGCGCAAAGGCAATCTGTTCGGCCGTGCTGCTGGGGCCGACGGAAATCACGGCGCAGCGTCGGACCCGGCTGGGGTAGGTGACGGCCCATTCAAGGGCGCGTGCGCCGCCAAGCGAGCCGCCCACCACGGCGTACCAGCAACCGATGCCCAGGGCGTCGGCCAGCCGCGCCTCGGCAGCGGTGGTGTCGCGCAGGGTCACGAGCGGGAAGCGCGATCCCCAGGGGCGCCCGTCGGGGGCCGGGGTGGAGGGTCCCGTGGAACCGTAGCAGCCGCCCAGGATGTTGATCGAGACGACGAAATACTTGTCCGTGTCCACGGGCGCTCCGGGTCCGGCGAGCTGTTCCCACCAGCCGGGTTCCCCGCTTTCGCCGCGGGTCACATGCGTGTCGCCGGTCAGGGCGTGTTCAATGAGGACAGCGTTGGAGGCGTCAGCGTTCAGGGTCCCCCACGTCTCGTAGGCGAGGACCACATCCGGCAGCAGGACCCCGGATTCGAGCTGCAGATCACCGATCCTGACGGACTGGACGGTCCCGTCCGGGGTCCGGGATGGTTTGGTTTCGGGTACACCCGTGCGGGTGACGGCAATCGTCATGTGAGGACCTATCTTCGCGCTTGCCTGCCGTCAGCTGACCGGCAGGCCAGGTCTTCACCCGGGGCACCCCGCCGCAAAAGGAGGGTTGCCGGCCAGCAAGCCGGGGCTGTCGCTGGCACTCATGACCTGGTACGAGTCTACGAAACACGGTGCGGAAATCACGAAGATTGTGACTTCCATGTGACAGCCCCCTGGCCGGCCGCCCCTTGCGGGGAGGCCGGCCGGGGTGGCTAGGCGGACTTGGCCGCGCGGAATCCGGCGTCGAGGTCCGCGAGGATGTCGTCGATGTGCTCCAGTCCCACCGACAGCCGCACCAGCCCGGGGTTCACGCCGGCGATCGTCTGCTGTTCGGGCGAGAGCTGGCTGTGGGTGGTCGACGCCGGGTGGATCACCAGGGACCGGACATCGCCGATGTTCGCGACGTGCGAGTGCAGTTCGAGGGCATCGACGAACCGCTTGCCTGCCTCCGCTCCCCCGGCGATGTTGAACGCCACGACGGCGCCGGTCCCCTTGGGCCCATACTTGCGGCCGCGCTCGTACCAGGGGCTGGAGGGCAGTCCGGCGTAGGCGACCGATTCGACGTCGTCCCGCCCCTCCAGCCATTGCGCCACCTTGGTGGCGTTGGCCACGTGGCGCTCGACGCGCAGGCTCAGCGTTTCGATGCCCTGGGCGATGAGGAAGGCGTTGAACGGGGACACCGCGGAGCCGAGGTCGCGCAGGAGCTGGACCCGGGCCTTGAGGATGTAGGAAAGGTTCGCGCCCAGTGCGCCGTCGGCGCCGAGGTCGCGGGCGTAGACCAGGCCGTTGTAGGTGGGGTCCGGGGTGTTGAAGCCGGGGAACCGCTCCGGGTCCTTCCCGAAGTCGAAGTTGCCGGAGTCCACGATCACGCCGGCGATTGCGGCGCCGTGCCCGCCGAGGTACTTGGTGGCGGAATGGACCACGATGTCCGCGCCCCACTCGATCGGCCGGATCAGGTAGGGGGTGGAGAGCGTGTTGTCGACCACCAGCGGCACGCCGGCCTCGTGCGCCACGCGGGAGACGCCCTCGATGTCCAGCACGTCCTGGCGGGGGTTGGAGACCACTTCGCCGAAGAACAGCTTGGTGTTGGGCTGGACGGCGTCCCGCCACTGGTCCAGGTTGTCCGGGTCCGCCACGAAGGTCACGGAGATGCCGAACTTCTTCAGCGTGTGGGCGAGCAGGTTGTAGGTTCCGCCGTAGAGGCTGGGGCTGGCCACCACGTGGTCCCCGGCCTCGGCGATATTGAGGATCGCGAACGTCTCGGCGGCCTGGCCGGAGCTGAGCAGCAGGGCCGCGAGGCCGCCTTCCAGGCTGGCCACGCGCTGTTCGACGGCGTCCTGGGTGGGGTTGCCGATCCTCGTGTAGATGGGCGCGAGTTCGGCGAGCGCGAAGCGGTTCGCGGCGCTTTCGGCGCTGGGGAACACGAACGACGTCGTCTGGTAGATGGGCAGGGAACGCGCGCCGGTGGCGCTGTCCGGCTCCTGGCCGGCGTGGATCTGGCGGGTTTCAAAGGACCAGGCGTTGGACATTGATGCTCCTCGAGTCACTGGGCACAGCACCGGCCGGGGCTTTCGGCCCGGACCGGGACAGGCGCCGCGCTTGCCCTCCGGCGGGCGCCGGACGGCCAGGTCTTCACCCGGGGCACCCCACCGCGATACGAGGGTTGCCGGCCAGCAAGCCGGGGCTGTGCGCTGGCACTCATGACCTGGCTTCAGTGTAGGAATGGCGGCGCGGCCCTGGATAGCTTTGTGACGAAGATGAAGACGGCCTCCGTGGCGGCGCGCTGATCGGCGCGTCCCGGGCCGCCCCGATCGGCGCGCCGGGACATCCCACGACGGTAAGGCGAGCCTAAGCTGAGAGGTCCATCACAAAGTGCCAAGATGATGGCATGCGCATGGATCACGTCTCTTACGCCTGTGAACACGATGGCTTGGCAGCCACCACTGAACGTATTGCGTCTGCCCTCGGCGTTGAAGCCGTGAAGGGTGGAGTGCACCCCCGTTTCGGGACACGCAACATGATTATCCCGCTCGCGGGACACAAGTACCTGGAAGTCGTGGAGGTCCTGAACCACCCGGCCTCCGACAAGGCCCCGTTCGGCCAGGCCGTCCGGGCACGCTCCGAGGCCGGCGGCGGCTGGATGGGCTGGTGCGTCGAGGTTGACGACCTGGCCCCGTTCGAGGAGCGGCTCGGCCGCGCCGCCGTCAACGGCAACCGGAAATTTCCCGACGGCCGCGAACTGGTCTGGAAGCAGATCGGCATCCTGGGGCTCATCGCCGACCCCCAGGTGCCCTACATGCTCAAGTGGGAGGGTGACCCGGAGCTGCACCCGTCCAACGCTTACGCGAGCGATGTCAAGATGTCCGCACTGACCATTGCCGGTTCGGCAGCCCGCGTCACGGAGTGGCTGGGCGAACAGGTTGAAAAGCCGCTGGAAGACGTTGCCGTGAACTGGATCGCGCCGCACGGTACTCCCGGCATTCTCTCCGTCACCTTCGAGACCGCCTCCGGAGCGGTCACGATCTAACGCTCCACCTGCCCCACGCTTCGGCCGCCATCTCTTAGGTGCCAACGATGTCACCTAGGAGACGGCGGCCGAGATCATTTAAGGCCGGGCAGGGTGCCGGCCCCTAAACGCAACGCGGGGTCACTTCTGGCCCATCCGGGGGCTCCGGATGGGCCAGAAGTGACCCCGCGTTGCTGTGTGAGGCTCAGCCCAGGCCCACGGCCTTGCCGAACAGGCTGAACCCCACGAACGCCACGGTGTCCAGGATGGCGTGGGCAATCACGAGCGGCATCACCCGTTTGGTCCGCGTGTACACCAGCGCGAAGACGACGCCCATCACCGCGTTGCCGATGAACGGCCCGAACCCCTGGTACAGGTGATAGCTGCCGCGGAGCAGGGCGCTGGCGGCAATGGCTGCCGGCACGCTCCAGCCCAGTTTCCCGAGCCGGTCCAGCAGGTACGCCACCACAATCACTTCCTCGACCACCGCGTGCCGGATCGCGGACAGGACCAGCACCGGCACGGTCCACCAGTACGCGTCCAGGGCGCTGGGGATGATCGCCGTCGTGATCCCCATCGCCCGGCCCGCCGCGTAGAGCCCCAGGGACGGAATGCCGATCAGCGCGGCGAGTCCCAGGCCCTGCAGCAGGTCCTTGCCGGGCCGGGCGAAGTCGAAGCCGATCCTTCGGAACGCCGAGGTCCCGCGCTGACCGGCCGGCCAGTGCTCGGTGAGGAAATAGATCACGAGGGCCACCGGGACCAAGGCGAAGACGATGTCCAGCAACTGGTACGTGAGGTCGAAGTATTCGCGCGCGCTCTGCGAACGGTTCAGGGTGGATGTCCCCTGGGCCAGCGGCGCCGTGGTCATCTTGTCCAGCAGCTGCACCAGGGAGTAGACCGCGGACTGCCCCAGCGACAACCCCAGGACAATCAACACTTCGAACCGCAGCCGACGGCGGGAGGGAACCAACATGGTTCTATCTTGCCTGCACTTGCCGATAGTTTGCTGGTGCCCGCGTGCGGCCGGCCGAACGGGGTTTCGCCTGCGGCGCTTGCTTTTTGGGAGCCCTATGCTTGGGGACTATGAGCGCGCCCCGGAAAATCATCATGATCCGGCACGGCCAGTCTGCCGCCAATGCCGACACCTCGATCTACAACCGTGTTCCGGACTACCGGATCCCGTTGACACCCCTTGGCCTGGAGCAGGCCACCGCGGCCGGGGACGAGGTCCGGCGCCAGCTGGACGGCCGCCCGGTGTGCGTCTACGTCTCCCCGTACCTGCGCGCCTACCAGACCCTGGAGGCGCTGAATCTCGGCCCGCTCGTGGAGCGGGTGATCGAGGAACCGCGCCTGCGCGAACAGGACTGGGCGAACTTTCAGATCGCCGGCGACATTGAGGACCAGAAGGAGCTCCGCAACGCCTACGGGCACTTCTTCTACCGCTTCCGCGAGGGCGAGTCCGGTTCCGATGTGTATGACAGGATTTCCTCCTTCATGGAAACCCTGCACCGGCACTGGTCCAAGCCCGGCTATGCCCCGAACGCGCTGTTCGTGACGCACGGCTTGACCATGCGGCTGTTCTGCATGCGCTGGTTCCACTGGTCGGTGGAATACTTCGAGTCCTTGAACAACCCGGAGAACGCCGAGGTCCGCACCCTGCTGCGCACCGCGCGTGGCAAGTACGAGCTCGACAAGCCCTTCACACAGTGGGAGAAGAGGCGCGTGGACGAAACCGTCCTGGACGCGCCGCCCATGATGTTCTAGGGCCGCCCGTCAGCGGACCGGCCGGCTAACGGATGGGCTGCGCTACGCCTGCCCGCCACACCGCGTGCGTCAAGGGGATGCCGGGCCGGTAGGCCAGGTGCGTGGCGGAAGGCGCGTTGAGCAGATGCAGGTCCGCCCGGTGTCCGACGGCGATCGAGCCCACCGCGCGTTCGCCGTCGACGTCGTTCCCGGACTCCCGGCCCAGGGCCAGCGCGCCGCCGTACGTCGCGGCGCGCACCGCCTCGTGGACGCTGAGCCGCATCTGCAGCACGGCGGTGGTGACGCAGAACGCCATGGAACTGGTGTAGGACGTGCCGGGGTTGCAGTTGGAGGCCAGCGCCAGCTGCACGCCCGCGTCGAGCAGTTCCCGGCCGGGGGCCAGCGGCTGCCGGGTGGAAAGATCGCAGGCCGGCAGGCAGGTGGCAACCGTGCCGCGCTGCCCGGATCCGGGGGTGCCGCTGCCGCCGGCGGCGTCCCACCCGGACCAGCTGGCGGCGAGGGCATCGACGTCCGCGGCCGAAAGGTAGTTCACGTGGTCCACGCTGGCGGCGCCGACTTCCACCGCCAGCCGGACGCCCGGGCCCTCGCCGAGCTGGTTGCCGTGGACGCGCAGCCCCAGCCCGGCGGCCTTGCAGGCCAGGAGCACCCGGCGGGACTGGTCCTCGTTGAAGGCGCCCTGTTCGCAGAAGACGTCGGCCCAGCGGACGTAGGGCCGGACTGCGGTGAGCATCGGCCCGCAGACCAGCTCCGTGTATTCCTCCGCGTCCATCCCGGCGGGCACGAGGTGCGCCCCCAGGTAGGTCACCTCGTCCGCCACGGTGGAGGCGATGCGGGCGCTGCGGGCCTCGTTCTCGAGGTCCAGCCCATAGCCGGTTTTGGTCTCCAGGTAGGTGGTGCCCTGCGACACGGCCTCCGCGACGCGGCCCATCGCCAGCCGGGTGAGGTCGAAGTCGCTCGTGCTCCGGGTGGCTCCGGTGGTGACGGCGATCCCGCCGGCGCTGTAGCTTTGTCCCGCCATCCGGGCCTCGAACTCGGCCGTGCGGTCCCCCGCGAAGATCAGGTGCGTGTGCGAGTCGACCCAGCCCGGCAGGAGCGCCCGGCCCCCGGCGTCCACCCGTTCGTCCGCGGCCGGGGCGTCGGCTGCGGGGCCGAGCCAGGAAATCCGCTCCCCCTCGATCACCACCGCCGCGTCGCGGAGGACGCGGTGTTCCGCGTCCTGGGTCATCAGTTCGGCGATATTGGTGATGAGGGTACTCATGGATCCATTCTTCAGCGCCGGATGGACCAGCGGGTCGCGGCCAGCGCCTCCGCTGTCCGGGATGCCGGACTGGCGTCCCGTGCCGGGGGCACCGACGGGGACACAGTCGGGGTCACAGCCGGGGGCACCGGCATAGCCGGGGCTGCGCCGGCGGGGCCCTGACCGGCCAGGATCAGCCCGGCGGCCAGTTCCGCGATGGCCGAGGAGGTCTGGAATCCGTAGCCGCCCTGGCCGGCGAGCCAGAAGAATCCGGTGGCTTCGGCGTCGAACCCCACCACCGGGACGCTGTCGGCGGCCTCCGTCCGCAGCCCCGTCCACGCCGTGCGGACGTTCCGGATCCCGAGTGTCGTGATCGTGTTGAGCCGGGCGATGAGCCGTTCGACGTCGCCCGGGTACGGCTGTGCGTCCTCCGGGCCGCTCGGGACGGATTCCGACGGCGAGATGAGGACGTGCGTTCCGTCGGGGCGGAAATAGAAGGATTCGTCGGCAGCGGCCACAAAGGGGCTGGACTCCGGGAGCGGATTCTCGACGTCGACGATCGCCGCGGTGCGCCGGTACGGCTGCAGCTGGACTTTTTCGACGCCGCTGAGGACGGCGAGCTCGTCGGCCCAGGCGCCGGCGGCGTTGACCACGACGGCGGACTGGAAGCCTTCCTGCCCGGCGCCCAGTTCCCAGCCGGTGCCGAGGCGCTGGGCCGAATGGACCCGGGCGCCGGTGATGATGTCCACGCCTCCCGCTTCGGCGCGGCGCCGGTGGTCCTCGAGCAGCACGGGGGCGTTGCAGGCGAAGGATCCGGTGTCCAGGCCGGCGGCGCTGAACGAGTCCGGGACCAGGGCCGGGCATAGGTCCAGTGCCTCGGCGTGGGTGATCCGGCGCATGTGGCCGCTGGCCTGAGCCCGGACGGTGGCATCGTCCCCGATCAGCATGAAGCTGCGCGGGGTGAGCACCGGTTCCGGACGGTCGGCGTCCTGGGCGGCGATGAGGTCGAGCGTCCGGACGGTCAGTTCCTGGACCACGGGCGGGCCGTAGCTGGGAATCAGTTGCCGGGCCGAGCGGGCCGAGGTGTGGTAGGCCAGGGTCTGCTCGGCTTCGATCAGGGCCACGCTGCATTGCCCGGCCAGGGCGGAGGCGAGGGACAGGCCGGCGATCCCGCCGCCGACAATTACGACATCGTAATGAGCTGACATGGTCCCATCCTTGCAGATTCTCGGGTCAGGCCGTGCCGCGACCTGCGCCCGGGCGGCCGGCGCCGTCGGTGGCCCGCGGAAGCGGGTCCAGATGGCTGATGCCCGCCGGAGTCACCTGCAACACCTGGGCCGTGGCGATGTCGTAGAACAGGCCCGTCAGATGCAGCTCGCCCGAGCGCAATGCCTGCCGCAGGCTGTGATGCCGCTGCAGTTGCTCCAGCTGGATGGCGACGTTGACCATGGCCAATTGATCCGTCTCCCCATACCCGGCATTCGCCGCCTCGGCCTGCACCGTGTGACCCGCGCGGAACGCTGCCATGCTCGGCCGGGCGTGGTCCAGCCAGACGTCGACGGGGTCGCGCCCGGTCCCTGCCATGGCAGTAGAGGGCTCCGGCGCCGTTGCCGCCTCGGCCATCAGGGCGGACATCGCTCCGCAGCCGGAGTGTCCGCAGATGACCACGGACTTGACGGAGAGTTCCTTGAGCGCGAATTCGAGGGCGGCCTCCACTGACGGATCGAGGCTGTCACCGCCCGCAGCGTTACCGACAACGTTGCCCACGTTGCGAACGGTAAAGAGGTCTCCGGGGCCGCTGCTGGTGATCAGGTTCGGCACCAGCCGGGAATCCGCGCAGGTAAGGAACAGCGTGTCCGGGTCCTGCCCGGCGGAGAGTTCCTGCACGTGGGGACGGAGCAGGTGAGCGTGGCGGCGGTGGTAGTTGTCCACGCCGGCCAGCACCGGACTGAGCGGGCCTGGCACTTCGGGCGTCGGGCCGGTGTGTCCGGTCCGCCCATGCCGCTGCCAGCTGCGCCAGGGGGCAAACCCGCCGCGAAGAGCCGAGCGTGAACTGCCGCGCGCCGGCGGGCGGTCTTGGGCCTCGCGAAGGGTGGCGGTGCCGCTTTCCTCGATCTCCACGGTGCCGCCGTTGATGACGTGGCGCCGGCGCCAGGCGTCCAGGGTGTCCTGGACCGGGTGATCAAGGAAGTCCACCTCCAGCTCGACGGTCACGTGCGATCCTGACGGCACGGACGCGAGCACGTGGCTGAGGCGGGGAAGCGCCAGGAAGCTGCAGGAGCCGTCAATGACCACACGCCAGCGCTGTTCGTCCCGCGCGCCGAGCGGTTCGGCGTGGATCCCGGCCCGGACCACGCGCCACAGCACAGCTGCCATGGCCAGGGCGAGCCCGGTGACCACCCCGGCCAGGAGGTTCACGAACACGACGGTCAAAACCGTGACAACGTAAATGGCCAGGTCTCCGGTTATGCGTGCCGTGGTGAAGTCAGCCACCTTCACCAGCCGCACGCCGATGATGATCAGCAGACCCGCCAAAACAGCCACCGGAACCAGTTCAATGACACCGGCCAGCAGAAGCGAGAAGAACAGCACCCAGACGCCGTGAAGAATAGCGGACTTGCGGGTCCGCGCCCCGGCTTCCAAGTTCGTGGCGCTGCGCACGATCACCCCGGTGATGGGAAGGCCGCCCAACATGCCGGAGGTGAGGTTTGCGGCGCCTTGGCCAACGAGTTCGCGGTTGAAATCGGTGCGTTCGCCCTGGTGCATCCGGTCCACGGCCACCGCGGAAAGCAGCGACTCGACGCTGGCCACCAAGGCGATGGTCACGATTCCGACGGCGACGGCGCTCCAGTGTCCGGCCGGAAGTTGCGGCAAGGACAGCGCGTCCAGCAGGGACCCGTCGAAGGTGATTCGGTCGACGTCGGACGCCAACGGGAGCGACAGCGCCGTGGCGGCGACTACCGCCACCAGCGGTGCGGGGACACGCCGCAGGGGTGCCGGCATGTACTTCCAGCCAAGCAGCAGCAGGATCACGGCGACGCCCAGAACCGCGGTCTGGGGGTCCAGCGAGGCGAAGCTGGCCGGGAGGGCTTTGACGTTCTGCCAGGCTGATTCCCCGGCCTCGGCGCCGAGCAGCACATGGGTCTGCTGCAGCACGATGATGATGCCGATTCCGGCCAGCATGGCGTGCACGACGACCGGTGCGATGGCCAGGGCGACACGGCCAACCCGGGCGAACCCGAGGAGCGCCTGCAGGACGCCTGCAGCCGCGGTGATGGCGCAGGTGGCCGGCCAGCCGAACTGTTCTATCAGGCCGGCGACAATGACGGTCAGGCCTGCGGCGGGGCCGCTCACCTGCAGGGGCGAGCCGCCCAGGGTGCCCGCCACGATCCCGCCGATGGCTGCTGCGATCAGGCCGGCCATCACCGGCGCGCCGGACGCCGCCGCGATGCCCAGCGACAGCGGGACCGCCACGAGGAACACCACAAGGGACGCCGGTAAATCCCAGCGAAGCCCGGAGGTCAGGACTGTTCGGAGGGGAATCCGGCTGCCGGTGGCAGCAGGGGTGCGTGGATCCGTGACGGCAGGTGCGGGCATGTCAGTCCTTGGCTCGTGGGGCGGGTCCTGATCCACGCTATTGACGCCGCCGCCGGGCCCGCAAGGATGTCTGTCGTGAGAAGAAACACGAGGTCAGAGCCGTAAGAATGCCCGTAACAGAGCCATATTGCCCGGTCCGGGCAGCGGCTCCGGCGCGGCCTCCGGCGGCCGCCACGGCCCCGAAGAAATCACGGACAAATTCAAGTCACATGGGAAACCGGGCGCCTTTATGGGGCCAGGCCTCAAAAAGAATTCACGTGCGCGGCGGCTGTTTACGGGAAATGAGCAGGGTGGCACACGGCGGGACACTAATCCGCGTCGTCCTTTACGAAGCACGAGCCGCCGGGACGCACTCCTTCACGACAGCGAGTCTGATCCGGTCCCGGGGGTGACGAGCCCAGTGGCCCACGGTGGTTTCGTCCTTCCCTGGTCCGCACGACTGGACATGTCCCCCTTTGCCGCGGGCCAGCCCGGGACATGCCCTTCGTTGCTCGTGGCCGTTGGACATAGTGGCATTATGTCCAGTCCTCGCCGGCGGAGCTGGGCATGTCCCGCGGACAAGCCAGTGAAGAAAGCCGGGTTGAACGCGCAAGGCCGGGCAAGGCCAGGATGAACGCGCAAGGCCGGGCCGGGCAAAGCCAGGGTGAACGGGCCGAGCCGGGCCCCTGGAGTGGGGCCCGGCCCCTGGAGTGGTGCCCGGCCTCAGGGATCCGGCCTAGGCTGCGGCCACCGCAGCGCGGCTGCGGACGAACGCCTGGACGCAGGCCTCGACGTCGTCGGGGCTGTGAGCGGCCGAGAGCTGGACGCGGATCCGGGCGGCGCCCTTGGGCACCACCGGGTAGCTGAACGCCGTGACGAAGACGCCGTTGTGGAGCATGGCGTCGGCCACCTTGGCCGCCATGACGGCGTCGCCGAACATCACCGGGACAATCGCGTGCTCGCCGGGGAGCAGGTCGAAGCCTTCCTCGGACATGCGGCTCCGGAACAGCTCCGCGTTCGCGAAAAGCTTGCCGCGCAGTTCGCCGGAGCTTTCCACGAGGTCCAGGGCCTTGAGCGTGGCGGCGACGATCGCCGGGGCCAGCGAGTTGGAGAACAGGTACGGGCGGGCCTTCTGGCGGAGCATCGCCACGACCTCGCCGCGGCCGGAGACGTAGCCGCCTGAGGCGCCGCCGAGGGCTTTGCCGAACGTGCCGGTGTAGATGTCCACACGGTCCGAGACGCCGGCGTGCTCCGGGGTGCCCGCACCGGTGGCGCCCATGAAGCCGACGGCGTGGGAATCGTCCACCATGACCAGGGCGTCGTACTTTTCGGCGAGGTCGCAGATCGCTTCGAGCGGGGCCAGGAAGCCGTCCATCGAGAAGACGCCGTCCGTGACGATGATCTTGCGGCGGGCCGGGTTCTCCTGGGTGGTGGCCTCGATAAGCTTCGATTCGAGATCCGCCATGTCCTGGTTGGCATAGCGGAAGCGCTGGGCCTTGCAGAGCCGGATGCCGTCAATGATGGACGCGTGGTTCAGGGCGTCCGAGATGACGGCGTCTTCCGGGCCGAAGAGGGACTCGAACACGCCGCCGTTGGCGTCGAAGCAGCTGGAGAACAGGATGGTGTCCTCGGTGCCGAGGAACGCCGAGACGCGCTTTTCCAGTGCCAGGTGCAGGTCCTGGGTGCCGCAGATGAAGCGGACGCTGGCCATGCCGAAGCCGCGCTCGTCCATCGCGGTCTTCGCCGCCGCGATAATGTCCGGGTGGTCGGCGAGGCCCAGGTAGTTGTTGGCGCAGAAGTTCAGCACGTCGGCGCCGGACTCGCCGATCTGCCCGGCCTTGATGCGGTTGGCCTGCGGCGAGTCGATGTGCCGCTCGGTCTTGAACAGACCGGCGCTGCGGATCTCATCGAGTTCGTGCTGCAGCTGGTCCTTGATGGCTGAATACATGGGTTGGCTCCTCGGCTGGTTGGATGCGGGGGCAGAATGCTGTGTCTAGCTGGGGCCCGGAAGCGGGCGGTCAGGAAAGGGGCCTAGAAAACGGTCCAGTCGAGGACCACCTTGCCGCCGACGCCGGCGCGGGCCACCTCGAAACCCTTTTCCCAGTCGGTGGCCGGCAGCGTGTCCGTGACCACGGCCGAGATGTTCGCGTGCAGGACCGGGTTGGAGGAGAGCATGGCGCTCATCGCGTACCAGGTCTCGAACATTTCGCGGCCGTAGATGCCCTTCATGGTCAGCATGTGAGTGACCACCTTGCCCCAGTTGATGTCGATGGACTGGCTGGGCAGTCCCAGCATCGCGATCCGGCCGCCGTGGTTCATGTTGTCGATCATCTCAGGCAGCGCGGTGGGGTGTCCCGACATTTCCATGCCGATGTCGAAGCCTTCGCGCATGCCGAGTTCGCGCTGGGCGTCCTTGACCCGCATCTTCGACACGTCGATCGCGAGGTCGACGCCGAGCCGGCGGGCCAGTTCCAGCCGGGGCGCGGAGACGTCGGTGATCGCGATCTTGCGGGCGCCCGCGTGCCGGGCGACGGCGATCGCCATCAGGCCGATGGGTCCGGCGCCGGTGATCAGGACGTCCTCACCGACCAGCGGGAAACTCAGGGCCGTGTGGACGGCGTTGCCGAACGGGTCGAAGATGGCGCCGAGCTCCGGGGTGACGGAGGGGTCCTGGTGGACCCAGACGTTGGTCTCGGGGATCACCACGTACTCGGCGAAGGCGCCGTCGCGCTGGACGCCGACGCTGACGGTATTGATGCACATCTGCCGGCGGCCGGCGCGGCAGTTGCGGCAGATTCCGCAGACAATGTGGCCCTCGCCGGAGACCCGGTCCCCCACTTTGACGTCCAGGACGTCCTCGCCGGTCTCCACGACCTCGCCGTAGAACTCGTGGCCGGCGATCAGCGGAGCGTTGATGATGCCCTGCGCCCAGGCGTCCCAGGACTGGATGTGCAGGTCGGTACCGCAGATGCCGGTGGTCATGACGCGGATCTTGACGTCGCCGGGGCCGGTCTCCGGCTCGGGACGGTCGACGAGCTCGAACCCTGCGTGGGCGCCGGCCTTGTAGAGAGCCTTCATGGGCCTTCCTAACTGTGCTTTTGGTGTTCTGCTCCGCGCGTTCTGTTCCGCCGTGCGGCGCGGGCGTGTGGGACAACTCACCCCATTAGACCCACCAGAAAGCATTAGCACAACCGAATTTTTCTCAATCGACGAATTAGCAATTGCTGTTGCATAGAATGGCTGGCATGGAAATCCACCAGCTGGAGATGTTGCGCGAACTCGGAGCCCTGGGCAGCGTCAAGGCCGTCGCCGAAACCCTCCTGGTGACGCCGTCGGCCGTGTCCCAGCAACTGGCCGCGCTGCAAAAGACCGTGGAGGTGCCGCTGACCCGCAAGGAGGGCCGGAATCTGGTGCTCACGGAGGCCGGCCAGGTCCTTGCGGACGCCGGCGCCGCGGTGGTCAGCGCGATGGCGGATGCGAAGATGGCGATCGGCGCCTACCACGGCTCGCCGGTCGCGCCGGTGACGCTCAGCGGTTTCCACAGTGCCGGGCAGGCCCTGTTCGCGCCGCTGGCCCGGTTCCTGGACGGCCCGGGCCAGCCGCGGATCCTGCTCTCCGACGAGGACGTCGCCCAGCAGGATTTCCCGGCGCTGACGGCGCGCTATGACCTGGTCCTGGCGCACCGGATGGACCACAGCCCGCGCTGGCCCGAGGAACGCGTCGCGGTGATCCCGCTCGCGCACGAGCCCCTGGACGTGGCGCTGCCGGCGGGACACCGGCTGGCCGGCCAGCGCGCGGTGACGGCCGACGACGTCGTGGGCGAACCGTGGGTGACGAGCCGCGCTGGCTACTCCCCCGCCGACGTGCTCTCCGCCGTCGCGGCGGTCTCCAGCCGTGAGCTGAACATCGTGCACCGCATCAACGACTACTCGACCGTGGCGGCGCTCGTGGCGGCCGGCGGCGTGATCGGCCTGCTGCCCCGGCACACCGCGCGGCCCGTGTTGAACCCGGACATTGTGCTCCGGCCGCTTGAGGGCATCAGCACCCGGCGCCGGATCGACCTCCTGGCCAGGCCGGAGAACCTTAAACGCACATCGGTCATGATGGTCTGCGAAGCTTTGCAGACCATCATGACCGATTTGGTGGGCGGCTAGGGCTAGCCCTCGACGCCGAGGCGTTCCAGGATCAGCTCCTTGACGCGGCCGGCGTCAGCCTGGCCGCGGGTGGCCTTCATGACGCCGCCGACGATCGCGCCGATCGCCTGGAGCTTGCCGGCACGGATCTTGTCCGCGACGTCGGGCTGCGCGGCGAGGGCCGCGTCGATGGCTTCCAGGAGGGGGGCGTCGTCGGAGACCACGGCGAGGCCGCGCTTCTCGACGATTTCCGCCGGGGTGCCCTCGCCGGCGAGCACGCCGTCCAGGACCTCGGAGGCCATCTTGTTGTTGATCTTGCCGTCCTCCACCATCTTGTTCAGTTCCACGATGGTGGCCGGTGCGACGCCGAGCTGGCCGGGATCGACGTCGGCGTTCTTGGCGCGTCCGACGATCTCGCCCATCCACCATTTGCGCGCCACGGTGGCGGTGGCGCCGGCGGCGATGGTTTCCTCGATCTCGTCCATGACGCCGGCGTTGACGACGTCGCGGAACTCCAGGTCCGAGTAGCCCCAGTCGGCCTGCAGCCGTTTGCGGCGCGCGGCCGGCGGCTCGGGCAGGGTGGCCCGGAGTTCCTCGACCCATTCGCGGGACGCGGTGATCGGGACCAGGTCAGGTTCCGGGAAGTAGCGGTAGTCGTCGGCGTCGGACTTGGCCCGGCCCGACGTCGTGGTCCGTGTGTCCTCGTGCCAGTGGCGGGTTTCCTGGATGACCGGCTCGCCGGAGTCCAGCACGGCGGCGTGCCGCTGGATCTCGTAGCGGACAGCGTGTTCGACGGCGCGCAGCGAGTTGACGTTCTTGGTCTCCGAGCGGATGCCGAAGCGTTCGCGGCCGTGCGGGCGCAGCGAGACGTTGGCGTCGCAGCGGACGTTGCCGCGTTCCATCTTCGCGTCCGAGACCCCGAGGTTCTTGACGATTTCGCGGACGGCGGCCACGTAGGCCTTGGCGAGTTCGGGGGCGCGGTTGCCGGCGCCTTCGATCGGCTTGGTGACGATCTCGACCAGCGGCACGCCGGAGCGGTTGTAGTCCACCAGGGAGTAGTCCGCGCCCTGGATGCGGCCGGTGGCGCCGCCCATGTGGGTCAGCTTGCCGGCGTCTTCCTCCATGTGCGCGCGTTCAATTTCGACGCGGAACACAGTTCCGTCGGAGAGTTCGATGTCCAGGTAGCCGTCGTACGCGATGGGCTCGTCGTACTGGGAGGTCTGGAAGTTCTTCGGGGTGTCCGGGTAGAAGTAGTTCTTCCGGGCGAAGCGGCACGTCTCGGCGATCTTGCAGTTCAGCGCCAGGCCGATCTTGATCGAGGACTCGATCGCGGTCTTGTTCACCACCGGCAGCACGCCGGGCATGCCGAGGTCCACCTCGTTGACGTTGGTGTTCGGCTCGTCGCCGAAGACGTTCGGCGCGGAGGAGAACATCTTGGTCTTGGTGTTGAGCTCCACGTGGACCTCGAAACCCAGGACGGGATCGTACTTGTCCATCGCCTCTTCGAAGCTGAGGGTTGCGTCAGTCATTAGTGTGAGCCTCCGTGGCTTGAAACGGCAGAATCAGTGAGCGAGGGGGCCTTGTCCAGCAGCGGGCCGCCCCACTGCGCCTCGAGCAGGGATTCCAGGACCGCGCCGACGCGGTACAGGCGGGCGTCCTGGCGGGCCGGTGCCAGAAGCTGGATGCCCACGGGCAGTCCGTCCTCGTCGGCCAGGCCGCCCGGCAGGGACAGGCCCGGGACGCCTGCCATGTTCGCCGGGATGGTGGCGACGTCGTTGAGGTACATCGCCAGCGGGTCGTTGAGCTTCTCGCCGAGCTTGAACGCCGTGGTCGGCGCCGTCGGGGAAATCAGCACGTCGGCCTTTTCAAACGCGGCGTCGAAGTCGCGCTGGATCAGGGTGCGCACCTTCTGGGCCGAGCCGTAGTAGGCGTCGTAGTAGCCGGCGCTCAGGGCGTAAGTGCCCAGGATGATGCGGCGCTTGACCTCGTCGCCGAAGCCGGCGGCGCGCGTGGCGCCCATGACCCGCTCGATGGTCATGGGACCGTCCTTGGGCAGGACCCGCAGGCCGTACCGGACGCCGTCGAACTTGGCCAGGTTGGAGGACGCCTCCGACGGCATGATCAGGTAGTAGGCACCCAGGGCGTACTTGAAGTTGGGGCAGGAGACCTCGACGATCTCGGCGCCCGCGCCCTTGAGCAGTTCGAGGGATTCATTGAAGCGGTTCTCGACGCCGGCCTGGTAGCCCTCGCCGTGGAGCTCCTTGATGATGCCGATCTTCATGCCCTTGACGTTGCCGGTCCGGGCCGCGGCCACGAGGTCCTCGAGCGGGTCCGGCAGCGAGGTGGAGTCGCGGGGGTCGTGCCCGCCGATCACCTGGTGCAGCAGGGCCGAGTCGAGGACGGTGCGCGAGACCGGGCCGATCTGGTCCAGCGAGGAGGCCATGGCGATGGCGCCGTAGCGGGAAACGCCGCCGTAGGTGGGCTTGACGCCGACCGTGCCGGTGACGGCGCCGGGCTGGCGGATAGAACCGCCGGTGTCCGTGCCGAGGGCCAGCGGGGCTTCGAAGGCCGCGACGGCGGCAGCGGAGCCGCCGCCGGAACCGCCGGGGATGCGGTCCAGGTCCCACGGGTTGTGCGTGGGCCCGTACGCGGAGTGTTCGGTGGAGGAGCCCATCGCGAACTCGTCGAGGTTCGTCTTGCCCAGGATCGGCATCTTGGCGGCGCGCAGGCGCTCGACGACGGTGGCGTCGTAGGGGCTGTGCCAGTTTTCTAGGATCTTCGAGCCGGCCGTGGTGGGCTGCCCGATTGTGACGATGAGGTCCTTGACGGCGATCGGGACGCCCGCGAGGACGTGGAGCTCCCCGGCTTCGGCACCGCCGGCGGCGCGGATCGCATCCACTTCGGCGGCGACAGCAAGCGCCTCGTCGGCGTTGACGTGGAGGAAGGCGTGGACCTTTCCGTCGACGGCGGCGATGCGGTCCAGGTAGGCCTGGGTGACCTCGACGGCGGTGATCTCGCGGGCGGCCAGCTTCTCGGCGAGCGCGGCGGCGGAGAGGCGGATCAGTTCGTTGTTTTCAGTCATGGTCTTAGTCCTCATCCAGGATTGCCGGGACCTTGAAACGGCCTTCGTACGCGTCGGGGGCACCGGAGAGGGACTGCTCGGCCGTAAACGTGTGGCCCACCACGTCCTCGCGGAACACATTGGTCAGCGGAATCGGGTGGGACGTGGCCGGGACGTCATCACCGGCGGCTTCACTGACGGACTTCACTGAATCCACGATGACGGCGAGTTCGCCGGCCATCCTGTCCAGCTCTTCAGCACTCATCTCGATGTGCGCGAGTTGCGCGAGATGCGCGACGTCGTCGCGGTTGATCGCAGCCATGGATCTCCCCTGCAAGGTATGGATAATTTTCCGTCCCAGTCTACGTGGGTTGAACTGCTGTTACCGTCCGGCGCCGAGAAGGACGACGACAAACAACGCGGGGTCACTTACGGCCTATCCGGAGGTCCGGGATGGGCGGTAAGTGACCCCGCGTTGCTTGGTGCAGGGGCGGGTTGGTCAGCCGATGCCGATGGCTCCGGTGAGGACGCCAACGCCGAGCATGACCAGGGAGATCACGGCCGTGCGCCACAGGACCTTCTTGTGGTGGTCACCCAGGTCCACCTTGGCGAGGGAGACCAGGAGCAGGATCGCCGGGACCAGGGGGCTCTGGAGGTGGAAGGGCTGGCCGGTGATGGAAGCGCGGGCCATGTCGGCGGCGCTGACGCCGTAGTGGGCCGCCGTTTCGCTCAGGACCGGCAGGACGCCGAAGTAGAAGGCGTCGTTGCTCATGAAGAACGTCATCGGGATGCTCAGGACGCCGGTGATCACGGCCATCAGCGGGCCCATGTCGGACGGGATGATCTGGACCAGCCATTCCGACATGGCCTTGACCATGCCCGTGCCGTTGAGGACGCCGGTCAGGACGGAGGCGGCCATGACCATGCTGACGACGGCGACAATCGAGGGAGCGTGCGCGATCAGCTGGGCGCTCTGGTCCTTGACCTTGGGGAAGTTGACCAGCAGGGCGATGGCGGAGCCAACCATGAAGACGAACGGGAGCGGAATGACGTTGGCGACGAGCGTCACCATGACCGCGACCGTCAGGCCGAGGTTGAACCAGAACAGTTTCGGACGGAGGGTCTTGCGGTTGGGGTCCAGGGCGGTGTCGGCCATGGCGGAGTCGCGGTCGTCAACGAGGGCATCGGCGCGCTCCAGCACTGCCACGGAGGATCCTTCCGGGGAGAGGGGCGAGACCCCGGGGCCCTTGCGGCCGCGGCGGATTCCGGTACCGCCGGCCGCGCTGCCGCCGGCTGAGTCGCCGTCGAACGCTGCAGCCGTATCCGGGACGCCCCAGATCTCGGGGGCAACGGCGCGGAGACGGTTGCGTTCCTGCAGGCCGAGCAGCCAGGAGAAGACCAGCACCACAATGAGTCCGGCGATGAGGGACGGGACCATGGGAACGAAGACATCGTTGACGTCGAGCTTCAGCGCGGAGGCGGCGCGGGCGGTGGGGCCGCCCCAGGGCAGGATGTTCATGGTGCCGTTGGCCAGGCCGGCCACGCAGGTCAGGACCACGGGGCTCATCTTCAGCCGCAGGTAGACCGGCAGCATCGCCGCGGTGGTGAGGATGAAGGTGGTGGAGCCGTCGCCGTCGAGGGAGACCGCTGCCGCGAGGATGGCCGTGCCCAGGACCACCTTGGCGGGGTCGTTGCCGAGCTTGCGCAGGATGAACCGGACCAGGGGGTCAAAGAGCCCGACGTCGATCATCAGCCCGAAGTAGATGATCGCGAACATCAGCAGCGCGGCGGTAGAGGTCATGGATTTCATGGAGTCCATGACCATCGGGCCGATGCCGAGGCCCGCGCCGGCGAAAAGCCCGAAGACTGTGGGAACAATGATGAGCGCCAGCACCGGCGTCAACTTCTTCGTCATGATCAGCACCATGAATACCGCGATCATGGCGAATCCTAGTAATACCAGCACGGCCGGCTCCTTCTTCGTTGAATGACACCACTCCGGTGTGATGCGCACTACAGACGTTAGAGTGGCGCCCGTCACGACTGGGCCTTTGGCTCAATTGATTGGCATACTGCTTATTGGATGCATTTTGCGCATTTTGCTCACGTCCGTACCAACCCCAGGCAGGAGCCCGATGAAGCGCCGCACAGCTCTGCCGGCCCTGCGCTTTTCGACCCAGACACTGTTGCTGCAGCTCGGCGTCGTGGCGCTGGTGGTGCTGCTGAGCAGCGCCGTCCACGCCTGGCTGAGCTATGACCGTCTGGGCCGCGAGGCGGAGAACCAGGCGCTGACCCTGGCCCGGACGGTGGCCTCGGACCCCTCGGTGCGGGCGGAGGTCCAGTCCATCAGCGCCCTTCCCGCCGCTCCCCCGGCGGCCGAGCTGTTGGCCGGTCCGTTGATGGCTGCCGCGGAGGGTGCCCGGACCCGCACCGGGGCCCTGTTCGTGGTCATTACGGACGAGACCGGCATCCGGCTGGCGCACCCGGACGCGGAGCGGCTCGGCGAAAAGGTCAGCACCGACCCCTCGGAGGCCCTCGCGGGCCGGGAGGTCACCACGCGGAACACGGGCACGCTGGGCCCGTCCGCCGGCGCCAAGGTCCCGGTGTACGCCCCGGGCTCGACGGCGGTGGTGGGTGAGGTGAGCGTGGGCTACTCCACCGAGACGATCAGCCAAAGCCTGGCCCGGGACATCATCCCCATCGCCGTCACGGCCGCCGGCGCGCTGCTGGCCGGCGTGCTGGCCTCCTTCCTGCTGCGGCGGCGGCTCCAGCGGCTGACCCTCGGGCTCGAACCCGAGGAGATCAGCACCCTGGTGCACGACCAGGTGGCCGTGTTGCAGGGCGTCGACGACGGCGTGATCGGCGTTTCGGCCGACGGCAGGGTCAGCGTGTTCAACGCCGCCGCCCAGCGGCTGCTCGGTGTCCCGGACCTCGCGGGCACGGCGTGGGCCGCCGCGCCGGTGCCGGAGCAGCTCAAGGCCTTGACCCGGGCCGATGCGGCCGAGGGTGAGGCGGTGGAACTCGTGGCCGGCGGCCGGGTGCTGGTGGTGAGTGCCCGCAAGGCCCTGCACGGCCGCGAGGACCTGGGCTGGGTGGTGATGCTGCGGGACCGGACCGAGCTGCAGCAGCTGACCCGCCAGCTCGACGCCGTCGGCACCATGTCCGCGGCCCTGCGGGCGCAGCGCCACGAGTTTGCCAACCAGCTGCACACGATCGCCGGCTTCATGAGCATCGGCCAGCCCCAGCAGGCCCAGGACTATCTCGCCAAACTGGCCGGCACCGGGCCGCTGGCATTCCCGGTGGACCAGGCCGAGCTGCTCCAGGACCCTTACCTTCAGGCCTTCCTCGGCGCCAAAGGCGTCGAGGCGGACGAGCGCGGCGTGAGCCTCCGCCTCGGCCCGGAATCCGTGGTCCGCGGCCACGTTACCGAACCCCAGGACGTCACCACAGTCCTGGGGAACCTGATCGACAACGCCGTGAACGCCGCCGTCGCCGGTTCCGCGGCCGAGCGCTGGGTGGAAGTCGAAGTGCTGGACGAACCGGGCATCAACGGAGGCGCCGGCACACTCCACATTGTGGTGGCCGATTCCGGCGACGGCCTGGGCGCCGGAATGACAGCCGCCGAGGCCGAGGCGGTCTTCGCGGAGGGCTACACGACCTCGGTTCGGCCGGCGCGCCCTGGCGCAGGGCAGGGTCTGGGGCTGGCGCTGTCCCGGCAGCTCGCGCGCCGCCGCGGCGGCGACGTGCGGGTGCTCGAAGCGGGCTCCCCCGGCGGCCCGGGCGCCGTTTTCGTCGCCACGCTTCCGGGAACCACCGAACCAGGGCCAACGCTGCAGGGACCCGCCCAACCGGTGACCCCTGAACTGCGAACCCCTGACCTGCGAACCCCCGAAACACGCCGAGAGGACAACGATGTCTGAGGATTTCAGGGTGCTGATTGTCGACGATGATTTCCACGTCGCCAAGCTGCATGCCGCCTACGTGGATTCGGTGGCCGGCTTCCTCGCGCTGCCGCCGGCCGGCTCGGCGTCCCAGGCGCTGCAGGCCATCCACAGCCTGCGCCCGGACCTGGTGCTGCTGGACGTCTACCTGCCGGACGCCTCGGGCCTGGACCTGCTGCACCAGCTGGACGTCGACACCGTGATCCTCAGCGCGGCCTCGGACACGGCCTCGCTGCGCCTCGCGTTCCGCCGCGGGGCACTGGGCTACCTGCTCAAGCCCTTCACAGCCGAATCCCTCTCGCAGCAGCTGCGCTCCTATGCACGCTACCGCCGGATCCTGGCCCAGCCGGGCTCCGTCAGCCAGGAGACGGTGGAGCGCGCCAAGCGCGCCCTGATCCCGGGCGACGTCGTCGCCTCGGCACGTCCCCGCTCCGCCACCGAGGCCGCGGTGCTCGAATCCCTGGTGCCCGGCGAGCAGTATTCGGCCGCCGACGTCGCCGCCCGGGTCGGCGTGTCCCGGGCCACCGCCCAGCGGTATCTGTCCGCGCTGGCGGACGACGGCGCCGTCGACATCCAGCTGCGCTACGGCACCACCGGGCGGCCCGAGCACCGCTACGGGATCCCGGCCCCGACCGGCCACTAGTCCGCCCTCCAGCCTCGCCAGCAGAAGCAACGCGGGGTCAGCTACGGCCCATCAGGACCGCCGGGATGGGCCGTAAGTGACCCCGCGTTGCTTCTAGGCGCCCTCGGGCCGTTTCTGTGCCGCCGCTTGCTCCGCCTGCACGGCCCTGTGGATGTTGCCGTGGATCATGTCCGCCCCGATGCGCTCGATCGCGCCGTCGCGCTCCAGGACCGCCCGAACCTCGGGCTTGAGCCGGGTCAGGCGCAGGTTGACGTCCGACTCGCGGGCGAGGTTCGCGATGTCCGCCATCTTTGTTGCCCCCTGCGAATCGACGAAATTGATCCCGCCGCAGTCGAGCACAATCCCGGTGAGCCCCGGCGTTGAATGGATGACCTCGCGCAGACGGTCCTCCAGCGCGTCGGCGGTGGCGAAGAACAGGCCGCCGTCGAACCGGATCACCGCAATGCCGGGAACGATCTCGTCGCCGGGGTGCCCATCGGCTTCACGGAAGACTTGGGTGCCCGGTTCGCGGCCGAGGGACGGCATCTCCGGGTGGGTGGCCACCCGGACGAGCCAGAAGAGCGAGAGCAAGATCCCTATCACGACGCCCGCCAGCACGCCGAAGATGAGGGTGCCGATGATCGCTGCGATCGCAATCCAGAAGTCAAACTTCTGCACCCGGGCAAGCCGCCGCATCTCGGGCACGTTCATCATGCCCATGACGACGGCCTCGATGATCAGCGCCGCCAGCACGGGCTTGGGCAGGTTCGAGAACAGCGGCGCCAGGAAGAGCAGCGTCAGCAGGACGGTGGCCCCGGAAGTGAGGGAGGCAAGCCCGGTCTTCGCCCCGGAGTGGTCGTTCAGCGAGCTCGCCGACAGGCTCGTCGAGACGGGCATCCCCTTGAAGAGTCCTGCGGCAATGTTGGCCAGCGACTGGGCAATCGATTCCTGGTTGATGTCGATCTGGTAGCGGTGCTTGGCAGCGAAAGCCCGCGCGTCCCCGGCGGTCTGGGAGAAGCCGATCAGGACCACTGCCACCGCCGCGAGCGCCACGGTGCCGATGTGGTCCCACATCAACTGGCCGTCCGGGACCTGAAGTGAGGGCAGGCCGCTGGGCACGTCGCCCACCAGGGCCACGCCTTTGGCCCCGAGATCGAACAGCGCCGCAGCCAGCAATCCGCCCACCACCAGGACCAGGGCGCCGGGGACTTGGGGAGCGACAGCTTTCAGCCCGAAGACGACAGCCAGCGCGATTGCCCCCACCACAACGGTGGTCGGCTGCGCCTCGCCAAGGGTCCCCAGCCATGACCACAGCTCCTGGATGGGGTTCGAGCCGGTGACCTCGGTCCCGGTGAGCTTGGGGAGCTCCCCGATCACGACGTCGATCGCCGCGCCGAAGAGGAAGCCGGTGACCACGGCCTTCGAGAGGAACTGCGCGATCCAGCCCATCTTGAGGACGGCAAGGAGCAGGAACAGGATCCCGGAGGCGAGCGTGATTCCCGCAACGAACGAGGCGACGTCCTGCTCTCCCGTGATGCCCGCCGCGAGGACGGCACTGGCAGCCACAGCCGCCAGCCCCGAGCTGGGGCCCATCGAGATCTGCCGGCAGGTGCCGAAGATCGCGTAGACGATGGCGCCGGCGGCCGCGGCATACAGGCCGTTCTGCAGCGGTATCCCGGCGATGCCTGCGTACCCGAGGTTCTTCGGAACGATCAGGGCCGCGACGGTGACCCCGGCGATCAGATCGCCGCGCAGCCACGAGCGGTCATAGGAGCGGAACTGGCCGATGAGGGGTACCCTGGTGGGCCCCTGCCCGGGTGCCTTGGTCATGGGCCTTTCATACCCCAAGTGCGGCCGTTCCGCCAGAGTTCCGGAAAGCAACGCGGGGTCACTTACAGCCTATGAAGGCGCCGTGGACCGGCCGTAAATGACCCCGTGTTGGTTTGCTAGGTGGCGCTCTTCTGGGCGACGAGTTCGATCTCTACGAGCATCTTGGGGTCCAGGAACGGCAGCACGTGAACGAGGGAGAGCGTGGGACGGATGTCGCCGAAGACCTCGCCGTGGGCCCGGCCGGCCTCTTCCCACTGGCTGATGTCCGTCAGGTACAGCTTGGACTGCACCACGTCCTCGAAGCCGAAGCCGGCGTCGGCCAGCACAGCGCCAAGCTTCTGCAGAATGTAGCTGGTCTGGGCATAGAAGTCCTCGCCCACGATTCCGTCCTCGCCGCTGGCGGCCGTCGCGGAGATGTAGAGGGTGTTGTCCACCTGGACAGCCCGGGAATAGCCGAGGGCCTGTTCCCAGGTGGAGCCGGTGCCGAAGGTCTTGCGCATGGTGGGCCTTTCGCAGTTGCCGCAGGGATCGGCACAACTGTAGGGCGCCGGGCGCCTGGGCCGCCAAACCGGGTTGTTTTATGTCGGCGGGACTGCGCGGGGCCTACGCCCGGGCTAGAGTTCCTGGCGGTAAACGAGCAGTTTGATGTCCGTGCCCGGCACGAGCCAGTCGCGCTCCGGCGCCCGGAGGAAGCCGGTCTTCTGGTAGAGGCCGTGGGCACTTTCCCAGCTCTCGCCCGTGGTCAGGGCCACAGCGTGGATACCGGGCAGGGCCCTGGCGTGCTCGATGATGGCCTGGACCATGGCCTTGCCGGCACCGCTGCGCTGCACGGACGGGTCCACCACGAGCATGCGGAACTCGAGCTCGTCGCTGAAGGCGATGTCCGCGTAGGGCTCGCCGGCGACCGCCAGCGTCACGGAGCCGAGGATCCGGCCCTCCCGCTCCGCGACCCAAACCGTCGCGGCCGCAGCGCGCTGCCCGACGTTCTGGATCTGCTGCATGTAGGGGTGGTCGGCGCTCTCAAAGTAGCCTGCCGCCAGGTAGGCGTCCCGGGTGATGCGCGCTATGGCGTCGAAGTCGGCCGGAACGGCGGGGCGAATGAGGATCTGCGAAGGCACCTGTCAATGGTACGGGCGCCCGGCCCGGGCGGTGCCCGGAAAGGCCGTTTCCGTGACTGAACTATCACTCAGGCCTATCATTCAGCCCCGGGGCCGGCCCCGTGCCGGTCCGGGGAGAGGGCTCTAGAGGGGGAATTTGCCGGAGAGTTCCAGCGGCCCGGCGCACGTCCATGCGGCCAGGCGCTCATCGTCGGAGGGGCCGCCGGCCAGGGGGCTGGTGAGCCGCGGCCGGCGCACCCAGCAGCCTGCCTCCTCGGCGATCAGGGCCCCGGCGGCGAAGTCGTGTTCGTTGAGCCCGCGCTCACCGTAGGCATCGTGCGTGCCGTCCGCCACGAGGCACAGGTCCAGTGCCGCGGACCCGAGTCGGCGCATGTCCGCGAAGCCGTCCATCAGGCTGCCGAGGCCCTCGGCCTGTTCCGCCCGCACGCCGGGATCGTAGCTGAAGCCCGTGGCCAGGATCTGGCCGGTCCGTCCGGGGATCGGGCCGAACAGGGCGGTCAGCTGGCCCTGTTCCTGGAGCCAGGCGCCCTCGCCGCGGGACGCGTAGTAGGTGCGTCCCAGCGCCGGTGCGCTGACGACGCCGGCCAGCCAGACGCCGTCGGCGTCGGCCACCGCCACGGAGGTGGCGTAGTAGACGATGTTGCGGATGAAATTGGTGGTGCCATCGAGCGGGTCGATCGACCAGCGGTAGCCGCTGGGCTCCGCCGGCAGGACGGTGCCGCCCTCCTCCCCCGTGATGATGTCCCACGGCCGGGCCGCGGTGATGACGTCCCGGACAGCGGCTTCGGCGGCGAGGTCGAAGGCGGTCACCCAGTCGCCGGAGTCGCCCTTGTTGCTGACGTCCAGGGCGGCAGTCTTCCGGGTGGCCAGGACGGCGGCCCCCGCCGCCGCGGCCGACTTGGCCAGTTCAAGCAGCCCGGGAATGCCGGGGGCGGGAGAACCCGCGGAGTGGGAACTCATTCGGCCGCCGCACCATCGGCGCCGGGAGCCTCGCCGTCGCCGGCCAGGACCGGGACACCGTCCGCGCCAGTGGCCTCGCCACCGTCCGCGCTGGCGTCCGCTCCGCCGCCGGCCGGCCCGTTCGCCAGCAGGGCGCGGAAGCCGTCCTCATCCAGGACCGGGACGCCGAGCTGTTCTGCTTTGTCCAGTTTGGTGCCGGCGTTCTCGCCCGCCACCACGTAGCTGGTGTTCTTCGACACCGATCCGGCCGCCTTGCCGCCGCGGATCAGGATGGCTTCCTTGGCCTCATCGCGGCTGAAGCCCTCGAGGCTTCCGGTCACCACCACGGTCAGCCCCTCCAGCGTCCTGGGCGTCGACTCGTCGCGTTCGTCCGCCATCCGGACGCCGGCATCCGCCCAGCGGTCCACGATGTCGCGGTGCCAGTCCTCGGCGAACCATTCGGTCAGCGCCTGGGCGATGACCGGGCCCACGCCGTCGACGTGGGCGAGCTCCTCCTCGGAGGCCTGCCGGATGGCGTCCATGCTGCCGAACGCGGTGGCGAGGGCGCGCGAGGCCCGCGGGCCGACGTGCCGGATGGACAGGGCCACCAGGATCCGCCACAGCGGCTGGGATTTCGCTTTTTCCAGCTCCCGGAAGAGCTTCTCCGTGGTGGCCGTGGGCTTGGACGGGGTCTTGGTGGTGGCCTTGGTGAAGAAGTAGGGCACCAGCTCGAACTCCCCGGTGCCGACGCCCTTGGAGCGCTTCTCCCGGCGGACTCGGACGTCCGCGAGCTGCTCCGGGGTCAGGTCGAAGAGGGTCGCCTCGGTGGTCAGCGGCGGTTCCGCGGGCTCGGCCGGCTGGGTCAGTGCGATGGCGGCTTCCCAGCCAAGGGCCTCGATGTCGAAGGCGCCGCGGCCGGCAAGGTGGAAGACGCGTTCGCGCAGCTGCGCCGGGCAGGACCGGGAGTTGGGGCAGCGGATGTCCACGTCCCCTTCCTTTCCGGGGGCCAGCGGCGTGCCGCACGCGGGGCATTCGGTGGGCATGATGAAGTCGCGGACGGGAGGGTCCTGCTGGTCCCGCAGCGCCAGCACCGGGCCGACAATTTCCGGAATGACGTCTCCGGCCTTGCGCAGCACCACGATGTCGCCGATCTTCACGCCTTTGGCCTTGACCACCTCCTGGTTGTGCAGGGTGGCCATTTCCACGGTGGAGCCGGCCACCTTGACCGGTTCCATCACGCCGTACGGGGTGACCCGGCCGGTGCGGCCGACGTTGACGGCGATGTCGAGCAGCTTGGTGTGGACCTCTTCGGGCGGGTACTTGTAGGCCACGGCCCAGCGCGGCACCCGGGTGGTGTAGCCCAAGGCCCGCTGAGTGGCGAAGTCGTCCACCTTGATCACAATGCCGTCGATCTCGTGGGTGAGGCTGTGCCGCTTGTCGCCGTAGCGCTTGATGAATTCGAGCACGTCCGCCAGCCCGGCCAGGACCTCGAAATACGGGCTCGTGGGCAGTCCCCACTCGGCGAGCTTCCGGTAGGTCTCGGACTGGCTGGCAGTGTCGAGTCCCTCGCGGGCGCCGATGCCGTGGACGTACATCCGCAGCGGACGCTTGGCCGTTTCCGCGGGGTCCTTCTGCCGCAGCGAACCTGCGGCGGCGTTGCGCGGGTTGGCCAGCGGCGCCTTGCCGGCCTCGATCAGGGCTTCGTTGAATTCCGCGAAGGCCTGCGACGGGATGAAGACTTCACCGCGGACTTCCATCTCAGCCGGGAAGCCGGTACCGCTGAGCTGCTGCGGGATTTCCTTGATGGTCAGGACGTTGTGCGTGATGTCCTCGCCGGTGGTGCCGTCCCCGCGGGTGGCGGCCCGGACCAGCGCCCCGTCGCGGTAGAGCAGGTTGACGGCCAGGCCGTCGATCTTCAGTTCGGTGAGCCAGGACGGCGGGTTGCCGCCGTTGCCGAGCTTGGCGACGCCCGCCTCGGCCTTGACCATCCAGGCCTCCAGCTCCTCGAGCGAGAAGACATCCTCCAGGCTGTACATGCGCTGCAGGTGTTGGACGGCGGCAAACGCCGCTGACACCTCGCCGCCGACTTCCTGCGTGGGCGAGTCGTTGGCCACCAGTTCCGGATGCATGGCTTCGAGCGTTTCCAGCCGCCGGTAGAGCTCGTCGAACTCGGCGTCGGAGATGATCGGCGCGTCCTGCTGGTAGTACGCGAAGCGGTGCTTGCGGACCTGCTCCACTAGGTCTTCGTACTCCGCACGGATGTCCCCGGAGGGGACCTGCTCCCCCGCGGGGTCTTGCGGATCCGTGCCATGCCGGGGGGCTGCTTCGGCTGCTTCGTCAGTCCCTGCTGCGGTCTCTGCTGCGGTCTTCCCTGTGCTCACAGACCTATCCTGCCCTAGATCCCGGACATTGTCCGGTCCAGGGTCCGGTCAGGGGTCCGCTTCCGCAGCAGGGCTGACGCCGACCACGAGGTCAGGCGGGCGCGTCCCCGTTTGCAGTCCGGGCATCGACAACGATCGCCGTGATGTTGTCCCGGCCGCCGCTGCGCAAGGCCGCCTGGATCAGCTCGTCCACGGCAGCCTGGGGGTCGGCCTCGGCCGCGAGGATGCCGGCGATCTTCTCATCGGTCAGTTCGCCATTGAGGCCGTCGGAGCACACCAGGATCCGGTCGCCGTCTTCAAGGGGAACCAGCCAGAAGTCGGCCTCGGAGTCATCCCCGGTTCCGAGCGCCCGGGTCACCACGTGCCTGCGCGGATACACGGCGGCCTCGGCCTCGGTGATCTGGCCGGTGTCCAGGAGTTCCTGAACCTCGGAATGGTCGACGCTGATCTGGGCGAGCCGGCCGTGGCTGTAACGGTAGGTGCGGGAGTCCCCGATGTTGAGGACAAGCCAGTACGGAACGTCCTGTTGTTCCACCACCACGACGCCGGACAGCGTGGTTCCGGCGCGCGAACCGGTGGCGTGACGGATGCCCGCATCAGCCATGAGCAGATACTCCTGCAGGATGTCCGCCGTCGCGTCCCGGCTGCCGGTCTTGAACTGTGGCAGCTCGGCCAGGGTGCGCACGCAGATGCTGCTGGCAACTTCGCCGGCCTCGTGCCCGCCCATGCCGTCCGCCACGGCGAAGACGGGGTCGGCGGCAATGAAGGCGTCCTCGTTCGCCTCGCGGCGCAGCCCCCGGTCCGTGCCGTACCCGCAGTGCAGCCGCGGTCCCTGTTTGCCGTCCGACGGCGGGATGGGGGCGTCTGGCGTTGCGTTCATGGCGGTCCTCAATACAGTGGTGCGCGGCTTCAGCGGTGCGCGAGGGCTGACGGCGGTCACAAACCCGGCCGGATCGCAACTGCCGGTCCGACTATTGCATATGCGCCGCTCAACTGAGAAGCCCGCCACGGGCTACCGCCGGGCTGATCCGGTGCTCAGTCCAGGATCAGGCCCCGCCCGCTGCCGGGCAGCAGCTGCACCGGGTGGATTTCGCCGAACCCCCGGACGTCCTCGGCCGGGCGGGGCACCAGGACGAAGCGTTCGTCCTGCTCCAAGGCGGCCGCGGTCATCGAATCCACCAGCACGGTTCCGGGGTCCGCTAGGGCAGTCAGGCGGGCGGCGAGGTTGACGGTGGGTCCGTAGATGTCACCGAGGCGGGAGAGGATGCGGCCCCAGACCATGGCCACGCGGGCCTGGGGCAGGATCTCGTCGTCGGTGAAGGCGCGGGACAGGGCCAGGGAAATCTCGGCTCCCGCCGCCGGAGTCTCGGCAATGTACAGGACTTCGTCGCCGACGGTCTTGACCAGCCGGCCGCCGCCGACCGAGATGATTTCGGCGCACTTGTTCTCGAAGCGCTGCACCAGCTGGGCGAGCGTCTTCTCGTTCATCCGGCGGGACAGGCTCGTGTAGGAGACAAGGTCGGCGAAGCCAACGGCCCGGGCCAACGGCAGGGGCGCATCGTCCTCGTCGCCTTCGCGGCCCTCTTCGCTGGACTGCAGCCCGGCTTCGGCCCGGACGGCCAGGCGCTGCACAGCGGCGTTGAGCTGGCGGCGCCAGGAGTAGGTGAGCATCTCCTCGAGGGGGTCGATCAGGTTCGGCAACTCGCTGACGAGCCGCTTGCGGGCAACGGCGTCAGTCACGCCCTGTTCCTGGACCATGTCCTCCACGAGGGCCTCGATCTGCCACACCACCATCCGGTCGGTCATCTGGCCGATGGCCCGGGTGATGGAAATGGCGGCTTCCTCGGTGAGCTTGCCGTCGCGCACCAGGTCCACGATGGTGGACAGGGCGGCCTGGTCACGCTCGGTGAAGGCCACGTCTTCATCCCCGAGGTTGGGAAAGCCAAGGGCGCGCCAAAGTTTCCGGGCAGAGAGCAGCGAGAGCCCGGCACCGGCGGCGACTTCACGACGCCGGAGCTTGCGCTCACCGCCCAGCAGCCGCGCTTCCAGGGCCTTGGCGGCGAGCCGTTCAGCGGACATCGTGCCGGTGGGCGGGGCCTCAGGTTCAGGTTCGGAGGGTTCGACGGCTTCGAATTCAGGTTCGGCGGGTTCGGCGGCTTCGAATTCAGGTTCGGAGGGTTCGACGAGCGCGCCTGCCTCGGTGTCGAAGGCGGTCCCGGCGTCGCTGTCGGCGGCAGCCGAACCGGCGGCAGCCGAACCGGCGGCGTCCTCGGGCTCCCGGGGCAATTCCGGGGCAGCGAGGTCGGTGTCCTGGTGGACGTTCTCAGCGTTCATCTCTTCCACCTTCTCTCGTCTCCCACGGCCAGGCCTCGCCTGGGTTGTAGGTCATGCCGTCGGCCCCGGACGCCTCGCCCTGGGGGAGGTCGTCGATGGCGTCCAGCAGGAAACTGCGGAATGTCGCCACCTCGGGGACATCGGGGACCACCGTTCCAAGGGGGTACCCGGTCTCCAAGGATATATTCCCGGAGTGCAATAGGCGCTGCAACAACGATTGCTCAATGGCCACATGGCGGACGGCCGCGAGGGGGATCTGCTCATCGCGCCGCCTTAACATGCCGTAGCGGGTAACTAAACGCTGGCTGGTGAGGATGTAGCGGGTGGCGTGCCATGCAATGACCCGCGGGAGGCAATAGCCCAGCAGCACCCATGCCGCCAACGCCAGGCACACGGCGACTCCCCAGGGAGTCCACTCCATGGGGATGAGGGGCAGGAGCCGCGTCGGGCCGCCCTTGACAACCCAGGCGCAGGCGTACGCGGCCGCAGCCGGAACAACAACGAACGTCAGCGCCGGGACAATGAGCATCCTGGGCTGGGGCCGGGTCACCACAATTACTTGCTCTCCCGGCAGGAGCACTTTACGCATAACCGCTTTCTGCCCCGCCGCTGCCCTGGCCGCCGGTCCCGGCCGGGTTCCACGGCCTCAGGTGCACGACGTCGCCGGCGGTCACCACGTGTTCATGGCCCGCGGCATCGACCACCAGGAGCGAGCCGTATTCGTCCAGCCGCGTGGCGTGGCCAATGATCTCGTGGTCGCCCGGGAGCTGGGCCCTGACCTGCTTGCCGAGGGTCGCGAGGAAGTGCTCCACCCGTTTGTGCAGCGACGGGCCACCGGCCAGGCCGGCGGTGGGGTCGCCGTCGGCGTTGCAGAAACTCCGGTAGAGGGTGGCGAAGCGGGACAGGTAGCTCTTCAGGAGCTCCGTCCGGTCCACTGTGTCCGGATTCTCCAGCAGCACGGAAGTGGCGGTGGGAACCGGGAGTTCGGGCTCTGTCAGCGTGACGTTCAGGCCGGTGCCGAGGATGACCGGCGGCGCGCCGCCGGCGCCGAGCGGGCCGAGCTGTGCCAGGATGCCGGCGATCTTCCGGCCCCGGACCAGGACGTCGTTGGGCCATTTGAGTTCCGCCGGAAGGCCTGCCGTTTCCGTCAGGGCCTCACGCAGGGCGAGGGCGGCCAGGAGGGACAGCCAGGAGTACCTGTGGGTCGGCAACGGCCGGCCGGCCCCGTTGACCGGCAGGAGCACGAGCGAGACGGAGACCGAGCTGCGGGCCGGCGCTTCCCACCGGCGGTCGAGCCGGCCGCGGGCGGCGCTCTGGTACTCGGCGGTCAGCACCGACAGGTCCGGCCATGCACGGGGATCCTCGGTCACCCCGCGGAGGAGATCGGCGTTGGTGGAGCCGGTGGATTCCAGCACCGTCAGGCGCGGAATTCCGTTGGCGGACAGGAACGCCTCATCGCTGAGGGCACTCAGGTCCAGGGGCGGACGGTCCGGGGTTTCCTGCACGGCTTCCATCCTTGAATCCTACCGAGGAAAGCGTGCCGGGGCCCCGGCCAGCCGACTCATATGCCTCCGCCGAAACTCCCCACCTTTGACCGGGACGTCCGGTGTGTCGGCCGGACACGCCGCAGATTCCGGGGTCCGGCCCTCAAATCAGGGGAAATTCCGCAGGGCAGGCGGTCGCAAAACACCCAGCAAGTTCAGAGGAAGATGTCCGGGACCAGCCGGGCCTCCGGCGCGCCGAGGCTGTACGGGCTGAAGTCCGTCACCCCTGCCGCCGCGAGAACCTGTTCATCGGTGTAGAAGTTGCCGCTCCGGCTCCCGCCGGCGGGGACCGCGTTGCCGCCGGTCAGCACGGCGTGGGCGGCGTCGGCCATGATGTCGGGGCTGCGGGCGCCCTTGACGATCATGTCGCCGCCGGGCATGTTGCGGATCGCCGCGGTGTCGATCAAGGTACGCGGCCAGAGTGAGTTCACGGCGACGCCGTCGGCCTTGAGCTCCTCGGCCAGCCCCAGCGTGGTCAGGCTCATGCCGTATTTGGCCATGGTGTAGGCCAGGTGCAGGCCGGCCCACTTCGGATCCAGGTTCAGGGGCGGGGAGAGCGTGAGGATGTGCCCGGCCGCGGAGACGCGCAGTGCCGGCAGCGCCATCTTCGAGAGCAGGAACGTGCCGCGCACGTTGATGTCCTGCATGAGGTCGTAGCGCTTCATGTCCACGTCGTCGGTGCTGGAGAGGTCGATCGCCGACGCATTGTTGATGACGACGTCGATCCCGCCAAAGCTGTCCACGGCGGCGCCGACAGCCCCGGCGACGTCGGCGTCGTTGCGCACGTCGCCGACCAGCGGCAAGGCCCGGCCGCCGGCGGCCTCGATCTGTTCGGCGGCGGTATACACGGTTCCCTCCAGCCTGGCGTGGGGCTGACCGGTCTTGGCCATCAGGACGACGTTGGCGCCGTCCCGGGCTGCGCGGAGCGCGATGGCCAGGCCGATGCCGCGGCTGCCCCCGGAGAGAAGGACAGTGCGGCCCTGGAGGGTACCGGCGGCCTGGTACGGCCCTGCGGCGGTGCCCGAAGCATCGTTGCTTGAAGTCATGCCCACACTCTAGCGGACCAATGTTACTCACGGGTAACAAAGCGGTGCGGGAGCTTCGCGGCGGGAAAATTGTAGGTTCCCTACAGCGGCACCGGCCAATACCGTCACTAGACTTGCCAGCAGAGCCCTGCTTTTGTGGATTCCAGCCAAAGGACCCCACATAACGGGCGCCGTACAACCTTGCGACAGAGCCGGAGAAACTTGATGAGCCACGATCTGACCACGACTGCGGGAAAGATTGCAGATTTCCGCGACCGCCAGGCCCGTGCCGAGCAGCCCTCCGGTCCGGAAGCGATCGCCAAGCAGCATGCGCGCGGCAAGAATACCGCCCGCGAGCGCATCGACCTGTTGCTGGATGCCGGCTCCTTCGTCGAATTCGACGCGCTGGCCGTGCACCGCTCCACCGCGTTCGGCATGGAGAAGAAGAAGCCCCTCGGCGACGGCCTCGTCTCCGGCTATGGCACGGTGGACGGCCGCCCGGTCGCGGTCTACAGCCAGGATTTCTCGGTCTACGGCGGCTCGCTGAGCCAGGTCAACGGCGAAAAAATCGTCAAGGTCCAGGAGTTCGCGCTGCGCAACGGCTGCCCCGTGGTCGGCATCCTCGACGGCGGCGGTGCCCGCATCCAGGAGGGCGTCGCCTCCCTGGCGATGTTCGCGGACATCTTCCGCAACAACGTCCACGCCTCCGGCGTCGTTCCGCAGATCTCGCTGATCATGGGCCCCTCCGCCGGCGGCGCGGCCTACTCCCCCGCCCTGACCGACTACGTGGTCATGGTGGACAAGACCTCGCACATGTTCATCACCGGCCCGGACGTCATCAAGACCGTCACCGGCGAAGACGTGGACATGGAAACCCTCGGCGGCGCCCGGCAGCACAACGCCAACACCGGCACCTCGACTTACCTGGCCTCCGACGAGGCCGACGCCGTCGAATTCGTCCGCGAGCTGCTCGACTTCCTGCCCTCCAACAACCTCGCCGAGGCCCCGGTGCTGGAGCACCAGCAGGAGCTGGAAATCGACGACGACGACCTCGCCCTGGACGCGCTGATCCCGGACTCGGCCAACCAGCCGTACGACATGCGCAAGGTCATCGAGCAGATTGTCGACGACGCCCACTTCCTCGAGATGCAGTCCCTCTATGCCCCGAACGTGATCATCGGCTACGGCCGGGTCGAGGGCCACACGGTGGGCATCGTGGCCAACCAGCCCATGCAGTTCGCCGGCACCCTGGACATCGCGGCCTCGGAAAAGGCCGCCCGCTTCGTCCGGCACTGCGATGCCTTCAACATCCCCATCATCACGCTCGTGGACGTGCCGGGCTTCCTGCCCGGCAAGGACCAGGAGTTCCAGGGCATTATCCGCCGCGGCGCCAAGCTGCTCTACGCGTACGCCGAGGCCACCGTGCCCAAGCTGACCGTGATCACCCGCAAGGCCTACGGTGGGGCCTACATCGTGATGGGCTCCAAGAAGCTCGGCGCGGACCTGAACCTCGCCTGGCCCACCGCCCAGATCGGCGTCATGGGCGCCCAGGGTGCCGTGAACATCCTGTACCGCCGCGAACTCGCCGCGGTGGCGGAGGACGGCGGCGACGTCGAAGCCAAGCGCGCCGAGGTGATCCGCCAGTACGAGGAAGAGCTGCTCAACCCCTACCAGGCCGCCCAGCTCGGCTACGTGGACGCCGTCGTCGCACCGTCCGAAACCCGGGTGCAGATCATCAAGGGCCTGCGCGCCCTCCGGGACAAGCGGGCCGCCCTGCCCGCCAAGAAGCACGGGAACATCCCGCTGTGAGCCCTGAGACTCCAGACGCACCTCTGCTTGCTGTCGTGAAGGGCGAGCCGACGCCGGAAGAGCTGGCGGCGCTGACCGCCGTCGTGCTGTCCCTGGGGCAGAGCCAGCAGGCGGCACCGGAAAGCCCCGGCGTCCGGCACTGGGTCCGCCGGCAGCAGCTTCGGCTGGCGCCCAGGCCGGGTCCGGAGGCCTGGCGCCGCAGCCTGGGCTGAGACGACCTGGTTGAGCGTCCCGGCTGGGCCAGCCCGCAGGCGAAATCTGCACGGAAAAAGTTGCGCGCGAAAAAGTTCAGTGACTCTTTCATAACCACCGCGGCCGGGCTAGTCTCGTCGGGTGACTACCGAAATCATCGCCTCAGACAACACTGCCCCCGCGCGCCAGCAGACCGCCATTGACGCCGTCGCCGACGCCTACACGGACACCCTGATCCGGCTCAACCCGAGCTTCGCCACCGAACTCGGCCTGCCCGGGCACGAGACCGAGTACCAGGACTTCTCCCCCTCCGGCCACGAGGAATTCGCGGCCGCCGCGCGCGAGGCACTCGCGGCGCTGGCCGGGCTGGAGCCGGTTGACGACGTCGACGCCGTCACCCTCGACGCCATGCACGAGCGGCTGGGCCTGCAGCTGGAAATCCACGAATCGGGCTGGGACACGGCCGACCTGAACAACATCGAGTCCCCGTCCCAGCAGATCCGCGCGATCTTTGACCTCATGCCGACCGATACCGCCGGGCAGTGGGAGCACATCGCGGGCCGGGCCCACAATGTCCCTGCAGCCATCGACGGATACATCGAGTCGCTGCGTTCGGCGATGCAGGACGGCAAGGTGGCCGCGGCCCGCCAGGTGTCGATCGTGATCGAGCAGGCCACCAAGCACGCCGCGGACGACGGCTTCTTCGCAAAGCTCGCCGCCGGCGCCAAGACTGCGGACGGCCCGCTCCCGGCGGAACTGCAGACCAGGCTCGACGCCGGCGTCGCGGACGCCCGGGTGGCCTACTCCCGGCTGGCAGGATTCCTCGAGTCCGAACTCCTGCCGGTTGCCCCCGCTAAAGACGCTGTGGGCCGTGAGCGCTACGCCCTGGCCTCGCGCGCCTTCCTCGGTGCCACCGTGGACCTGGAAGAGACCTACGCGTGGGGCGTGGAGGAGCTCGACCGCCTCATCGCCGAACAGGAACGGGTGGCCGGCGAAATCCGCCCCCGCGCCTCGATCGAAGAAGCCAAGGAGATCCTGAACAACGATCCCGCCCGGCAGCTCAAAGGCACCGACGCCCTCCAGGCCTGGATGCAGGAACTGTCGGACAAGGCCGTGGCCGAGCTCGCCGGCGTCCACTTCGAGATCCCGGACATCATGAAAACGCTGGAGTGCCGGATCGCGCCCACGGATGAGGGCGGCATCTACTACACGGGGCCCTCGGAGGACTTCAGCCGCCCCGGCCGGATGTGGTGGTCCGTGCCGGCCGGTGAAGACACCTTCACCACGTGGGCCGAAACCACCACGGTGTACCACGAGGGCGTTCCCGGCCACCACCTCCAGGTCGCCACCGCCACCTACCGCCGCGAGCTGCTGAACAAGTGGCGCCGCAGTGTGTGCTGGACCTCGGGCCACGGCGAAGGGTGGGCGCTCTATGCGGAAAAGCTCATGCAGGAACTCGGCTACCTCAATGATCCGGGCGACCACATGGGCATGCTGGACATGCAGCGCATGCGCGCGGCCCGCGTGGTGTTCGACATCGGCGTGCACCTGGAACTTGAGGTTCCCGAGCGCTGGGGCAGCGGCATCTGGACATCGGAGAAGGGCTTTGACTTCCTCCGCGCCAACCTGCCGATCAGCGAGGGGCAGCTGAAGTTCGAGTTCACCCGCTACCTGGGCTGGCCGGGACAGGCCCCGTCCTACAAGGTGGGCCAGCGGCTCTGGGAGCAGATCCGGGCGGAGCTCGAATCCCGCCCCGGCTTCGACCTCAAGGCGTTCCACACGAAGGCCCTGAACATCGGCTCGGTGGGCCTGGACACCCTCAAGCGCGCGCTCCTGGGGTAATCCGGGTTTCGGCGGCTGACCTGCACCGTCAGTGGCCAGACGGCCGGTTGGGGCGACTATTCGCGCAGCGAAGTCGCCGCAACCGGCCGTTCGCCTGTCCCGCGCCAAATGGACCTTGGACCAATAGTCGACTATTCTCTGGGGGACACATTTAGTGGGCTTTTCACGGCCCGGGTCGGCGGCTGGGGCTGCGACCCTAGTGTCCGGTGTACTTTGCTCTCCTGCAGGGCGCCGGTCATGCAAGTATCTCCGCAACTGCGGCATGGTCTTGCTGACCGTCAGTATGCGCGCGTCGGTCCTGCGGCACTTACGCGGGACGACGCCTATGAATCAGGCGCATGCAATAGAGGTACCAGCACCTTGGTCTCCGGTGCGAGCTATTGACAATAGAAACCCGCGTGAACGAATAGCGCCAGCATTCCGGCGCTCCCCGAGGAGCGCAGCGGAAAAGCTGTGCGCTGGGCTTCTGCCGAAACCTCACCGAGGGTTCCTGCAGCGGCTGACGATTGCCGGGCACAAACAAGACCCCATATTGGAGCCCCTATGAGGAATATCGCCTCATTCCTAAGACCACCGACCAATGACGCCGCGAAAGCGCGGACGCGGATCCGGAAGCGCACGGCGGCATCCGCGGTTGCGACGGCCGTCGTTGTGGCCGCCGCCACGATGAGCGCCCCGGCACCCCTGAACGCCGCGACGCCGACTGCCACGCCCACGGCAACGGCAACGGCCTGCAATCCGCTGCCCTTCAACCTCCCGGCGCCCGCGAACAGGCACACCTCGGCGAAGAAGGCGTGGGCCTACTACTTCCCGCCGTTCCCGCTCGCAGTCGACAGCCCCGACCCCACCCGCGACGTCTACCCGCGCTGGATGGATACCCACAACTCTCTCAACGGCGCGTACGACCTCCGGGATCGTCCGGTTGCTCCTCAGCGTGCAACCCAGACCACCTGGCGGCAGGCCGATTTCGAGAAGGAGGTCCGGCAGGCAGTCGGGGCAGGCCTGGACGGTTTCATCTGGGAATACAACAGCTCCACCGATATCCGCTGGCAGCAGCTGCCAGCGATGCTCGCCGCTGCCAAGGCAGTGGACCCGGGCTTCAAGATCATGCTCAGCCCGGACTTCATTACGGCCGCCGGCTCCACCTCTGACAGTGTCTACAACAACGTCATGAAGGTGAAGGACGACTCGTCGATCTACCGGAACAGTGCCGGCATCGTGCTCGCCCCGTTCTTCCCGGAGCGCAAGACACCCGCATGGTGGGATGGGCTCCGGAGCCGCCTCGCCTCCTCCGGCGTCAAATCCAACCTTGTACCCATCTTCATTTCCTGGGGCGGAGGAACACAGAAGACGGACTGGAACAACTCGGTGTCCGGGTATTCGCAATGGGGCACCCGCACCGCCAGCGGCGTTCCGACCCTCGCCAAGGAAAGCGCCGAAGCCCACCGCCGCGGCAAGACCTACATGCAGCCGGTGGCATTCGAGGATTCACGGTCCTACGACGGGCGATACTGGGAGTCATCCAACAGCTCCACCCTGCGCGATTCCCTGGCCTCGGCGGTCACCAGCAACGCCGACTCCATTGCGCTCATCGCCTGGAACGACTACACCGAGTCATGGGTGGCACCTTCCAAGCAACGCGGCTATGCAGTGCTGGACATGGCTGCCTACTACATTTCCTGGTTCAAGAACGGGGTCAAGCCCGCGATTACCCAGGATGCCCTGTACTGGAGCCACCGCTCGCACCCCACGAACGCTCCGTACTCGATGACCCCCATCGGTCGCAACGGCAAACCCGCACCGATGTACATCCCGAACGGTGACGCGGCGAAGAACGAAGTAGAACTCGTGGCCGTGCTGAAGACGCCGGGGCGCCTGACCATCACGCAGGGAAGCAACGTCAAGACCATGGATGCGCCGGCCGGGCTGACGTCCTTCAAGGTTCCGCTCGTGGCCGGGACCACGCCGTCCTTCAAGCTCGCACGCAGCGGAGCGACGGTCCAGACAGTCACGAGCAACACCCCGGTGCGCTCCTCCGTGGCGTACCAGGACATGATTTACCACGCAGGCGGCGGCGTCGCAGGCACCTGCGCACGCTAGGCCTTCCCGCACGAGAAGGCAGTTCGCGGCAGTGCTTCGCATGAACATTGCCGCGAACTGCCATCTCGCGTGGCCGGAGGCGGCCTGGCCCGCCCGGCGACGAGACAATCGCCACACCGCTTGCCGGAATAACTTCACAAAAGCCCCCGCCCGCGCGGAAATCCCGGGCGTTCCGCGGCGCAGGGCCAGCTGTGGCGCCGTAACATTTCTCAACATCCGTTCGTCATGCTATGCGCAACGGTCCTAGCGTGTTCCGGTGACCACTCAGACAAGCACCCCCGCACCCGCTGGAAAGACCGGGTTCCAGCTGCCCAAATGGGCCGGCTCGTTCGGCTTCCAGATCATTGCCGCCCTGATCGTCGGCCTGGGCCTTGGCCTGCTGGCCAAGTACACCGGCAGCACCAAGGCCAACCCCAACGCCCTCGGCACCACGCTGCAGACCATCGGCTCGAGCTACGTCTCGCTGCTGCAGACCGCCGTGGTTCCCCTGATCTTCACCGCCGTCGTCAGCTCCATCTCCAACCTGCGAGCCGTTTCCAATGCCGCCCGGCTGGCCTGGAACACACTGCTCTGGTTCGCGATCACCTCGCTGATCGCCGTGCTGATCGGCATCGGCCTGGGCGTGCTGCTGCAGCCCGGCGCCGGAACCGGCATCAACCAGGAAGCCAAGTACGCCGGCAAGTCCGGTGACTGGTGGGCCTTCCTGACCGGGCTGTTCCCGAAGAACTTCCTGGGCCTCGGCGCGACCACCACCGTCACTGACGGCGTCGCCACTACCGCCGTGAGCTTCAACGTCCTGCAGATCCTGGTGATCGCTATCGCCGTCGGCATCGCCGCGCTGAAAGTGGGCAAGGCCGCTGAACCGTTCCTGGCCCTGAACGCGTCCGCCCTCGCCGTCATCCAGAAGGTCCTCTGGTGGATCATCCGGATCGCGCCGCTCGGTACCGTCGGCCTGATCGGCAACGCCGTGGCCGTCTACGGCTGGGACACCATCGGCTCGCTCGGCAAATTCACCGTGGCGATCTACATCGGCCTGGCGCTAGTGCTGTTCGTGGTCTACCCGGCCTTGATCCGCAGCCACGGGCTGTCCGTCAGGCAGTACTTCTCCGGCGTGTGGCCGGCCGTGCAGCTGGCCTTCGTCTCCCGCTCCTCGATCGGCACGCTGCCGCTGACCCAGCGCGTGACCGAACGGAGCCTGGGTGTCCCCCGCGCCTACGCCTCCTTCGCGGTGCCGCTCGGCGCGACCACCAAGATGGACGGCTGCGCGGCGATCTACCCGGCCGTGGCGGCGATCTTCGTGGCCCAGTTCTTCGGCATCCAGCTCGACTTCACCCAGTACCTGCTGATCGCACTGGTGTCCGTGCTCGGCTCGGCCGCGACCGCCGGCACCACCGGCGCCGTCGTAATGCTGACGCTCACGCTCTCCACGCTGGGACTGCCGCTGGCCGGCGTCGGCCTGCTGCTGGCCATCGACCCGATCCTGGACATGGGACGCACCGCCGTCAACGTGGCCGGGCAGGCATTGATCCCGGCGATCGTGGCCAAACGCCAGGGCATCCTTGACGAAACGCTGTACAACGCGCCGCGGAACGGCGATCCGTTCAGCGAGGACAGCGAAGGCAGCGACAACGTCGACGACGTCGATGGCACCTCCGACCCCTCCGCCGCCGCAGCTCCCGCGGCCGGACGGGAAGAGCGGGACCTGGCTGACGCCAGGGCGTAACGGCTGAACGAGTGTTAACCAGAGAAGTCCCCGGCAATCCCCGGGGACTTCTCTGGTTTAACCGGCGTCGGCTTCAACCTGCGTCGGCTCCAGTCCGCACGGGCCTAGTGTCCGCCGATCACACCCTTTTCGGCGGCTTTGGTGACGGCGTCCGCTTCTGCCTGGGTCAGGGTGCCGTCCTTGACGGCCTGGTCCAGCCGGGGCTTCAGTGCGGCGGCGTGATTGGCCTGTTCCGCGGTACGCAATTCCGCCAGGGCAGCGGTGACCTTGGCTTCATCGATGCCGAGCGACTTCGCCAGGGAAGCGGCCAGGGCCTTCTGCATGGCGGCGCGGTCCGGCTTCTGCCCCGCGGCAGGTGGAGTGGCCGGCGGGGTGGCCGGCCTGTTGGCTTCGCGGAAAGTCTTCAGGGCGTCAGTGACCTTGGCCTCGTCGACGCCGAGCTTGTCGGCGAGCTCTTTGGCGCGGGCGCCGGACTCCGCACCGCCGTGGCCGCGGTGCCCACCGCGCATGCCGTGGCCGTCGGCGAAGTTGTTCCCCGGGGCACTCGAGCTGGGCGTCGGGGTGGGCGTCGGCGTCGTCGTGGCGGAGGCCATCCCGGCGACTCCGAGCCCTGCGCCCAGCGCCACGGCCGCGGCCCCGAGGCCTAGCGCGATTTTGGTTGTGCGTGACATCTGCTGTCTCCTGGATCTGCCGCGCGGTGACGGCGCTTGAAGCTGATGGTACGTGCGGGGAAGGCTGCTCCACGAGCACCTCCAGTCTGCACCTGCCCCAGCAGAGATAGCTGTTTCCCAGCTTTCACTTTCCTGTGAATCCGGCGGGGACGCCGGGAGGGCAAAAAGACGGCAAGAAGACGACAAAAGTCGATAGGCTCTGGGCATGCTGATCGTCACCTCGAACGACATTCCGGGCCACCGGATCGACGCCGTCTTCGGCGAAGTCATGGGCCTGACCGTCCGTTCCCGGGACATCACCGCCCAGGTCATGGCGGGCTTCCGTTCCCTGGGCGGCGGCGAGGTGCTGGAAATGACGCGGGCCCTCCACGACAGCCGGCAAGATGTCATGGCCCGGATGGTGGCCGAGGCCGAGCAGCGCGGCGCCAACGCCATCATCGCCATGCGCTTCGATACGTCAGCGATCGGGCAGAACTGGACGGAGGTCTGCGCTTACGGCACAGCCGTATTTGCCATTCCGCTCTCGCAGAACGAGCCCGGGGCCACTGGCCAGTCGATCTACCTGACCAATTCCGGCGACGAGGCAGCCCAGCTCAAGCCCTGAGCGCCGGGCCGCTTGCCAGCCCTACCGCTAGCAGCTTCCGAAAATACTTGCCCAGAGTGCAAACATGCACGTAGTGTAAGCGCGTGTTCCCATCGCCCTCCCCCTCCGCCGCCCAGGCCGCCGCATCCGGCGACCCCGGTGCCCCCTCGCGCCGCGAACTGAACAAGGCCGCTACCCGGCAGGCCATCACGGATGCCGCCATGGACCTGCTCCGCACGCGGGGACCCGGAAACTTCACCGTGGAGGACATCGCCGCCGCCGCCGGGATCTCCCGCCGCACCTTCTTCAACTACTTCGGCAGCACCGAGGCGGCGCTCGCCTCGGTGACGTTCGGCTTCCTGGACACGGCACTTCAGCAGTTCCGGCTCCGCCCGGCGGGCGAGCCCATCCTGGAATCTGCCCGCGCAGCCCTCGTGGAACTGGCCGATCCCATGACCGTGGCACCGGTGGCCGAGCTCTACAGCCTGGGCCAGACCAACCCCCAGCTCAGCCGCTCCGAGCTGGAAGCCTGGGACCACTGCACCGAACAGATCATCGACGCCGCCCGCGAACGCTTTGCGCTGACGGCGTCCGGCGACGTCGACGAGCTCTACCTCCGCGCCCTCGCCGGCTCCGTCATCTCGTGCGGAAAAGCCGCCATGGATGTCTGGTTTGCCCGCTGCGGCGGCGACCTGGCCCCCGAGTCCCTGTCCATCCTGCGCCAGCTCCTGATCGATTCCATGGGCCTCCTCGGCTCCGGATTCGCGTCCCACTCCCCCGCCACCCCTTCCCCAGATCGGCACTGACATGGCCCTGTTGCTCTACCGTCTCGGCAAGTTCTCCTACCGCCACCGCTGGCTCGTCATCTCCCTCTGGCTCGCCGTCCTGGTGGCCGTCGGCGGCGCGGCTGCGGCCTTCCACGGCACCATGTCCAACAACTTTCAGATCCCCGGCACCGAAACCCAGCAGATGGCGGACAAGCTCAAGCAGGAGCTGCCCAAGTCCTCCGGCGGCTCGGCCGGCATCGTGTTCGAGTCGCAGGACGGCCAGTTCACGCAGGCCGGCAAGGACGCGGTCTCGGCTGCGCTGACCAAGTTGAAAGCCCTCCCCGACGTTCAGGGCACCGTGGACCCTTTCGCCACCCAGGCCCAGCTGGACAAGGCCGTGACGGACCTTGCCGCCGGCGAGCAGCAGGCGTCCGCAGGGCGGGCGCAGCTGGACGCGTCGGCCGCCCGGCTGGCTGCTGGCAAGGCCCAGCTGGCCGCGGCCGAGCAGCAGATGACCGCGGCGGGCATGTCCGCCGAGGCCATCGACGCCCAGCTTGGCCAGCAGAAGGCTGCCCTCGCCGCGGGCCAGGAAAAGCTCGACGCCGGGACCAAGGAACTCGAAGCCGGCGCGGCCGAGCTCGCCCTGGCCAAGCGCCAACTGGAGGCCTCGCAGGGCATGCGGTTCGTGTCAGAGGACGGCACAGCGGCAATCGCCCAGGTCCAGTTCAAGACCTCGATCAACGGGCTGGCACCCGCTGTGCGCCAGCAGGTCCAGGACATCGCCCATGAAGTCTCCTCTGCCGGAGTGACCGCCCTGGCCAGCAAGGAAATCACGGAGGACGTCTCGGAGCTGTTCGGCATCTCCGAGATCCTCGGCATCGCCATCGCGGCGCTGGTGCTCATCGTCATGCTCGGAACCCTGATCGCCGCCGGGCTCCCCCTGCTGATGGCCCTGGTCGGAGTGGCAGTGGGCGTCGGCGGCACCTTCGCCCTCAGCGGCGCCGTCGACATGAGTTCCATCTCCCCGATGCTGGCGCTCATGCTGGGCCTCGCCGTCGGCATCGACTACTCGCTGTTCATCGTCAACCGGCACCGCGGCCAGCTCCTGGCCGGCATGGACGGCGAGGAATCCGTCGCCCTCGCCACCGGCACCTCCGGCAACGCGGTGCTGTTCGCCGGCCTGACCGTCATCATCGCCCTCGCGGCCCTTGTCATTCCGGGCCTTCCCTTCCTGGCCGTGATGGGCCTGTCCGCCGCCGCAACGGTGGCAGTCGCCGTCGTCGTCGCCCTGACCCTCACCCCTGCCGTGCTGTCCCTGATCGGACCCCGGCTGATCTCCCGCCGGGTCTGGGCGAAGGCGGAAAAGCACAACGCCGCCCCCGGCCACGAGAGCGCGGACCGTGCCCGGGACGAACGCCGCAGCCAACAGGGCTGGGGCGGGCTCGTCACCCGGCACCCGGTCCTGGCACTGCTGGCCGGTGTCCTGCTGTTGGGCATCGTGGCGCTGCCGGCCAGCCAGTTGCGGCTCGCGCTGCCCGACGGCGGGTCCGAGCCCGTGGAGTCGCAGGCGTTCAAGGCCTATGACGTCACCGGCCGCAGCTTCGGCGCAGGCATGACAGGCCCGATCGTGGTGGTGGGCGACTTCCCGGCCGGCCTGAGCGCGGACGAAGCCACGGCCAAGCAGCTCGACGTCGCCGACATCCTCCGCGGCACGGGCAACGTCACCGCCGCCGTTCCGGTGGCCCTGAGCGAGGACCGGCGCACCGCGGTGTTCCAGGTCATCCCCCGGGAGGGCCCGGCCAGCGCGAGCACGGTCCAGGTGGTCTCCGATCTGCGCGCCGAAAAGGACCGCATCAAGGAATCCGCCGGGGTCAGCATCGGGCTCACGGGGCAGACGGCCGGCAACGTCGACGTCTCCACCAAGCTCGGCGATGCCCTTCCCCCGTACCTGGCCATCGTCGTCGGGCTGTCCCTGATCCTGCTGCTGCTCGTGTTCCGCTCCATTGTGGTGCCGCTGCTGGCCACGGGCGGGTTCCTGCTCTCGCTCGCGGCCGCCTTCGGGGCCGTCGTCGCGGTCTACCAGTGGGGCTGGCTGGGGACGGTGTTCGGCGTCGAAAACCCGGGCGCCGTGCTGAGCTTCCTGCCGATCATCCTGATCGGCGTGCTTTTCGGGCTGGCCATGGACTACCAGGTGTTCATCACCTCGGGCATGCGTGAGTCCTTCATGCACGGCGAATCCGCCAGGCATGCGGTCCGCACCGGCTTCAGCCATGCAGCATCAGTGGTCACCGCCGCCGCCATCATCATGGTCAGCGTGTTCGCCGGCTTCATCTTCTCGCACCTGAACATGGTCCGGCCGCTGGGCTTCGCAATGGCCTTCGGTGTCCTGGTGGACGCGTTTGTGGTCCGCATGACGATCGTCCCGGCCGTGATGTACCTGCTCGGCGACAAGGCGTGGTGGCTCCCCCGCTGGCTGGACCGGATCCTGCCGGACGTCGACGTCGAAGGCGCCAAGCTCCGGCCCGGGGCTGCCGCCTCAGCCTCAGCCGACAGCGAGCCCGAGCCGGAGGAGATCGGCGCACGCTGACACTCACGGCTGGCCGATGAGTCGCCCTAAAGCCGAGTTGCCCTGAAGCCGCCCGCTGATCGTTTCGATCGGCGGGCGGCTTTTTCGTGCGTGCAAGCCCGAACAGTTCATGGGTCCGTTCGACGCCGATTTCTCACCAGGGTCGCAACGGCCACAGACGAACTTTGCTCACCAATTCCTGCCATCAGGCCGGAAAGCCAGCCCTGTATGTAGTATCTCCGGCATGGAAACTTTCCTCTGGCCGGGCTGTGAGCCCACTCACGGTGAGACCAAGGTCGCCGTGCTCGTGCCAGGTGCGGGGTACAAGGTCGAATCGCCTCTCCTCTACTGGCCTGCAGAACAGTTGAGGGACCGTGGCTGGCAAGTTCAGGCAATTCGCTGGACCGACGACGATGAACCTGGGGATGACCCCCACGGGTTCGCTGCCCGTGCAGTTCAGCAGGCGTTCGCCGAGTTTCCGCATGCCGACCATCGACTCATCGTGGCCAAGTCGTTTGGCACGTTCTCTATTCCGTGGGCGGAAGAGGCTCACGTGCCAGCCATTTGGCTCACTCCTATCCTCACGGATGATGTCATTCGGCGGACACTTGCTGAAACAAGTAAGCCGGATCTGCTCATCGGTGGATCCAAAGACAAGTTTTGGGCAACCGATGCGTTGTCAGAAACCGCACCGACGTTCGTTGACATTCTGGACGCCAATCACTCGTTGGAAGTCCCGAACGACTGGCGTGCCTCCTTAGCCGCTCACATTCAAGTGTTCACTGCCATCGAGCGCTTCCTAACCGGCCGACTCGTCTGACCGTCCCACTTCCTTCAACGGTAGAGAGTGCATCTCAAACCACCTCAAGCCTCCGGGCCGCTCAGGCCGCCAATGGGCCTGAGAGCCGCACACGCCTCAGCGTCTTCGCGCGGTGGCGCTCATCGCGGCGACGGCGGCGGGAATCCGGGCTCGCTTCGCCGGTGGGCGATCCGGGCAGGGGTGGCGCGGTGGAGTGGTAGGTGTTGCCGGTGGGGGTGGTGAGTTCGATGGTGTGCCTGCTGTTCCTGCCGTTGCCGGGTTCTGCTTCGGGGCTGGGGCGTGCGGTCCAGCCGGGGGCTTCTTTGGTGTGGTTGCAGGCTTCGCAGAGGCCGGCGCCGTTGGTGCCGGTTGTTTCTCCTCCGTGGTGCCAGGGGACGATGTGGTCCAGGTGGCGGATCGGGGCGTCGCAGTAGGGGGTGCGGCAGGTGTCGTCCCTGGCCTGGATGAAGCGGCGCAGGCCGGGTGGGAAGATCCGGGCCCGGGAGTCCATGCCGACGAGCTCGCCGGTGCCGGGGTGGGTATAGAGCCGGCGGAGCCAGAGCCGGAACGCGGCGTCGTCGGCCCTTCCTGCGGTGCTGCCCGGGTGAGGGGGATGGCCGGGTCCTGGTGGACCGCCGGCCAGGCTGCCCGGGGCCGGGGTGATGAGGGTGCGGGCCCAGCCGGGGACGGTGCCGTAGCCCGGGAGCCGGGCGGGTGCGGCGTCGGCCTGGAACAGGGTGCGGTCGGTCATGATGACCTGGATCTCGACGCCGCTGATCCCGCCGGGGGTGCCGGTGGTGCGTTCGACCAGGGCATCGGCCATCAGCTGCCCGCGGCCCCTCGGATCCCCGGCCGTGCGGAGGGTGTCGGCGTGCCCGCTGAGGGCCTTGTAGACGGCGACGCCGGCGGTCACGGGCAGCAGGGCGGTGAGGTGGCACATGGTGTCGGGGGCCGGGCGGAGGCTGACGTGCCGGGCGGATGCGGCGTGCGCGGCGCGCTGGGTCACGGAGCGGGGGTCACGCCGGTACGCGGCGGCCCGGGCCGCGGCGATCAGGGACCGGTCACCGGCGCCGGCGAACGTCCCGGTGTCGGGCGCGAGTTCGGCGTCGACGGCGGCCCGGTCCGCGGCGGTCAGGCAGGCGGTTTCGCGCACGAGCAGGGTGGCGCGCCATTCGTTGAGCTGCCCGGCCTGCAGCGCGGCGAGGGTGTGGGGCATTTCGGTCACGAGGGCCCTGGCCAGGCCCAGGAGCCGGCCGCCCCTGGCCGGGGATTCGCGCCGGGCCAAGGCAATCTGCGCGCCGATCCCGGCGCCGAGCTTCTCCGCCGGGACTCCGGCGGCGGCCTGTTCGCGGCGCTGCCGTGCATCACAGTCGAACGCTATCCGGGCCTGCAGGGCGGCCGCGGCCGACTTCATGTCCTCAAGCTCGCGAAGCTGGTCGATCATCCCGGCACTGTCCGTGGCCGGAAGGATCTCCGACATCATGCGGACCAGGTCCCTGACGGCCACCGGAGCACTGACCGGAACGGCGGCGGCGCGGCTCCCGGCGCGGCCGAGGCCGCCGTCGCCGTCTCCCGCCGGAACCACTTCGGGCCCCTGAATGCCGTCCATGAACCCAGTCTCCCAGAGACCTCCGACAATCTAAGCGACAGCTGGAAGAGACCCCGGAAAGCACGATTGGCCCACCTTTGGTGCCGCGTTCGTGCAGTCGATTTGTCGTCGCCGGGTTTGGGGAACTCGACCCTCAGCGTGCGGCCAGCCGGTAGACCGACACGTGACTGCGAGATTCCGCGGTGAATTCGCTGTGGTCCCAGTCTGCCCACCTGGACTCCAGCTCAAACCCGGCCATCCGGGCCATGAGATCGAGCTCGCTCGGCCAGATGTATCGGTGGGGTGTCCGTCCGATCCGCGCATCCCGCCCATCCGACAGTTCTGGGCCGAATCGCACATGGTGCGAGATGACATGCTGGCGGAGCACGTCATAGGTATCGACCAGAAGATACCCTGGCTCACTGACTTCGACTGTGGCGCGGTGTCCGGGTGGCAGCGAGCGCAGTTGCGGAACCCAGAGCTCAACAACGAAGCGCCCGCAACGTGCCAGGTGACGGGCAGCGTTCTGGAAACACCGGACCTGTTCGTCCTGCGTCAAGAGGTTGGCGATGGTGTTGAACACCAGGAACGCAAGCGAGAAATTTTCGCCCGCCGCGGCCTCGGTCATGTCGCCCTGAACGACTGGGATGTGGTCCTCGCCGACCTTCTCACGGAGGCGGGAGATCATGGCGTGAGACAGTTCGATGCCGCTGACCTGGACCCCCGCTTCCCAGAGGGGGATGGCGACTCGACCCGTGCCGATGGCAAACTCAACGGCCGGACCGTTACCCGCCAGCCTCGACAGCACCTCCACTGTGGGGCCTAGTACCTCGGGCGAGAACATTCCCTCTCCGGGCGTGTCGTACTGCTTCGCCGCGTCCTCGTCCCAGAGCTGTTGCTGGTTGATCATCCCGCCACTATCGCACCCCGCTGCGCAGATCATCCAGCGGCCGACGCCATCTGGTCGACCCAGGGCCCGCTGTCCGGCCCAGCCTGGGCATGTTGGTAGTACCGCGAACGTGGTTAGCGCATCGTCACAACGCAAACAGAGTCTTCCGGCCAGGCGCCTGTCCGGGGCTCCGGTCTCCACGCCCGCGTCAACTAGGCTGGAGCCGTGACCCGCCTCATTCTTGCCTCCCAGTCCCCCGCCCGCACCAAGCTGCTGCAGAACGCCGGCATCGCCCACGAGGTCCTCGTCTCGGACGTGGATGAGGACGCCGTGCAGGCCCGCTACGGCGTGACGGATCCGCATGACACGGCCCTGCTGCTTGCCCGGGCCAAGGCCGAGGCCGTCGCGTCCCTGCCCGAGGCGGACGGCGCAATCGTGATCGGCTGCGACTCGGTCTTCGAGTTCGACGGCGAGGCCCACGGCAAGCCGTACACGGCCGACGTCGCCCGGGAGCGCATGCTGCGCATGAGCGGCGGGATGGGTGTCCTGCACACCGGCCACTGGCTGGTCGACTGCCGCGACACGGACACCGACACAGAGGACGGCGACGGCGGCGCGCGCGGCACCGGCGCCACCCTGGGCTCTGTGTCCTCGGCCGAGGTGCACTTCATGGAAATGAGCACCGAGGAAATCGAAACCTACATCGCCACCGGCGAGCCGCTCCAGTGCGCCGGCTCCTTCACGATCGACGGCTACGGCGGGGCGTTCATCCGCAAGGTCGACGGCGATCCCCACACCGTCGTCGGGCTCTCCATCTCCACCCTGCGCGCCCTGCTCGGCCAGGCGAACGTGGGGATCACCGAGCTCTGGACCGGCGGGGCCGTGGACCCGGCGGACGTCCGCGCCGAGTAGCGACGGAATGCATGCCGGAGGAAAGACAGAGCGGGCGCGGAGTGAGCCAATTCGCCGCCCTTTGTGGCAACCCTACAAAGGAAGGGCCGTATACGCGCGGAATCCGCAAGTAATATCGGCGGAACCCTCAAAACCGCGCTAGGCTCCCTGAAGGAAAGAAGGAGACGCCTTGTCAGCAAATTCGGAGCAGTCCGCACCCACCGTGCCGGGATCAACGCAGTCATCTACAGCCGCGGGCATCCGCCGGCTGACCAAGGTGCTGATCGCCAACCGCGGAGAAATCGCGGTGCGCATCATCCGCGCCGCCCGCGATGAAGGCATCGCCTCGGTGGCTGTCTACGCGGACCCCGACCGCGACGCGCTGCACGCCCGGCTCGCGGACGAGGCCTACGCGCTCCGTGGCAACACCGCCGCGGAGTCCTACCTGGTGATGGACAAGATCATCGACGTCGCCCGCCAGTCCGGCGCGGACGCCATCCACCCCGGGTACGGGTTCCTGGCCGAGAACGCCGAGTTCGCCGCCAAGGTGATCGATGCCGGCATTACGTGGATCGGCCCCTCCCCCGAGGCGATCTCTGCCTTGGGCGACAAGGTCCAGGCCCGCCACATCGCCGAGAAGGTCGGCGCCCCCCAGGTCCCCGGCACCGCCGACCCGGTCGAGTCCGCCGAGGAAATCCTCGACTTCGTGGACAAGTTCGGCCTGCCCGTCGCCATCAAGGCGGCCTTCGGCGGCGGCGGACGCGGCATCAAGGTGGCCCGCACCCGCGAAGAAATCCCCGAACTCTTCGAATCCGCCGTGCGCGAGGCCACCGCCGCCTTCGGCCGCGGCGAGTGCTTCATCGAGCGCTTCCTGGACGCCCCGCGCCACGTCGAGACCCAGTGCCTCGCCGACGCCCACGGCAACGTCGTGGTGGTCTCCACCCGCGACTGCTCGCTCCAGCGCCGGAACCAGAAACTCGTCGAGGAAGCCCCGGCCCCGTTCCTCACCGAGGAACAGAACCGCAGGCTCTACGAATCTTCCAAGGCCATCCTCAAGGAGGCGGGCTACCTCGGCGCAGGCACCTGCGAATTCCTCGTCGGCCAGGACGGCACCATCTCCTTCCTCGAGGTCAACACCCGGCTTCAGGTGGAGCACTGCGTCTCCGAGGAAGTCACCGGGATCGACCTCGTCCGCGAACAGTTCCGGCTGGCCCGCGGCGAGGAGCTCGGCTACGGCGACCCGGAAGTCCGCGGCCACTCGATCGAATTCCGCATCACCGGCGAGGACCCGGGCCGGAACTTCATGCCCGCCCCCGGCACCATCACGCGACTGTTGAACCCCACCGGCCCCGGTATCCGCGTCGATTCGGGCGTGGAGCAGGGCGATGTCATCAGCGGCAACTTCGACTCCATGCTCTCCAAGCTGATCGTCACCGGCGCCACCCGCGCCCAGGCCCTGCAGCGCTCCCGGCGGGCGCTGGAGGAAATGGTGGTCGAAGGCATCCCCACCGTCATCCCCTTCGACCTCGCGGTGGTTTCCAATCCCGATTTCGCACCGGCCGAGGGCCCCTTCAAGGTCCACACCCGCTGGATCGAGACGGCCTTCGTCAACGACATTCCGGCCTGGACCCCGACGGGCACCGAGGCTGAAGCGGCCGACGCCGGTGACCGCCAGCGCGTCGTCGTCGAGGTCGGCGGCAAGCGCCTGGAAGTCGTGCTGCCGGCATCTCTGGGCTCGATCAGCAACGCCGCAGGCGCCAAGCCGGCCAAGGCCAAGAAGCGCACCCGCGGTGGCGGCGCACCCGCGGCCGCAAGCGGCAACGCCCTGACCTCCCCCATGCAGGGGACCATCGTGAAGGTGGCCGTCGCCGAAGGTGACACGGTCGCCGAGGGCGATCTCGTCGTCGTGCTTGAGGCCATGAAGATGGAACAGCCGCTCACCGCCCACCGCGCCGGGATCGTCATCGGCCTCGCCGCGGCGGCCGGCGAGACCGTGTCCGCCGGCGCCATCATCGCCATGATCGAGGACGGCGCCGCGGAGTAAGCGGCTCACAGTACGGCGACGGCGGACGGCAACCGCCACTGCCGGTCGCGGGCGCGCCTCTGGCGCCTCCGTGACCGGCCAGTAGAGACTTGGAGTGTGAAGCCATTCCTGCTCCTCGCCTCGCGCGCGGAAGACACCGCCGCCGAGGACGAATACCGCGCCTACCTTCGCTACTGCGGACTCCAGCCGGAGCAGCTGCACAGGATCCGGATGGAAGCCGCCCCGCTGCCCGAGCTGGAACTGTCCGACTATTCGGGCGTTATTGTGGGCGGCAGTCCGTTCACCTCCAGCGACCCTGCCGAGCACAAGAGCGCCACCCAGCACCGGGTGGAGCGCGAACTCGCCGGCCTGCTGGACAGGATCGTGGCCGAGGACTTCCCGTTCCTCGGCGCCTGCTACGGCGTCGGCACCCTTGGACTGCACCAGGGCGCCGTGATCGACCGGACCTACGGCGAGGGCCTCGGCGGCGTCACCATCAAACTGACGGCGGAGGGGCTGCAGGATCCCCTCCTGCGCGGGCTGCCGGAGAGCTTCACGGCGTTCACCGGCCACAAGGAAGCCTGCACCGTGCTGCCCTCCCATGCGGTGCTGCTGGCGAGCTCGGCCGCCTGCCCGGTGCACATGTTCCGGATCAAGACCAACTTGTACGCCACCCAGTTCCACCCCGAGCTCGATGCAGAAGGGCTCGTCACCAGGATCGACATCTACCGCCACGCCGGCTACTTCCCGCCGGAATCGGCCGAAATGCTCATGGCCGACGCCCGGCAGTTCACCGCGACGGAACCGATGAAAATCCTGCGGAACTTCGTGCAGCGCTACGCGCGCTGAGCCCCCGCGGCCCCGCCCCGCTGCCCCCGCCTGCGAACGAAGAAGCCCGGCGTGTTCACTGAACACACCGGGCTTCTCCCGTCAGGAATAGGGAACGGACGTTAGGCCACGTTGTTGGTGTAGTCGAGGTCCCGGGTTTCCTTGCTCACGAACAGGGCGATCAGCGTCAGCACCGCCATGGCGGCGAGGTAGACACCGACCAGCCCGGGGCTGCCCTTCCCCATTTCCCAGAGCCAGACGGCGATGAACGGGGCGACGGCCGCACCCAGGATGCTGGAGAAGTTGTAGCTGATGGCCGAGCCGGTGTACCGGACGTTCGTCGGGAACAGCTCCGGCAGGAGCGCACCCATGGGCCCGAAGGTCAGACCCATCAGGGAGAAGCCGATGATCAGCAGGGCCATGGTGCCCACGAACCCGGCGCTAAACAGCGGAACGAAGAGCAGGCCGAAGGCGATGATGCCGAAAGTTACAACGATCAGCATCTTGCGGCGGCCGTATTTCTCGGCCAGCGGGCCGGAGACCAGCGTGAAGATACCGAAGAATACGACGCCGGCGATCAGCATCCAGAGGAAGTCGTTGCGGGTGTAGCCCAGGCCCGGGACGAATGCGGCGGCGGCGGCCTCGGTCATCGGCTTGCCGGCCTTCTCCGCTGCGGCCTTCGCGGCGTCCAGGCTGGAGGCCCGGGTGCCGTAGGTCAGCGTGAACGTGGTCATCAGGTAGAAGAGCACGTAGGTGGCGAGCATGATGAACGTGCCCAGGATCAGCTTGCGCCAGCTGGACTTGAAGACCCGGGCCAGCGGCAGCTTGGCGACCTCATTGGATTCGATGACCTTGGTGAAGGCCGGGGTTTCGATCAGCTTGAGCCGGACGTAGAGGCCGATGATCACCATGACGGCGCTGAGCAGGAACGGTACACGCCAGCCCCAGGCCATGAAGGCGTCCGGCGTCAGGGCGTAGCTGAAGACCAGGAAGATCACGTTGGCGATGATGAAGCCGATCGGGGCACCCAGCTGCGGGAACGTGCCGTAGATGGCGCGCTTGTTCGACGGGGCGTTCTCGGTGGCGAGCAGGGCCGCGCCGCTCCATTCGCCGCCGAGCGCCAGGCCCTGGGCGAAGCGCATCACGACCAGCAGGGCCGGGGCCCAGAATTCCCAGCCCGGGACGGTCGCCGTCGGAAGGCATCCGATCAGGAAGGTGGCAATACCCATCGTCAGCAGCGAGGCCACAAGCGTGCCCTTGCGTCCGAACTTGTCACCGAAGTGGCCGAAGACCACCGAGCCGAGCGGGCGGGCGATGAACGCCACGCCGAACACGGCGAAGGATGCCAGCAGCTGGGTGGTCTCGTTCTGCCCGGGGAAGAAGAGCTTCGGGAAGACGAGCACAGCCGCGGTGGCGTAAACGTAGAAGTCATAGAACTCGACGGTGGTACCGATCAGGCTGGCGACAATCACGCGGCCGCGCGAATTCACCTGCTTGGTGGACCCATGCTCCGCGGAGGTTGCAGTGGATGACATGTAGTAACGCTTTCATGAAGACCGGTCGGATATTCCCCTAGAGCCCGATGCCCGGGGCCGCCGGCTAGGGATTCGTATACGTCTGATAATAGGTCCCACCGTCCAGTCAGTGGACAAATAGTCCGTCATTTGGACTTCGTGTCGCCGTCTCACGTGGTGGTCGTCACACCTATTCTCACACCGTCATAAAAGCCCCGATAGGCAAAAGTCACAGCGCGTTAATAAACCGCGTCCGTCCCGGAAACGCGGCGTCCCTACCTTTGAAGGACATCACCCCCCAAGGAGGTCTCCCAAGTGACTGCTGAACGCACCGCCGAAATCGGCACCGCAGAGGTCGGCGCCGCCAGTACCGGCGGCACCCTTACCCTCGACCACCGGCCCGGCCGCTGGATCGCCAACTGGGACGCAGAAAACAAGGAGCAGTGGGAGTCGGCCGGCCGCTCGATCGCCCGGCGCAACCTGAACTGGTCCATCTTCGCCGAGTTCCTGGGCTTCGTGGTCTGGCAGCTGTGGTCGATCGTGGTGGTCCAGCTTCCCTCCGCCGGCTTCAAGTTCTCCACCAACGAGATCTTCTGGCTGATCTCCATGCCAAGCCTCGTCGGCGCCACGCTCCGGATCCCCTACACGTTCATGGTTCCCCGCTTCGGCGGCCGCAACTGGACCATCGTCTCCGCCCTGTTGCTGCTGATCCCGACGATCGGCCTGGGCCTGTGCGTCGCCAACCCGGCCACCCCCTTCGGCGTCATGCTGTTCGTGGCAGCGCTGGCCGGATTCGGCGGCGGCAACTTCGCCAGCTCGATGGCGAACATCACCTTCTTCTACCCCGCACGGGAAAAGGGCTGGGCCCTGGGCCTGAACGCCGCCGGCGGAAACCTCGGTGCCGCCGTCGCACAGCTGGCCGTGCCGATCGCCATCACGCTGCTGGCAGCCGGCAGCGTGAACCTGCCCGTCGCAGGGTTCATGTGGGTTCCGCTGATCCTGCTGGCGGCCTTCGGTGCCTGGAAGTACATGGACAACCTCACCAGCGCCAAGGGTGACGTCGCAGGTTCGCTGGCCGCGATCAAAGAGCCGCACCTGTGGATCATGGCGCTGCTGTACATCGGCACCTTCGGCTCCTTCATCGGCTTCGCCGGCGTCTTCCCCAAGCTCATCAAGGACTACTTCCCGGCATTCTCCTCAATCTCCGTCGGCGCCGTGGCCCTGTCCCTGGCCTTCCTCGGCCCGCTGGTCGGATCCCTGGCCCGCCCCTACGGCGGGCGCATGGCAGACCGGATGGGCGGCGCCCGCATGACCGTCGCAGCCTTCGCCGCCATGGCCGTCATCACCCTCACCATGCTCTGGACCCTGCCGCTGAAGAACTTCTGGCTCTTCCTCTTCCTGTTCCTGCTCCTCTTCACCGCGAGCGGCTTCGGAAACGGCGCCACCTACCGCATGATCCCGATCATCTTCGCCACCTCCAGCCGGGCCGCCCGCTCCGGGGCCAGCACGCACACCACCCAGCGGCTCGCGTCCTCGGCCCTCGGCCTGATCTCGGCCATCGGCGCCTACGGCGGATTCATCATCCCCCAGGTCCTCAACGCCTCCAACACGGCCAGCGGCTCCTACACCTCGGCGTTCTACGGATTCGTGGGGGCCTACGTCCTGATGCTGGTGGTCTGCTGGTTCTGCTACATCCGCAACGCCAACCGAAACGCGATGGGACACGTCTAACATGACCAAAAGCGCCGACACGCACTGCCCTTACTGCGCCCTGCAGTGCGCCATGACGCTCACATCTCCAGCGGCTCTGACCCCGGCTGTCCAGCCGGGGTCAGACCCCGTACCGGCCACGCCGGCGCCCGACACCGCCCCCACGTCCGCGCCGCTCCTGACAGTCGCCGGACGCGACTTCCCCACCAACCGCGGCGGCCTGTGCCGCAAAGGCTGGACCTCCGCCTCGCTGCTGGACCACCCGGGCCGCGTCACTGAGCCCCTGCTGAAGGGCGCCGACGGCGTCCACCACCCGGTCAGCTGGGACGAGGCCCTCACGCGGATCGTCTCCGCCGTAAAGCGGGCCCGCCTCGAGCACGGGGCTGACGCCGTGGGCGTGTTTGGCGGCGGCGGCCTCACCAATGAGAAGGCCTACCAGCTGGGCAAGTTCGCCAGGCTGGCTTTGGGCACCTCACGGATCGACTACAACGGGCGGTTCTGCATGTCCTCGGCCGCCGCGGCCGGCATGCGCGCCTTCGGCCTGGACCGCGGGCTCCCGTTCCCGCTCGCGGACCTCGACACCGCCAGCACCATCCTGATGCTCGGCTCCAACGTTGCCGAGACCATGCCGCCCTTCGTCCAGCACCTCCAGGGGGCCCGCGACGCCGGCGGGCTGATCGTCGTCGACCCCCGACGCTCCGCCACCGCCGCGTTTACGTCCGACGGCGGCGGGCTGCACCTGCAGCCGTTGCCCGGCACCGACCTCGCCCTGCTCCTGGGCATCTCCCATGCGGTGATCCACGAGGGCCTCGCCGACGCCCGATACATCGCGGACCGGACCACCGGCTACGACGCCGCGCTCCGCAGCGTCGCCAGCTTCTGGCCCGAACGGGTCCAGTCGATCACCGGCGTGCCCGCCGGGCTGATCCGGGAAACCGCCCGGCGGCTGGCCGACGGCGCCCGCAAGGGCGGCAGCTACATCCTCACCGGCCGCGGCGTCGAACAGCACGTGGACGGCACTGACACGGCCACGGCCGCCATCAATCTCGCCCTGCTGCTGGGCCTGCCGGGCTCCGCGAGCAGCGGCTACGGCACGCTCACCGGCCAGGGCAACGGCCAGGGCGGCCGCGAACACGGCCAGAAGGCGGACCAGCTCCCCGGCTACCGGAAGATCACCGACCCCGCCGCACGCGCCCACATGGCCAGGGTGTGGGGCGTCCCCGAACCCCTGATTCCCGGCCCCGGCCTCCCGGCCGTCGAACTCCTGAAGTCCCTAGGACAGCCCGACGGCGTCCGGTGCCTCTTCGTGCACGGCGCCAACGTGGCGGTGTCCGCCCCGGATGCGAACGCCGTGATCGCGGGCCTGCGCAGCCTGGACTTCCTGGTGGTGTGCGACTTCTTCCTCTCCGAGACCGCCGCCGAGGCGGACCTGGTCCTGCCGGTGACCCAGTGGGCCGAGGAAGAAGGAACCCTGACCAACCTTGAGGGCCGCGTGCTCCGCCGCCGCCGGGCCCTCACTCCCCCGCCCGGTGTCCGCAGTGAGCTGTGGATCATGACCCGGTTGGCCGAAATGCTGCACGCGCCGTCCACCTTCAGCGAGGATCCGGAAACGGTGTTCGAGGAGCTCCGGCTCGCGTCCTCCGGCGGCCTGGCCGACTACTCCGGGATCGACTACGCCATGCTGGACCGCGGCGAGGCCGCCTACTGGCCGTACCCCGCCGGGAGCGCGGGTACGCCGCGGCTCTTCCTGGACGCCTTCGCCCACGCGAACGGCCGGGCCGTGTTCACGCCGGTGACGCCCCGGCGTCGTTCTTCCTCTTCGGGCTCCACGTCCGCGGCGGAACGCCGGACGGACCAGCGGGCGGACCAGCGGGCCGACCGCGCCGGCGCCGATCGTCCCGGCACGCCGATGACCCTCATCACCGGCCGCCTGATGGAGCACTACCAGTCCGGGGCGCAGACCCGCCGGGTGGCCGCCCTCGCCGAGGCCCAGCCGGAGGCGCGGCTGCAGCTCCACCCCGCCGCGGCCGCCGCCCAGGGGATCGCCGACGGGGATTACGTTTCGATTTCCAACGAACGCGGAGTGGTCAGCTGCCGTGCCGAGCTGAGCACGGATATCCGCCCGGAGACGGTCTTCCTGCCGTTCCACTTCCCGGAGCTCGAGAGCGCCAACCGGCTCACCGAGGCTGCCACGGACCCCATTTCCGGGATGCCCGAGTTCAAGACCAGCAAGGTGTGGATTCGGCCATCAGTTTCCCCGGATCCCTTGGCCGGCAATCACAGCGGCGTTCAAGCCCGTGTTCTTCAAGCAGAGGAGACCTCATGACTGAGCGGATTGTGGTGGTGGGCTTCGGGCCCGTCGCCGCGAGGCTGATTGACGAGCTGCTGCCGGCCGTGCGCAGCGGCATCGCACACCTGACGGTGATCGGTGAAGAGTCCGAGGCGGCGTACAACCGCGTGCTGGTGGCGGATCTGGGCGTCGGCCGGACGACACCGGCAGCGCTGGCCCTCGCGGATGCGGCGGCACTGGTGGCCGACGGCGTCGATGTCCGGCTGGGCGTCCGCGTCCGCCGCGTGGACCGCGCCCGTCAGCGGGTTTTGTTGAGCGACGGTACCTCGCCCGGCTACGAGCGGCTCGTTTTCGCTACCGGTTCACGGCCGGTCATCCCCAACCTGACCGGGCTCAACCCGGACCCGGCCGCGCCGGTGTTGCCGCCGGGCGTGACCGCCCTGCGCGATCTCCGCGACGCGTCCGTGCTCCACTCGGCCGTGGCGGGAGGCAAGCGAGTAGTGGTCCTGGGCGGCGGCGTGCTGGGCCTGGAGACGGCCCTCGCCGCGGCCGAGGAAGGCGCCACGGTGACCGTGGTGCACAACGGCCCGCATCCCCTGGGCCGGAACATCGACCGCGGCGGCGGTGCCGTGCTCGCGGCCTCCCTGCGGAACTGCGGCGTGCGGGTGGCCGGCAACGCCCGCTCGGTCGGCGTGGAACATAACGCGCCCGACGGCGGCTTCTCCGCTTTGCTGCTGGACGACGGATCCGCGATCGACGGCGACCTCCTGGTCCTCTCCTGCGGTGTCCGGCCGCGGACCGAACTGGCGGAGGGCTGCGGGCTCTCCACCGGTGCCGGGATCCTGGTGGACCACAAGCTCCGTGCCCACCACGAGCCCCACATTTTCGCGATCGGCGACTGCGCGGAGGTCCGCTGCCCGGACCCCGAGTGTGTGGAGTGCCGGACGACGCGCGGCCCGTCCGGGCTGGTCGGCCCGGGCTGGCGGCAGGCCGAATGGCTCGCCGACTACCTGACCCTGCTGGCGTCCGGCGCCACTGGCGACGCGGAAGCGTTGCCGGCCCTGCCGGCGGAACTGCCGGGCGTGATCGTGCTCAAGGCCCGCGGCATGAACATGGCCGTGGCCGGAGACGTGTCCGCAGACCCCTGGGACGAGGAAGCCCTGAGCGCCGGGGCAGTGAACGGCCGGGCCCGGCTGCAGATCGCGCAGTGGGCCGATCCCGAGCACGGCCGCTACGTCAAGATGACCACCCGCGCGGGCGTTCTGGAGGGGCTGGTGGCCGTGGGCATGCCGCGCACCTCGGCGGAGCTGGTGCAGCTCTTCGAGCGCGGTGCCGAACTGCCCGCCGACCGGTCGCTGCTCCTGCGCCTGGACGGACCGGACCAGCTCGCTTCCGCAGGTGCCGCCGACCCGGCCCGGACGGTCTGCCGGTGCGCCGGCGTCAGCGGGACGGCCATTGCTTCTGCCGTCTCCGAGGGCTGCGGGACGGTGCCCGAGGTATCGGCCTCCACCCGCGCCGGCACGGGCTGTGGCGGCTGCCACGACGACATCAGGAGCATCATCGAGGCCCACTTTCAAGGGGCGGCTGCCTGAATTCTAGTTCGCCGCGTTGTCGAAGTTCTTCTGCCACTGGGCGTGCTCGCGGCCGGCTTCCAACCGGCGGTTCGCAGTCCACCGGGGCAGATATTCGGGCGCGGGCAGCTCACGGAAGGCTTGGTCTTGGCCGTGGGTTCAGGCCGGGTGTGCACGGGCTTGGGTCTGGGGCGGGTCTGAACCGGCTTGGCCACAGGCCGGCCCTGGACGGGCTTGCGGGCGTAGCTCGACCGTGTGTCGGCGGCGTGGCGCCTCTTCCAGGCCACAAGCCCCCAGATGAAGAGTCCTGTCAGAGTGAGTTGCCAGTAAGTAACCAGTATCCCGATGACGACCAAGATAAGAAACAGGGCGGGGATCCACATAGCGACATTATGCCTACGCGGCACGCCCGGAGGTAGAGGCCTTTCTCCCGCGGTTTAGGCACTGCGGCGCTTGAGGCGTGAGGGCTCTGGCAAGTTCCGTTCCGCCAAGGCTACGCGACCTTCCACGCCACACCGGAATGACCACATACCGGGAAGCCCGGAGTTCAGGGCACTCAGCACCTCCGCTAACCGCGAAGCGGGCCTTTCTCCCCTTGGCACAGCCGGGGGCCGGGGATGCAATGAACGTAGGTTCCGTTCAGGCGCAGGAGGCATCCCATGAACGTCCCAGTCATTTTGGCGCTCGGTGCGATTATTGTGTTCGCCGTCGTGATGGGTGTTGTCATGTCTCGCGAAAAGGATCCGCAGCGGCGGGCGGCCGCGCTGACGCGCACCGGAGCGGCCGTCATGGCGGCGTTCACCGTCATCGGCGGAATCTTCATCGGCGGGTTCGCGATGCAGGACCCGGGCGGAACAACCGGGACGCTGATGACGCTCGCCTGGGTGGTGCCGATGCTCATCCTCGCGGTCTCGGCCTGGTTCTGGCCGGCGGCAACCGCTCCCCTGCTGCTCGCCCTCGCTTCTGCCTTCATTGCCGCGTGCGTGTGGCTCGCCTTCGACCCCGCTGCCCTGAGCGCCTTCCTCAGCGACAACGGCCCCGTCATCGCCGTCAGCGTGCTCGCGCTGGCTTTTCCGGCCGCCGTTCTCGGCCTGAAAGTTACCGCGCTGGCCGGCTGGCTGCTGGTGGCCCTGGGGGTACTGCCGCTGTTGATCACGATCATCGGAAGGTCGGGCGCGGTCGGATCGCTGATCGCGGCCAGCCTGGTTCCCCTGGCCTGCGGGATCGCCTATCTGCTGTCCGTCCGGATGGCCCGGGCCGGTTCGACGTCGGGAACGATTCACCCGGCGGCGGCCTGAGACTGCCGCGCCGCCGCCAAAGGCGGCCGCGTAACGCAAATCGGGCCACGGGCAAACGGCGGGTAGCATCGGGGCCATGAGCGCCGACGACGACGACATCACCGAAGAGCTGCTGGCTGACGCCGGGAAACTAACCGGGCTGAGCCTGGAACTGCTCGGGCTCGACCCGCACCCGGATGACATGACCGCCGAGCAGCGGCTCCAGTTTGATCCCGAGGACCTGGTCGAGATGGCCGCCGTTTCCCTGGACGACCGGCGCAAAGCCGTGGGCCAGACCCGCCTGCTGGCCGGTCTCCTGTGGAACTCAGCGAGCATCCTCATCGACCAGCTGTTCCGCGATCTCGGAACTCTCAGCGCTCTGGATGCAGTCACGCCCACCAACATTGCCGGGACCTCGGTCCTGTCCTCGCTGCCGCCGCAGTTCGCCGACGGTTACGACGCGAAATTCACCCAGAAGTTCATCGTGGTCGCAGCCGACGTCACCGCGTGCCTGGTCAGGGGCTGGACCGCCCCCGGCTGCCTCGCGGCGGAACTCGCCGTGCGCTGCCTGCTCGATCAGGCGGAAATCACCGAGGACATCTACGAACTCGACCTCCCGGACGACTGGCGGGCCGCCGTCGAGGAAGTCCTGCCGGAGGACGCCGAAAGTGCCGCACTGTACTCCGACGACGACGGCCCGCACAGCGGCGGCGCTGACGGCGACGGCGGCGGGAGCCTGGCTTTCGAGCACTGGTTCCGGCCCTTTGCCCCCGGCGACACCGTTCCGCCCTACGCCTGCTCCTGAGCCCTGCTGCTGGGCTCTACTGCTGGCGTCCTGGCTCGGCCAACTGGGCCAGGAAGTCCTCCGTGAAGCGCCGGACGCCGTCCCATTCGGTGTAGACGTAGTCACGGGACGTGTCCGTGTCCAGGGAGCCCTTGTCGCTGGCGATCTTCTTCATGACGTGCTTCTTGATGAACCCGTAGTGGGTGTAGAGCACGGCGCCGGCGAACAACCCGACGTGCGCGGGCCGCCACCCCGTGTCCTGCTCAAACTTCTCCACGTAGCCCTCCGCGGTCTGCTCGTCTCCGTGGGCGGCCATGCTCACCGAAACCAGGGCCGAAGGCAATCGTTCGAGCTCAGTGAGGTTCTTCTTGACGAAGTCCGCGACGTATCCCTCGTGCTTCCCCACGTGCACCGAAGCCGCCACGATCACGCCGTCGTAGCCGCTCGGAATCGGGTTTGGGGAATGCTTGAGGTCCGCCGTCTCCGCCTGGTGCCCGTTCGCCCGGACCACCTCGGCGATGTACTCCACGATATGGGCGGTTTGTCCCTCGACGGTCCCGTAGGGGATATAGATTTTGGCCATGTTCCAGTGTGGGAGCCGTGCGGGTCGGCACCATAGGGTCTAAGGCCCCCGCACGGCGATGCACCAGACTGCTGAAAACGAAGAATCCCTGCCCGGGTTCCCGGCCAGGGATTCTTCGCTCATCGAAAGCGCGCTAGTAGCCGGATGGCTGGTCGAACCGCTGGCCGGCCGGGTTGGACTGCAGGATAGTCATCACCAGCAGCGCCAGGCCGCCGAGGAACGGCACCAGGACCAGCAGGATCAGCCAGGCGCTCAGGTTCACGTCATGCAGACGCCGGGCCAGCAGGGCCAGGGACGGAACGATCGTCCCGAGCCCCCAAATGACAGCAAGGATCAACCCGATAATGGCACCGGGTCCTGTCACGGCGGCTCCGGACGCATTAGTCGTCGTGCCGGTGCTCGTGATGATGTTGATGACTATCCCCACGATGAGGGACACCAGCGCCCACCACCAGTACTCGCTGCGGCTGGCCCGGCCGGAGAAGGTGGCGTACTTCTTGAAAAATCGCTGGACGGCCTGCTGGAGGGTAGCCCCATAGAGCGGCGCCCAAAGCGGCGTCCCTCCGGTCTGGGGCGGAAATGCATTCGGTTGCTGCGGATAACTCATGTAGTCCCCTTGGATGAGTGCGAATGACGAGATTCATCCTAGGGCCGTCGGCACACAGGAATGCCTGTTGGGCGGCGAGAATTTACACCCCGTTCATCCGTTCGGGTGCACGTTCCCAGCTGGCTGTCGCGCCTCGGGACTTTCAACGCACCGTACTAGCCTCCCGGTTCGAACACGGATGAGCCGATCATGAAGATGCCGCGCTGCGGGATCCAGAAGTCCCCGAGCCTGTCCTGGACAGGAAGCGCCGCGGCCTGTCCCAGGCTTCGGCCCAACAGGTGTGCTGTGCTTTCGCGGACAATCCACATCCGGCGCGGGCGTGCACCGAAGCTTTGCCCGTTGGGCACCCTGCCCGTCAACCCGATGCGCCCCGCCCCCAGCACCGGACCGGCGACAGCCCCCATGGCCCGCAGGAACGTCCGGCTGCGCCACAACCGGTCCGGAACGGCACCGGACACCGCGGACATGAGCCGGGTGACAGGGGTCGCCGCCAGCGTCAGGTCCCAGCTCAGGTCTACCCCCTCCCCGACTTCCACGGTGAAGCAGTAGCCGTCGCGCCACCGGATGGAGATCCCGCCCGTTGAGACGGCTCCGAGGGCGCTGCCGAAGTAGCGGGGGCACGAGAATCCGGGGTCGGTGGTGCTGTGCATCGTCCAGATGCCCGCAGGGTCACGGATCCAGACCGAGGTGTAGCCCGGGCCGACGGAGGAGGCCGGAAAATGCCGCAGGGCCAGGATGTGGCCGGAGCTGAACGGAACGCCCATCACGCCGTAGCCGGCAAAACGTTCCTCCGGGCCGGAGGGCAGCCCGGGGTGCTGTTCCACGGAGTCAACAACGGCGCGTGGACTCTGCATGGCTACGGCCTCCGTCTTCGCAGCAGGACTACATGTGGACGTGGAGCCGCCGGGCCGCTTCGGAGATGGAGCCGCTCAGCGACGGGTACACCGTGAAGGTGCTGGCGACGTCGTCGACGTGCAGTTTTTGGGTGACGGCGAGGGAGATCGCGAAGATGAGCTCGGAGGCGTTCGGGCCTACCACCACCCCGCCGATCACGGTGCCGGATCCCTTGCGGGCGAAGATCTTGACGAAGCCGTCGCGGTGGTTGCGCATCTTGGCGCGGGCGTTGCTGCGCAGGGACAGTTTGATGACGTCGGCCTGGTACTTGCCCGAATCAATCTCGGCCTCGGAGACGCCCACGTTCGCAATCTCGGGCGAGGTGAAGATGTTGGATGCGACCTGGTGCAGCTTCAGGGGCATGACGCTGTCGCCCAGGAAGTGCGCGATCGCGATCCTGCCCTGCATCGCGGCGACGGAGGCGAGTGCCAGCACGCCGGTGCAGTCGCCCGCGGCGTAGATGTTCGGCGCAGTGGTGCGCGAGACGCCGTCGACCTTGATGTGGCCGCTCTCGGTCAGCGCGACGCCGGCTTCTTCAAGGCCGATGCCGGCCGTGTTGGGGATGGAGCCGACGCAGACCAGGCAGTGGCTGCCGGTCACCTTCGAACCGTCGCCGAGGGTGACCACGACGCCGTCGTCCGTGCGCTCGACGGTCTCGGCGCGGGCGCGGGAGAGCACCTTCAGTCCGCGGCGTTCGAAGACGCCCTCGAGGACCTCGGCGGCGTCGGTGTCCGAGCCCGGCAGGACGCGGTCGCGGCTGGAAATCAGGGTGACCTTGGACCCCAGGCCGTTGTAGGCCGAGGCGAATTCCGCGCCTGTGACGCCGGAACCTACCACGATCAGCTCTTCGGGGAGCACGTCCATGTTGTAGATCTGGGCCCAGTTGAGGATGCGCTCACCGTCCGGGCGGGCCGTGGGCAGCTCGCGCGGGTGGGCTCCGACCGCCAGCAGGATGGTGTCGGCTTCCACCGTCTCGGTGCCCTCGGAAGTGAGGACCTCGATGGTGTGGTTGTCCAGAAGCCTGCCGGAGCCGATCAGGATGCGGACGTTCTGGTGTTCCAGCCCGACCTGGATGTCCTCCGACTGCTTCCGCGCCAGCCGCAGCAGGCGGTCGTTGATGTGCTTGAGGTCCGCGCGCATCGTGGGCGTGCAGTCGCCGCCGTCGAGGTCGAATTTAACGCCGAGCTCGCCGGCCTCGCCGACGCGGGTCATCAGGTCTGCCGTCGCGATCAGGGTTTTGGACGGAACGACGTCGGTCAGCACCGCGGAGCCGCCGAGGCCGGCACGCTCGATGATGGTGACCTGCGCCCCCAGCGAGGCGGCGACCATAGCGGCTTCGTAGCCACCGGGTCCTCCGCCGAGAATTGCGATACGGGGTGAACTGAAGTCAGGATGCGTAGTCACAATCCACCATTGTCCACCATCCGAACCGGAGCCCCAAGAATCCGGGCCGCGCGCGTCCATTCGTGCATGCTGGGCAGCAGGCCCGGCGCAGGATAACTTGTACCAGTGAGCTATACAGAATTCCTGAATGCAGACCCCTTCGACGCCGCCCGCGACGCCGCCGCCTACATCGCCGAAGAGACGGGCGTCGACACCCATGACGTCGCGCTGGTCCTCGGCTCGGGCTGGGGCGACGCCGCCGAACTCATCGGCGATACCACCGCCACCTTGTCCGCCGCCGAAATCCCCGGCTTCTCCGCACCGTCAGTGGTGGGGCACGTGGGCACCATCCGTTCGGTCCTGACCAAAGAGGGCAAGCGGGCCCTGGTCCTGGGCGCACGCACGCACTACTACGAGGGCAAGGGCGTCCGCGCCGTGGTGCACGGCGTGCGCACCGCCGCCGCCGCCGGCTGCAAGACCCTCGTGCTGACCAACGGCTGCGGCGGGCTCAACGAAAACTGGGCGCCCGGCACGCCGGTGCTCATCAGCGACCACATCAACCTCACCGCCACCTCCCCGCTGGAAGGGGCCACGTTCGTGGACCTGACGGACCTGTACTCCGCACGGATCCGCGGGCTGGCCCGCGAAGTCGACCCGTCACTGGACGAGGGCGTCTACGCCCAGTTCACCGGCCCGCACTACGAGACACCCGCCGAGGTGCAGTACGCCAAGCGGATCGGCGCCGACCTGGTGGGCATGTCCACGGCACTTGAGGCGATCGCCGGCCGTCACGCCGGCATGGAGGTCTTCGGCATCTCGCTGGTGACCAACCTTGCCGCCGGGATCAGCCCCGTGCCGCTCAGCCACGAGGAAGTCCTTGAGGCCGGCCAGGCCGCCGGGCCGCGCATTTCCAAGCTGCTCGCAGACATCATCGCCAAGCTCTGATCTGGGCCGAATCCAGGCTCTGGGGCCAGAGAGTGGCCCCCCGACAGGTCCTGGACGACCCGGCTGCCGCTATTCCGCGGCCAGGTAGTCCAGGACCTTTGCCTTGTCCGCCGGGAACCGCCGCTCCATCGAGTCCGCGATCCCGGCGATGCTCTGGCGCGCCAGCGCCTGCCGCCACGCGAGTTCGGCCTGGCGCATGGTCTGGGAAATGAGGCACGTCCGCGCGAAGTTCTCCTGCCGGTCCGGCTCCGGGACATTCCCGAGGATCGCCTCGCACCGGAAAGCCGGCTCCTGGCCCTCCAGCGCCAGCACGATGTCCAGCACGGTGATGTTTTCGGGCCGGCGCGCCAAAAGAAATCCGCCGCGGGGGCCCGAAACCGAGTCCAGGACGCCGGCCCGGACCAGCGACTGAAACTGCTTGTTGAGGTAGGCGGCCGGGAGTTTGTAGTACTCGGCCAGCCGGGCGCTGTTCACCGGTTCACCGGGCGGTGTCCAGGCCATGTTGACGCAACTGTGCACGGCCCATTCGATGCCACGGCCCATCTTCATATTCCAGACGCTACGTGTCCGGAAATTTGGGTGTCAAGGTCCCGCGAAAGCTCCCGAGATGGAACTGAAACCCGAACTCTCGATTGTCTGGGCAGGAATCGCCCGCGTTTGGCGATAGTTTGGTTCCATGACGTCTTCTGATGCCGAACTCGCCCGACTCCTGAGCGATGCCCGCGATTGGGCAAGCCAAGACCCGGACCCCGCCACCGCTGCTGCCCTCGCAGAACTGATCCGCCTCACCGACGGGGGCGTGGCCGCGGCCCGCCAGGAACTGGCCGACAGCTTCAGCGGCACCCTCCAGTTCGGCACCGCCGGACTGCGGGCGGCCCTCGGCCCGGGTCCAAACCGGATGAACCGCGTGGTGGTCCGCCGCGCCGCGGCCGGTTTCACCGCCTTCCTCACCAACGCCGTCGAACAGGCCTCCCCCGGCACCCGGCCCCGCGCCGTCGTCGGCTACGACGCCCGCTACAACTCCGATATTTTCGCCCAGGAAACCGCCGCGATCCTTTCCGCGGCCGGGGTTGAGACCTTCCTGATGCCGGCCGCGCTGCCCACCCCGCTGCTCGCCTACGCCGTGCGGGCGCTGGACTGCGACGGCGGCGTCATGGTGACCGCCAGCCACAACCCGCCCCAGGACAACGGCTACAAGGTGTACCTCGGCCGTCATGCCGTCGAGGAGAGCGGCCGCGGCGCCCAGATCGTGGCACCCTACGACGCCCTGATAGCGGCGAAGATCGACGCCGTCGGCGCCCTGGATTCCATCGTTCTGGCCGCGGACGGGTGGACCGTGCTGGCGCCCTCTATCGCGGCCGACTACCAGCGCGCCGTCGCAGCCCTGGCGGTTCCTGAGCACTTCCCGGCCCGCGGGCTGAAGATTGTCCTGACCCCCATGCACGGCGTGGGCGGGGAAACGGCCGTCGCGGTGCTGAACGCCGCCGGATTCGACGACGTCACGCTCGTCACCGAACAGGCGCAGCCGGATCCGGACTTCCCCACGGTGAACTTCCCCAACCCGGAGGAACCCGGGGCGCTGGATCTGGCCCTCGAGGCGGCGACACGCACGGACGCCGACATCGTGATCGCCAACGACCCCGACGCCGACCGGGCGGCCGTGGCGGCGAAGGACCCTGACACCGGAGCGTGGCGCATGCTGCGCGGCGACGAGGTGGGCGCCCTGCTCGGTGCCCACGTCGTGGCGCGCCAGGCCGCCGCCGGCGAAGCACCGGCCGGTGTGTTCGCCAACTCGATCGTCTCTTCCCGGCTGCTGGCGCGGATCGCGGCCGCGGCAGGCTACGCCCACGAGGAAACCCTGACCGGCTTCAAGTGGATCGCCCGGGTGCCGGGGCTGGTCTACGGCTACGAGGAGGCGCTGGGCTACTGCGTTGCCCCGTCGCTGGTGCGCGACAAGGACGGCATTTCGGCCGCGGTCCTCATCGCCGAACTCGCGGCGGCCGCAAAGGCCGAGGGCAAGACGATCTTTGACACCCTGGACGAGCTGTACCTGGTGCACGGGCTGCACGCGAGCGACCAGCTCAGCATCCGGGTGGCGGACCTCGGCCTGCTGGACGCGATGATGAACCGGCTGCGCGTGAGCCCGCCGGAATCGTTCGGCGGCTCCGCCGTCGAGGCCGTCACGGACCTTGCCGAGGGCAGCGAACTCCTCCCGCCCACCGAGGGACTGCTGTACCTGACCCGGGACCTCAGCCGCGTCATCATCCGTCCCAGCGGCACGGAACCGAAGCTCAAGTGCTACCTGGAAGTCATCCGCAGTGTCGGCTCGGCCGCCGAGCTTCCGGCAGCCCGGGACGAGGCCCGCACGGCTCTGGACGGCGTTCTTGCGGACGTCCGCGAGGCACTGGGCCTCTAGAGCTGCACCTCAATGTACCCGCCCACAATCCGGGTACCGAAGGTGGCGAGGCGGAGTTCCGGGCTGCCGAGGCATTCCCCGGTGGCGAGGTCGTAGACCTCCTTGTGCAACGGCGATGCCACCGTGGGCCGGTCCCCGCGGGATCCGGTGATGCCGCGTGCCATGACGTTCGCCCCGGTGGCCGGGTCTTCTTGTGCGACGGCGAAAACCTCACCGGACAGGGTGCGGAACAGTGCCACCTGGCGGCCCGCAATCAGTGCTGCCTCGCCCCAGGCGGGTTCCAGGTCCGCCACGGCGCACACCCGGTGCCAGCCGGCTGCGGCTGAAGTAATTTGGTCCTCAACGTCGTGTACGGCGGTTTCAAGTACGGCGGTCATCCCGGCCCCTCTCTAGTACATCCCTTACGGGCTCAACCGCTGCTGCGGCCACATATTCAAGCTAGGTCCGCGGTGTTTCATCCGGACGCGCCGGATGTGTCCGGCGCGTAAAAGAGAGCTCACACGGCGGGAAATGCATTCGTGATGCAGAAGTTAAGATCACGAAACATAAGGGAAACTGAAGCGAAATTCCGGTTGCCTAGTCTGGGACGACAAGCTGCAGAGCACCGTCTGCGGCCCATGCGAAAGGCCCACCGTGACCGGACACCCCTCAAGCCACCCGAACCAGGGCGCAACCAGCGCCGCCCCGCGCCGCATTGTGGTGGCAGGCGGCGGCCCCGCAGCGCACCGGTTCGCCGATGCCATGCACGCCCGCGGACTCGATGGCTGGCACGTTACCGTCCTCACCGAGGAAGCCCACCTCCCCTATGACCGCGTCGCGCTGAGCAAGGCACTCACCGACGGCGACGTCGACCTCACCCTGGGCAGCGCTTCCATGTGGGACCACACGGCGCTGAACCTCAAGACCGGCGAGCGCGTCACCAGCATCGACGCCGCCGGCAAGACCGTCCAGACCGCGGCGGGAACCGTCTATCCGTATGACGAGCTGGTGGTCGCGACGGGCTCGGACGCTGCCCGCCTGCCCATCCCGGGCGCCGAGCTTACCCACGTGTACCGCACCCTTGAGGATGTCTGGTCCATCAACAAGGCCATCGCGGACCTCACCGAGAAGCTGGGCCGGAAGGTCAACGCGGTCACCATCGGCGGCGGTCTGCTGGGCCTGGAATCCGCCGCCGGCACCGAACAGCTCGGTGCCACCCCGATCGTCATCAACGGCTCGCCGTGGCTCATGAACACCCAGCTGGACGAGGGTGCCGGGCAGGCACTCGGCCGGCTGATCGAGGCCAAGGGCTTCACCGTCCACGGGGGCGTGTTCCCCTCCGAGGTCCTCTCCGACGACGACGGCCAGGTCACCGGCGTCCTCATGGCCGACGGCAGGATCATCGACGCCGACATCGTGATTGTCGCGATCGGCGTGCGGCCCCGCGACGAGCTGTTCCGGGCCGCAGAGGGCGCACCGCAGCAGTTCCAGCTCGGCCAGCGCGGCGGCGTCGTCATCTCCGACGACTGCTCCACCGAGGTCCCCGGCATCTGGGCCATCGGCGAGGTCGCCAACTTCGGCGGCATGTGCCTGGGCCTCGTGGCCCCGGCCAACACGATGGCCGAAATCGTCGCGGACCGGCTGCACGGCGGTGACGCGACCTTCCCCGGCTTCGACACCGCCACCAAGCTCAAGCTCTCCGGCGTCGACGTCGCCAGCTTCGGTGACGCCTTCGCCCGCACGGAACACGCGCTCGAGATCGTCTACGCCGACCCCGCCCGCGGCGTCTACCAGAAGATCGTCACCACCGACGATGCCAAGACCCTGCTCGGCGGCATCTTCGTGGGCGACGCCTCGCCCTACACGTCCCTGCGCCCCATGCTGGGCCGCGAACTGGCCGCCGAGCCCGGCGCGTACCTCACCGCCGCCGGCGGCGGCGACGCCGGGGACAAAGTCCTGGAAGTCAACCTGCCGGACGACGCCATCCTGTGTTCCTGCAACAACGTCTCGGCCGGAACCATCCGCGACACCGTCAACGGCTGCGGGAGCTGCGACGGCAACGCGCCCGTGCAGGAACTCGGCGAGCTCAAGGGCTGCACCCGCGCCGGCACCAGCTGCGGATCCTGCGTGCCGATGCTCAAGAAGCTGCTCGAGACCGAACTGACCAAGTCCGGCGTCGAGGTCTCCAAGGCCCTGTGCGAGCACATCGAGCTGTCCCGCCAGGAACTCTTCGACGCCATCCGGGTCCTGGAACTGACCTCCTTCGAGGAGATCATGGCCAAGTACGGCACCGGGGCCGGCTGCGATATCTGCAAGCCGACCATCGCCAACATCCTCGCCAGCCAGAACAGCGCCTACGTCCTGGACGCCGGCCGCGGCACCCTGCAGGACACCAACGACCGCGCCCTGGCCAACATGCAGAAAGACGGCACCTACTCGGTGGTTCCGCGGATCGCCGGCGGCGAGATCACCCCGAAGAAACTCGGCGTGATCGCCGCGGTCGCCGAGCAGTACGGCCTCTATACCAAGATCACCGGCGGGCAGCGGATCGACATGTTCGGCGCCCGGCTGGAGCAGCTGCCCGAAATCTGGAAGATCCTGGTGGATGCCGGCTTCGAATCCGGCCAGGCCTACGGCAAGAGCCTGCGCACGGTGAAGTCCTGCGTCGGCTCCACGTGGTGCCGCTTCGGGGTCCAGGATTCGGTGGCCATGGCCATCGCGCTTGAACTGCGCTACCGCGGCCTCCGCAGCCCGCACAAGCTGAAGATGGGTGTCTCCGGCTGCGCCCGCGAATGTGCGGAGGCCCGGGGCAAGGACGTCGGCGTCATCGCCACCGCCGACGGCTGGAACCTGTATGTCGGCGGCAACGGCGGCGCCACCCCGGCGCACGCCCAGCTGCTGGCCAAGGACCTCGACGACGAAACCCTGATCAAATACATCGACCGCTACTTCATGTACTACATCCGCACGGCCGACCGCCTGCAGCGCACCGCGCGCTGGCAGGAAGAACTCGATGGCGGCATCAAGCACGTCGAGGACGTGGTGGTGCACGACACCCTGGGCATTGCCGAGGACCTGGAGGCCGCCATGGCCAAGCACGTTGACACCTATGTCGACGAATGGGCCGACACGCTGAAGGATCCCGAGCGCCTCCGCCGCTTCCGCTCCTTCGTCAACGCCCCGGACCAGAAAGACGATTCGATCACTTTCGTGTCCGACGAGCGCGGCCAGATGCGCCCCGCGACAGCGGAGGAGAAGGCGCTGGCCGGTCAGCAGCCGGTCCTGATCGGGGCTTCCATTCCGGTCCGTGCCACCACCCCGGGACTGTCTGACGAGAACGAGGTATAGCCATGCAGCTCACCATTGACCTCACCGGACGCGAAGTCCTGGTCACGGGCGCGGACCACGCCGCCCGTCAGGCCGTGCGGCGCTATGAGGCGGCCGGCGCCGTCGTGTTCCACCTCAGCACCCCGCAGGGCGCCGGCATCGACAGGCCGTTGCCCGAGCGCCCGTTCCTGGTGGCGGCGGTCGACGACGGCCAGCCGGGCTGGGAGGCCCTCCTGGGCCGGTGCCGCGCCACAGGCATTCCGGTGGCGGCCGAGCCCCCGGCCGGTCCGGCGGGCCACGTCACGCTGGTGGGCGGCGGCCCCGGGACCACCGAGCTGCTCACGGTCGCCGCCGTCGCCGCGCTGCGCGATGCCGACGTCGTCTTCTACGACCGGCTCGCCCCGTACCAGGATCTGCCGTCCCTGACCTCGGCAGAGCTTGTGGATGTGGGCAAGAAGCCCGGCCACCACAAGGTCAGCCAGGCCGACATCGAAAAGCTCATGGTGGAAAGCGCGCTGGCCGGCAACAACGTGGTCCGCCTCAAGGGCGGGGACCCCTATGTGTTCGGCCGCGGCGGCGAGGAAGTCGCATCCTGTGTCGCGGCCGGGGTTCCGGTCCGCGTGATCTCCGGAGTCACCAGCGCCATCTCGGTTCCGGCCGCCGCCGGCATCCCGGTCACGCACCGCGAAGTCAGCCACATGTTCACCGTGGTCTCCGGCCATGCCCCGCTGACCGAGAACGAATTGACGCACCTCGCCGGGCTCGGCGGAACCATTGTGGTCCTGATGGGCATCGGCACCCTGCACCACCTCGCAGCCGGACTCCGCCGGGCCGGGATGCGCGCCGACATGCCGATGGCGGTCGTCGAACGCGGCTACCGCCCCGGCCAGCGCACCACGATCGCCGAGCTGGGCACCATCACCTCCGCAGCCGCGGGCTGCAGCAACCCCGCCGTCCTGGTGATCGGGGACGTTGTCCGGGTGGCCGAGGCCAACCGGGGCTGCGCCGGGGCCACGGCGGAGCTCGACCGTCTGGCCGCATCACTGATGGAGGCTTAAGGATTCCCATGAGCGCACTGAACGCCGTCGCCGCAGCCTTCCCGGAGCCCGGCGCACCCCTGTCCCCGTTGAACCCCGCACTAACCCCCGCATTAACGGCCGGCGCACCCGCGGCGGAACCCGCTGAGGACGCGACCGACCGGGACCTTCCCCTGGACGGCTTCCGGATCGGCGTCACCTCGCACCGCCGCTCGCAGGACCTCATCGAGGCCCTGGAACGCCGCGGCGCCGAGGTGCTTCACGCCCCGGCCTTGAAGATCGCGCCGGTCCGGGAGGACCAGAGCCTGATCGAGGACACCCGGGCGATCATCGCCGCCCGGCCCGACCTTTGCATCGCGACCACCGCCTACGGCATGCGCCGCTGGTGCGAGGCCGCGGACACGTTTGGCATTGGCGACCAGCTGTTGGAGACCCTCTCCGCCACCCGCATGTTCGTCCGCGGACCCAAGGCCCGCGGCGCCGTGCGCGCCGCGGGCCTCGCCGACGTCGGAATCAGCAGCGACGAAACCACGGCCACGCTCGTGGACATGCTCCTGGCCGAGGGTGTGCGCGGCAAGACAGTCGCGGTGCAGCTGCACGGCTACACCGATGTCCGCCAGCTCGAGCGCCTGCGCATGTCCGGCGCCACCGTCCTGACCGTCACCCCGTACCGCTGGGTCAAGCCCGACGGCGCGGACCGGTTGCCTAAGCTCATCGAAGCCGCGTGCAGCGGCAACCTGGATGTCCTGACGTTCACCAGCGCCCCCGCCGTGGACGCCATGTGGAGCACGGCGCACGAGATGGGCGTCTACAAACAGCTCGTGGAGAGCCTGAAGACCACCGTGGCGACCGCCGTCGTCGGGCCCATCACCGCGCAGCCCCTGCTCGATGCCGGGCTGCACCCGCTGATCCCGGAACGGTTCCGGATGGGCGCCCTGATCCGGCTGGTCTGCGAGCATCTGGCGCTCAACCACGTCCGCCGGCTCGACACCGTTTCCGGCAGCGTGGAGCTGCGCGGCCGATCGCTGCGCATCAACGGCGAGGCGGTCGAGATGGCGCCCGCACCGCTGTTGCTGCTGCGCGCGCTGATCGGCGCCGGCGGGGCTGTGCTGTCCCGCGAGGCGCTCTCGGACCTGCTGGAGCTGCGCGGTTCCGTGCATGCCCTCGACATGACCGTCAGCCGGCTGCGGTCCGCGCTGCCGGACACCCGGCTGGTGGAAACCGTCGTGAAGCGCGGCTACCGGATCCGGGTGTAGCGGAGGCGGCCGAGCTGTCTGCACGAAGCGCCCTCCGCCGGGGGTGTGACCCACGGCATTACCGGCCGGTAAATACTGGCGAACAGGCAGGGCAGAAGCGGCAACACCCGGGAAACACCCCGGAAAAATCGGACGCCTACGCTGGGGTTCATCAAGCACACCGGCCACACGATGGCCACCCAGCGAAAGGGCCAGCACATGTCCGCTCCGGCAATGTCTCCCACCTCCACCTCCGCCCTGGCAGGCGCTTCGGCTGCCGCAGCCACAACGGCCGCCCGGCCCAGGATCGTCATCGCCGGCGCCGGCCGGGCCGCCCAGGCCCTCGTCCGGCAGCTCGCCCGGACCCCGTTCGCCGGCGCCATCACGGTCCTCAGCAACCGGGACGACGCCCCCGAGGAATTGCTGGAGCTCGCCGTCCTGCCCCAGGTGTCCGTCCGCTTCGGCCAGCCCGCCAGCTACATCGACGCGGACAACCGCCGCGTGACCACCGCCGACGGCATGGAGTTCGACTACGACGAGCTCGTCATCGCCACCGGTTCTGCCCCCGCCGAGGCGCCGGTGGAGGGTGCCGCCCGGTGCCTGAGCTATTCCACGATCGACGACGCCGCCGGGCTGGGCGAGGCCGTCAAGGACGTCACCCGGGTCCTCGGCCGCCGCCCCCTGGGCATCCTGGTCGGCACGGGTTCGGCCGCCGGCCAGGCCGAGGCCGTGCTCCGGTCCCGCGGCGTCCGCCCGGTCCGCACCACAGTCCGTCCCGCCGCCGTCGTTCCCACCGCCGCCGGGTCCGCCCTGCCGGCGTCCGGCATCGTCTTCGAGGACGGCTCCAGCATGAACGGCGACCTCGTGATCCTCGCCGAGGAGCGCATCGCGCGCGACGAACTGGCCGCCACGGCCGGGCTCGCCACCGCTGCCGGCGGCGGGATCGTCATCGGCCAGGACTTCCGCACCTCCGTGCCGGGCATCTGGGCGATCGGCGACGCGGCAGCTTACGACGGCGTCCGTCTCGGGCTGCTCGTGGCCTCCGGTTCCGCGGCGTCGGTGTGCGCTTCCCAGTTGCTTCAGGCCACCATGGCCCGGCCCCTGGCGGCCGCCGCGTAGACGCGCCGGGGAGGCCCGGCCGGGGCATCCGCCGGGCACATTCCTATGGCAAGATGGTTCCCTGATAAGCCGCGCACCACGCGGCGCCGCCAGGGCCCGCAGGCCCACAAGGCCCGGGAAGGGACCGCCGCGTCCCAGGCCCGCCACGAAAGGGACCACCATGAGCCAAGAAGCCGCCACCGGGGGGACGCCCAACATCGCCTCCTACATCGACCACACCCTGCTCAAGCCGGAGGCCAGCGAGGCGGAGATCCTCAAGGTCTGCGCCGAGGCGGCGGAGTACCACTTCAAGTCGGTCTGCGTGAACCCGGTCTGGGTCAAGACCGTCAAGAAAGCGCTCAAGGGCTCCGGCGTCCTGACCTGCTCCGTGGTGGGATTCCCGCTGGGTGCCACGCCGAGCGACGTCAAGGCCTTCGAGGCCCGCGGCGCGGTCCTGGACGGTGCCGAAGAAGTGGACATGGTCATCAACATCGCCGCGGCCCGTGCCAACGACAAGGGCGCGCTGGTGGATGACATCGCCGCCGTCGCGGCCGCCGTGCACGAGGGCGGAGCCATCCTGAAAGTCATCATCGAAACAGCGCTGCTGGACGATGACCAGAAGGTGCTCGCCTGCGAGGCCGCGGTGGAAGCCGGGGCGGACTTCGTGAAGACCTCCACGGGCTTCAACGGCGGCGGGGCCACGGCCGACGACGTCGCTCTCATGCGCCGCACCGTCGGCCCGGACCTGGGTGTCAAGGCCTCCGGCGGCGTGCGTTCCCTGGCCGATGCGCAGGCTATGATTGCTGCAGGTGCAACACGTATTGGCGCCAGCTCCGGTATCGCGATCGTCAAGGGTGAACAGGGTTCGTCCGCGTACTGACCGTGCCGGCACCGCCCACAGTTTTTGAGCCCCCCGGGGCCGAGGAGGAACGAATGTCCAGCAACACCACCCCGCAGACCGAAAACAGCCTCGGCTCGACCATCGTCATCTTTGCCGCGATGATGGTCTTGTTCCTCGGTGCGATCTACTCGCTGTCCTTCCTGACGCTGGACAACACCTGGCCGATGGCTGTCTGCCTGGTCCTCTTCGCCGCAGCGTTCTGGATCCCGCAGACCCTGCTGGGCCGCTCGGATTCGGCCGGCGAAAACTAGCCACTCCTTCCGCTTAAATGACTGAAGCTCCGGATCATCCGGAGCTTCAGTCATTTAACCGGCTGCAGTTCTAGCCGGGCACCAGCGCGAACAGGCCCTTGACCAGCCCCGTGCCGAGCGCCAGGGCCGCGGGGAAGTGCGCTTTGGCCACCGCCAGGCCGGCACCAAACATCCCCACCATGGCGTAGCCGCTCACCGGGATCAGGACGAACCATTCCCGCCGCGATCCCGCCCGGCCCAGCAGCGGGATGGAGAACGCCCCGTTGGCCCTCCAGACGTTCTTCAGCAGCGGCAGTTTGCGCAGGACCTTCGGCGGCTTGATCACCAGTGGCCAGAGCAGCGGCACTCCCCCGGTGGTGATCATGTCCCCCACAATGTGCACCAGCACCCCGGTGAGCATCGAAACCGGCAGCCAGGTCCACTGGTGCGGCGCGAACCACGTCACGAGTCCGGCCATGAGCAGCCCGACGATCCAGTTGCTGATCCAGCCGAATTTCGGGAAGAGTTTCAGTGCCTTCGCGGCGATGTTGATCATGAACATGCACAGCAGGCCGGCCCCGACGGACAGCAGCCCCCACTGGGTCTGCATCTGCCACTGCCCGGCGATCGTGGCCAGCAGCACGAAGAACGCCGCGCCCAGCACCGAATGCGTGCCCTGCCGGTGGCCCCCGCTGGCGTTCTCAATGCCGCGCGCCACCAGGTTGGACAGCGGCGGCAGCGCGTGCGCCACCGTGCTGGCGCGGTGGTCCCAGTCGCAGACCAGCGCGGTCCCCGCCGTCGCCATGGCGCCGATCACGATTCCGGTGGGATCCAGCGGGTACCAGCCGAGCGCATACGGGCCGGTCGAGGCAATGGCTACCCACGCCGCGGCTCCCGACGCGGCGTGATGTCCTCCCATCATTCTTTTATTTCACCGCCGGCGTGGCAGAGACAGGGGCGTCGGAGAAGATGTTGCGGATCACGCCGTTGGCCCACTCCAGGATCTCGGCGTCCTGCAGGTCCCGGCCGCCGATCCTGGCGGTCTTGGGCTTCGGGACGAGCACGGCGTCCAGGGCAGGCTTCGCCTGCGCGCCGGGGTACATCCTGGTCAGGCGCATGAGCTTGGACTCGGGCAGCTGCGCCGGGGAGAACTTGATGAAGTTGCCCTGCAGCGCGACATCGGACAACCCGGCCTCGCGGGCGCCCACCCGGAACCGGGCGACGTCGATCAGGTTGGTGGCCGGCAGCGGCAGTTCGCCGTAGCGGTCCACGAGCTCCGCGAGGACCTCCTCGATCGCCTCGTAGGTGATGGCGCTGGCGAGCTTGCGGTAGGCTTCCAGGCGCAGCCGCTCGCCCGGCACGTAGTCGTGCGGCAGGTGCGCGTTGACCGGCAGCTCGATCTTCATTTCGGCGGCCTTCTCCTCGGCCTCGCCCCGGTATTCGGCCACGGCCTCGCCGACCAGCCGGATATAGAGGTCGAAGCCGACGCCCTGGATGTGGCCGGACTGCTCGCCGCCGAGCAGGTTGCCGGCCCCGCGGATTTCCAGGTCCTTCATGGCCAGCTGCATGCCGGCGCCGAGCTCGTTGTGCGTCGCGACGGCCTTGAGCCGTTCCAGCGCCACCTCGCCGAGCGGCTTTTCCGAGGGGTAGAGGAAGTAGGCGTAGGCGCGTTCACGGCCGCGGCCCACACGTCCGCGCAGCTGGTGCAGCTGGGAGAGGCCGTACTTGTCCGCGCCGTCCACGATCAGGGTGTTGGCGTTGGAGATGTCCAGGCCGGTCTCGATGATGGTGGTGCAGACCAGGACGTCGAAGCGTTTTTCCCAGAAGTCCACGATGATCTGTTCCAGCCGGCTCTCGGACATCTGCCCGTGCGCCACCTCCACCCGGGCCTCCGGGACCAGTTCGCGGATCTTCGCCGCGGTGCGGTCGATCGTGGACACCCGGTTGTGGACGAAGAACACCTGGCCTTCGCGCATCAGCTCACGGCGGATCGCGGCGGAGGTCTGCTTGTCCGTGTACGGGCCCACGTATGTCAGCACGGGGTGCCGTTCCTCCGGCGGGGTGGCCAGGGTGGACGTTTCGCGGATGCCGGTCAGGGACATTTCCAGCGTCCGCGGAATCGGGGTGGCGCTCATGGCCAGGACGTCGACGTTGGTGCGCATCTTTTTCAGCGCCTCCTTGTGTTCGACGCCGAAGCGCTGCTCCTCGTCCACGATCACCAGGCCAAGGTCCTTGAAGCCGAAGTCCTTGGACAGCAGCCGGTGCGTGCCGATCACGACGTCCACGGAACCGCTCTTGACGCCGTCGGCGGTTTCCTTGGCCTCCTTGCCGGTCTGGAAGCGGGACAGCGGCTTGACGACGAGGGGGAAGCCGGAAAACCGTTCGGTGAACGTCTCGTAGTGTTGCTGGGCGAGCAGCGTGGTGGGCACCAGCACGGCGACCTGCTTGCCGTCCTGGACCGCCTTGAACGCGGCCCGGACCGCAATCTCGGTCTTGCCGTAGCCGACGTCGCCGGAGATCAGCCGGTCCATGGGGATCTCCCGCTCCATGTCGGCCTTGACCTCGTTGATGGTGGTCAGCTGGTCCGGGGTCTCCACGTACGGGAAGGCCTCCTCCAGTTCCCGCTGCCACGGGGTGTCCGGGCCGAAGGCGTAGCCGCGGGAAGCCATCCGGGCCGAGTACAGCCGGATCAGCTCCCCGGCGATCTCCTTGACCGCCTTGCGCGCCTTGGACTTGGTGCTCGCCCAGTCCGCGCCGCCCATCTTGCTCAGCGCCGGAGTGTCGCCGCCCACGTACCGGGTGACCTGGTCCAGCTGGTCGGTGGGCACGAACAGCCGGTCGCCCGGGGCCCCGCGCTTGGACGGGGCATATTCCAGGACCAGGTATTCGCGCACGCCCTCGCCGCCACCGGCAACCTTGCGCTGGATCAGCTCCACGAACCGGCCGATGCCGTGCTGTTCATGCACCACGGAGTCGCCGGCCACCAGCTGCAGCGGATCCACGGCATTCCGCCGCTTGGACGGCATCCGGCGCATGTCCTTCGTGGACCCGGCCGAGGTCCGGCCCAGCAGGTCAGCCTCGGTCAGCAGCGCCAGCTTGAGCGGATCCAGGACAAAGCCGCGGCCGACGGCGGCAGTGGTCACCTCGATCAGCCCGGCCTGCGGATCCGCCTCGAGCGTGTCCACCCGCGCGCACGGGATGTCGTTGTCGTGGAAGAGTTCGGCGAGGCGCTGCGCCGGGCCGGGGCCCTCGGTGACCACGACGATCCGCCACTGGTCCCGGACGCGGGAGCCGATGAAGTCCATCATTTCCGCCACGTCGCCCTGATAGCCTCGGGGTTCCCGGGCGTGCAGGTTCAGGACGTCGACGTCGGGCAGCAGCTCTTCGTCGCTGGCCAGCGATGTGATGGACCACCAGGAGACGCCGTGCTCGAGGGCGGCGGTGCGGGTATCGGTCAGCGAACGGAAGCTGGCCGAGTGCAGGGCAACGGAGGCCGCGGACGTCAGGTCGAGCGGCGCCGTCCCGCCGTCGGACGCCGTGGACCAGGCAGCCTCGAGGAACTCCTCGTTCGTGGCGGCGAGGTCGTGGGCCCGGGTGCGGACCTTCTCCGGCTCGATCACCACCGCGATGGAACCCGCCGGGAGCTGGTCCAGGAACGGCACCATGGCGTCCACCAGCACGGGGGCCAGCGATTCCATGCCCTCGACGGCGATGCCGCCGGCGATCTTCTCCAGCATGTCCGCGGCGGCCGGGAGCTGGGACTTCAGGGTGGCGGCGCGGGACATGACGGAGGGCGTGATCAGGATTTCGCGGCACGGCGGGGCGTGGAGTTCGGTGGGATGGTGCAGGCCGGGCGCGGTCAGCGAGCGCTGGTCGGCGACGGCGAACCAGCGCATCTGGTCCACCTCGTCGCCAAAGAACTCGACCCGGATGGGGTGGTCCTCGGTGGGCGGGAAGACGTCCAGCATGCCGCCGCGGACGGCGAACTCGCCACGGCGGGTCACCATGTCCACCCGGGCGTAGGCGGCGTCGGCAAGGCTCTTGACGACACCGCTGAAGGGGGCCTCCTGGCCGACCTTCAGGGTCACCGGCACCAGTTCGCCCAGGCCCGCGACGATCGGCTGCACGACGGCGCGGACGGGGGCCACCACCACGCGCAACGCACCGCCGGTGGACGATTCGGGGTGCGCGAGCCGCCGCAGCACGGACAGCCGCCGGCCCACGGTGTCCGAGCGCGGGGAGAGCCGCTCATGCGGCAGCGTCTCCCAGCTGGGGAACTCCGCGACCGCGTCGGCCGGCAGGAAGGCGCGCAGGGCCTCGGTCAGGTCCTCGGCCTCGCGGCCGGTCGCGGTGACGGCCAGGACCACGGGCACTCCCCGGCCCGCCCCGGCCGTGCCGGCTTCGGCAAGGCCAGCTTCGTTCCCCGCCAGGGTCGCGAGTCCGTCCGCCATTTCCGCGAGCAGCGTGGACCGCATTCCGGCCGGGGCGCTGATCTGGTAATCCTCGCTGCGGGCGGCGAACCCGCGGGCGGCCTCGGCCTGGATCCGGGCGTAGTTCCGGTCTTCGGCGAGGACACGGCGCAAACCGGTGAGAGAGGGGCCGTTGAGGCTCATAGCTGTTGCTCCTGATGGGATCACGGGGTGCAGGCAACACGAATAGCCGAAATTCGTGAGAATCCCGGGCCCTCCAAGCCTACCGCGGAGCCCCGGGGCCCGCCGACGGGCCCCGGCCGACGAGACTGCCCACGTGATCTGCCCGGGCCCCGCCGACGGGGCTAGGCTGGCTGGAGGAGCGCCGGCCCCTCCAACGCGGGCCCATCCAAAGCGGGCCCATCCAAAGCGGGCCCCGCACCGAATGGCTTGGTAGGCCACCCGCCAACCGCTGGCTGACAAGGAGTCACCATGAACGGCACAACCGCAACCCCTGAACCCGCTGGAACTCCTGCTCCAGCCCCGCAGGCAGCCACCGCAAAGGCCGCATCCCCGAAGACCGTGCTCGTCACCGGGGCCACCGGCTACATCGGCGGCCGGCTCGTCCCCCGGCTCCTGGAAGCCGGACACAGGGTCAAAGTCGTGGTCCGCACCCCGGCCAAGATCGCCGGCGTGCCGTGGCTGGACGACGTCGAGGTGATCCACAGCAGCCTCGACGACGGCGACGCCCTGCAGGCGGCGCTCGACGGCGTCGACGTCCTGTACTACCTGGTCCATTCCATGGCGGCCGGTGCCGGCTTCGAGGCCAAGGAGAAGGCGATGGCCGGGACGGCTGCCCGGGCCGCGGCCGCCGCCGGGGTGGACCGGATCGTCTACCTCGGCGGCCTGCACCCGGCCGGCGCCGAACTGTCCACCCACATGCGCTCCCGCGAGGCGGTGGGGAAGGTGTTCCTGGACAGCCCGGTGGACGCAGTGGTCTTCCAGGCCGGCGTTGTGATCGGCTCAGGCTCGGCGTCGTTCGAAATGATCCGGCACTTGTCCGAGACGCTCCCGCTGATGCCGGCCCCGAGCTGGGTGCGCAACAAGATCGAGGCGATCGCCGTCCGCGACGTCCTGTACTACCTCGTGGCCGCGGCGTCGCTGGAAGGAACCATCAACCGGACCTTCGACATCGGCTGCCGCCAGGTGCTCAGCTACGCCGGAATGATGCAGGAATACGCCGCCGAGGCCGGCCTGCCGCACCGGGTGGTGCTGGCGCTGCCGGTGCCTGCCCCCAAACTGGCCGGTCTGTGGGTGGCGCTGACCACCCCGATCCCGCTCTCCATGTCCCTGCCGCTCGTCGAATCGCTGCAGCACGACGCCGTCGCCGCCGAGCACGACATCGACGCGTACATCCCTGTGCCGGAGGGCGGCCTGACCCCCTACCGGCGGGCCGTGGCCCTCGCCCTGGGCAAGGAACGCGACGGCCAGGTGGAGACCACGTGGGCCAGCGCCGGCGTCGACGCCGATCCCCTGCCGAGCGACCCGGACTGGTCCGGCCACGCCGTGTACGTGGACGAGCGCAGCTTCCAAAGCGACGTGGACCCCAAGTATGTGTGGACCGTCATCGAAGGAATCGGCGGCCGGAACGGCTGGTACTCCCTGCCACTGGCCTGGCAGGTGCGCGGCTGGCTGGACAAGCTCACGGGCGGGGCGGGGCTTCTGCGGGGCCGCCGGCACCCGCACCTGCTGGCCGAGGGCGAGGTGGTGGACTGGTGGCGGGTCGAGAGGATCGACCGGGGCCGGCTGCTGCGGCTGCGGGCCGAAATGCGGGCCCCGGGCCGGGCCTGGCTCGAACTTTCCGTGGAGCCGGAGGGGACGGGCAGCCGCTACCGCCAGCGCGCCATTTTCTTCCCCAAGGGCCTCAGCGGCCGGCTCTACTGGCTCGCGGTGCTGCCGTTCCACAGCATCATTTTTCCCGCCATGTCAAGGAATATCACCGCCGCCGCCCGGGATCTGGAAAACCTCGAATCGGAGCCAGCCGGGCACACGACGTAGGATGTTGGAGCCCGAAACGTCCACTTCCACATCACGGAGGACCCCCCTATGGCCCTGAGTGCATCCACCACCGTTCCGCACAGCGTTGACCGCGTTACCGCGGTTTTCGTCAATGAAGACTTCCTGCGCCACACGAGCGAACTCGTTGGCGGCACCCTGGAATCCTTCGCCATCGACGGAGACCCCGCCGGCGCTTTCAGCACCACCACCGTGCGGACCATCCCCACCACCCGGATGCCCGACATCGCCCGGAAATTTGTCGGCGCAAGCCTGAAGGTGACGCAGCTGGAGGCCTGGGAGGCCCCCTCCGCCGACGGTTCCCGGCAGAGCACGATCTCCCTGAAGGTCTCCGGCGCACCGCTGGACGTGAACGCTGTCCAGCGTCTCGTGTCCGATGGCGGCAGCACCCGGATCGAGCTCGAGGGCGACGTGACCTCCTCGGTGCCGTTCCTCGGCGGCAAGATCGCCGACGCCGCAGAACCCATGGTCGGCAAGGCCCTGAACCTGCAGTCCCAGCAGGCCCAGGCCTGGCTCGAAAGCCACTGACCCAGTGGAACTGCCCGCGGTCCTCGCCGTCGTCCTGATCGTCGCCGGCGTCTGGTCCCTGGTTGTCTGGCCGCAGTTCCTGCGCCGGGTCATGAAGGATCCGCGTGCCCGCGACGCCAACGGCAAGGCCACACGCTTCCTGACCGTCCATGTGGTCCTGGTCAGCATCTCCATGCTGCTGGGGGCCGCGACGGCGGCGATAGGCGTGGCCGGGCTGCTCAGCTAGCATCCGGCACACCGGCGGTCATATGCCCGCCGGTGTGCCGGTTTCCTGCTTTCAGGGCGTGCCGGCCGCTAGAATCAGCAAAAAAGGTGCACCGCTGAAAGGGGACGCCAATTGCTACCCCGCCGCGTCGCCATCTGGGGCCTGTGCGCGTGTGTTCCGGTCCTCGGCCTGATTGCCTTCTGGCCGGTGCCCGTTGACCGGGGTGCGGCCACTTACCTCAATCGGTGGCTCCGGCAACTGCACCGCTGGGGCGTCCCTCCCTGGTTCGACTACGGGGTCGTGGAATTTTCCTCGAACGTGGTCCTGTTCGCTCCGCTGGGCGCCCTGGTCGCCATCATCCTGGGCCGGCGGCTCTGGTGGGGCGGGGCCGTCGCCGGGTTCATGCTCTCCGTCGTGATCGAACTCGGCCAAATGACATTCCTGCCGGCGCGCTTTCCCTCCGCGGCCGACGTCGCCGCGAACACGATCGGCGCCATGGCCGGCGCGCTGGCGGCCAGGCTGTTCATGGCACGCCGAGAGGCTGTTCGATCCCGACGTCCACCACGTACCCTGTGAACAGGGCCCGACGGGAGGAAATCGGAACTATGCGGATTTCGGTCATTGGTTGCGGTTACCTGGGCGCGGTACATGCTGCCTGCATGGCAAAGCTGGGTCACGACGTTGTCGGAATCGACGTCGACGAACACAAGGTGGCCCAGCTTTCAGCAGGCCATGCCCCCTTTTACGAACCCGCGCTCGACGACCTGTTGTCCCAACTTGAGGAGTCGGGCCGGTTGCGGTTCACCACCGACATGGCGGCCGCCCGCGGCGCCGAGGTCCACTTCATCTGTGTCGGAACACCGCAGAAGCGCGGCGAAAACGGCGCCGACCTGCGCTTCGTCGACGCCGCCGTCGCCTCGCTCGCTGAGTACGTCTCCCCCGGCGACGTCGTCGCCGGGAAATCCACGGTACCGGTGGGAACCGCCGCGGGGCTGGCCGAGGTGCTGGCGGACGCAGAGCCCGGCGCCTCGCTGGTCTGGAATCCCGAGTTCCTGCGCGAAGGCCATGCCGTGACGGACACTTTGAACCCGAATCGGTTTGTCTACGGCACGCCGGACGGCAGCGAAGACCATCCCGCGGTGGCCGTCCTCGACAGGGTCTACGAGACGCCCCTCGCAGCCGGCACACCCCGGTTGGTGACGGACTACGCCACGGCGGAACTGGTGAAGACGGCAGCCAACTCGTTCCTAGCGACCAAGATCTCCTTCATCAACGCCATGGCCGAGGTCTGCGAAGCCAGCGGCGCTGACGTCACCCGGCTGGCTGATGCGATCGGGCTCGACGAGCGGATCGGGCGGAAGTTCCTGAACGCAGGCATCGGATTCGGCGGCGGGTGCCTGCCCAAAGACATCCGTGCCTTCATGGCCCGCGCCGGCGAGCTGGGGGCGGACCAGGCCCTGACATTCCTGCGGGAAGTGGATGCGATTAACATGCGGCGCCGGACCCGGGTGGTGGAGCTGACGCGCGAACTGTGCGGCGGGTCCCTGCTGGGCCAGCGGGTCGCCGTCCTGGGTGCGGCGTTCAAGCCCGAAAGCGACGACGTCCGGGACTCCCCCGCGTTGAGCGCCGCCGCGCAGCTGCAATTGCAGGGCGCAGTGGTGACGGTCACCGATCCCCAGGCGCTGCCCAACGCCGCCAAGCGGTTCCCCGAACTCCAGCTGGAACCGGACCTTGAGACGACGCTGCACCGGGCCAATGCCGTGCTGCTGCTGACCGAGTGGCAGGTGTACCGGGAGCTGGATCCGCACGCGGCCAAAGCCCTCGTGTCCGCGCCGCGCATCCTGGATGGCCGCAACGTCCTGGACCCTGCCAAGTGGCGGGCCGCCGGGTGGACCTACAAGGGCTTGGGCCGGCCCTGACGTGTTGCCGTCAGGCCGTCAGCGCCTGGCCGAGGGCGTCCTCCGCGGCCACCCAGGAGAGCATGGCGCATTTGACCCGGGCAGCGTAGCGGGACACGCCCTCGAACGCCGCGGCGTCGCCGAGGACCTCGGGGTCGGCCGGCACCTTGCCGCGCGAGCGCAGCACCTCGCGGAAGCTGTCGATGACGGTACGGAGTTCCGCGACGGTCATGCCCTCGGCGAGGTCCGTCAGCACGGACGCCGAGGCCATCGAGATTGAGCAGCCGTCGCCGTCCCAGCGCAGCTCACTGACCTTCCCGCCGGCCACGGACACCCGGACCGTGATTTCGTCGCCGCAGGTCGGATTCAGCTGGTGCGACTGGCCGCAGCTGGCCTCCTTAGGTGCGTCCGCGGCGGCCAGGCCGCTGCCGTGCCGGGCCTTGGCGTGTTCGAGGATGATCTGCTGGTAAAGCTGGTCAAGACTCATGGATGTCCGTCCTAGGCTTGGAAGTAGGCACGGACATCGGCGGCCGCGTTCAGGAACGCGTCCACATCGTCCGTGGTGTTGTAAAGGTACGTGCTGGCGCGCGTCGTCGCTGTCAGCCCGAGCCGGCGGTGCAGGGGCTGGGCACAGTGGTGGCCGACGCGCACGGCGATGCCGCGGCTGTCCAGGAACTGGCCGACGTCGTGCGCGTGGACGCCCGCGACGTCGAATGCCGCCAGGCCAATCCGTTCCTGCCCGGCCGCGGGACCCAGCACCCGGATCCCGGGGATGGATTCCAAGCCACGCACGAGTCGCTGGCCGAGTTCGGCTTCCCAGGCGTGGATGCGGTCCATCCCGGTTTCGCTGAGGTAGTTTACCGCCGCGGCGAGAGCCACCGCCTGCGAGATGCGCTGGGTGCCGGCCTCGAAGCGTTGCGGGCTGGGCAGGAAACCTGCCCGTTCCATCGTGACGGTGGTGATCATGGAGCCGCCGGTCAGGAACGGCGGCATCGCGTTGAGCAGCTCCGAGCGGCCAAAGAGGGCGCCGATGCCGGTGGGGGCGAGCATCTTGTGCCCGGAGAACACCGCAAAGTCGACGTCGAGCGCCTTGACATCCAGGGGCAGGTGCGGGGCGGACTGGCAGGCGTCGAGCACCACGAGGGCCCCGGCGGACCGGGCCAGGGCCACCAGGGCGGCCACCGGGTTGATGGTGCCGAGCACGTTTGACGCGTGCGTGAAAGCCAGGACGCGGGTGCGCGGGCCGATGATGCCGGCGGCGGCCTCCAGGTCCAGTGCGCCGGCGTCGTCGATCGGGATGAACTTCACGACGGCGCCGGTCCGGGCCGCCAGCTCCTGCCAGGGGATCAGGTTGGCGTGGTGCTCCATCTCCGTGACGACGAGCTCGTCGCCGGGGGCCAGGGCGAACCGGGCCGCTTCGGGTCCGGCGCCCGGCAGGGACGCGTTGAGGAAGGAGTACGTGAGCAGGTTCAGGCCCTCCGTGGCGTTGGAGGTCCAGATCAGCTCATCCCACTCCGCCCCGACAAAGTCCGCCACCGTTTCCCGGGCGTTTTCGAACGCCTCGGTGGCCTCGACGGCGAGGTGGTGTGCCCCGCGGTGGACCGCGGAGTTCCGCTGCTCATAGAATTCCTGCTCGGCCGCGAGCACGCTGAGCGGGTTCTGCGAGGTGGCACCGGAGTCCAGGTAGACGAGCGGCCTGCCGTTGACGTGCTGCTGCAGGATCGGGAAGTCGTTGCGGATCCTCAGGACCTCCTCGTTTCCGAGCGCGGCGGCAGAGCGGCGGAGGTGGGCTGGGGTGGCAACCATGGCGGAGACTCCTGGATCGGCGTTCGCTGCGGCGTACGCCGCGCCGGCCTGGCAGCCAGCGCGGAAAATACGTCACACAGATTAAGCCTAATTATCCCACGTTCCCGCCGCGCTCCTGCGCGGCCGCCGCGCGGACCCGCACACCGCGGAACTCGGTGGGGGTGACATCCAACGGCGGCGCCGGAACCTCTAGCCGGCCAGCACTGCGGTGGCGGGCGCTTGCCCGACGTGCCGGCGCTTGATGCCGGGACCGGCGCAGGAATGCCCACAAGGCGGCGTCACACGCCGCTACCCCCTGCGGCGATCCCCGACGGCGCACATGCCCGGTTAGCGCTTCTCGATGGCGCGGACCCGCGTTCAGACCGATTAAGGGAGCCGGCGGCGGCTGGGGGGAGAGCCTCGGTCTCAGAAGGCTCTGACGCCGCCGGCTCCGACCTTGGCGTGTGGCTGCCCGTTGGGGCACCGCACGGTTCCAATGAAGGAGTTGGTGGAAAAGATTACGGCCCGATCACCTCTAATGGTGGCAGTGGCTGCATCCGCAAGCAAGGAATTCGAGACCATACTTTCCTCGGTCCATGCTTGCGGTTGATAACCGCCCTCAAGTTCCTCATTTTGAGACCTTTGTGAGCTGTTCGGGTTGGAGCTGTCGGGGTTGGAGCTGTTCGGGTTGGAGCTGTTCGGGTTGGAACTGTTCGTGGGACTGGGTTAAGTCAATCGCCCGGACCGGCTCTGCACACGAGTAGCGTTTACCCGACTTCTGACGCCCTACTCGCCTTGGCACTACTTGGAGCTACTCCCGCTGCTCCCGCGGCCACCCGTGCTGTACGCAGCCTTAGCCAATTCATGTCCTGCCCGGTCCGGTCAGGAGTGCAGGGGGCCGAGGTCCAGGAGGTCCGCCCGCCGGCCAACGCCGAGCTTGGCAAAGATCCTGGACAAGTGCCCCTCAACGGTCCGTAGGGACACACAGAGCGCGGTGGCGATCTCGGCGTTCGTGGCCCCGCCCGACACCAGTTCCAGGACTTCGGTCTCACGGGCAGTCAACGGGGCGCCATGATCGCTGCGGACGACCTCTAATTGCGCGGCCATTCCGGCCTCCACGAGGCGGTGGTGGACCCGGCGCTGGACCGCGGTAAGCCTCCACCGCTCCGGGTCGTCTGCCAGGATACGCTCTGCCTGCTGGGCGGCTTCAAGGGCAAGGAGCCCGTGCCCTGCATTGAGCGCGTCGTCGCTGATGCCAATGAGGTCGGACGCATCGGACGCCGACACCGCTCGCGCGTAGGACTCCACCAGCCGGGCCTCCGGGCCGTCGACCGCTCCGCTGCTGAGGGCGAGTGCCTCGGCGCCCGAAGTGTCACCGCCGCGGAGCGCGAGCCGCCTGATATCGGTTTCAACGCCGCGCAGGCTCTCGTGCAGGGCCTCGTCCGCCAGCCGCGCCAACGCCCCGGCACCGCTCCCTCCGGGCCCCTCGCCGGGTTCAGCCGCCCGGCAGTACGCCTCTGCCAGCAGGTGAAGGGTTTTCGGCTCCCGGTACACCGAAAGCCGGTAGGCCAGCACATGCTGGCGGGCCTCATGGTGGCGACCGACGGCGCCTGCGGCATAGGCCGCGACGGCGCGCGCAAACGGCAACAGGCCCAACGGGTCGGCGATTGTCAGTTCCTCCACACCAAGCCGCAGTTCGGCCAGGCTTTCACGCATCCTGCCCTGCCGCAACCGCGAATATCCCCGCATGAGGTGCAGCATGCCGCCGCTGTACAGCAGCCGTCCAGGCTCACGGGCCGCGTAATCGTCCAGGACATTTCCGAGCCGGTCCCAGTCGCCGGCCGAGATCAGGTTCAAGCAGTGGCGCACCACGAGGTCCTCGTAGACCAGGGGGAGCTCCAGGCTCGCGTTTCGGGCCCCGCCCCATGCCTCGCCGTCCAGACGCAGCCCGGCCCGGAGTTGGCCTTGGGCGGTCAAAAGTTCGGCGAGGAGGGAAACTGCCGGTACCCGGATTTCGGGATAGGCGCCGGCCGCGTCGATGAGTTCGCGCAGCACGGTTCCAACTGCCGTGAAACTGCCATCCCACGGGCGGCTCAAAAGCTCTGTGGCCAGTCCCCCGGCGGCTGTCCCGTCCGACGGCCGTCCTGCCGGAGCGTGTCCGGGACCGCCGGCGCAAGCTGCGATTTCCGCAGACAGCGAATCCCGTGCCCGCGATTCCAGTTGCCCTGGTTCTATGGGCAACACCAAGCCTGGGCGTTGCGTGCCGGCGTCGGCATGCTGTTGCCGGGCCGGCGTCGCAGACCCGAGCCGGGCTGCGAGCAGGGCAGCCAGGTAGGACGGCCGTCCGGAGGGCACCGGCCGTGCGGCCTCGAGACACGCGACAGCGGCCTCGGTGTGCCCGGCAATGAAGTGCGAATAGGCCAACTGGATCCTGGCCTCGGGGAGGAACCGGGCGTCCCGGATGGCGCCAGCCGCCCGGGACGCGGTCGCAGGGTCCAAGTCCGTGTTCGCGGCGACTGCGGCCTGCAGGAGCTGGAGTGGAGGGATCTCTACGCCGCAATCCATGGACCAGCGCAGCCGGTTGAGGGCCGCTCCCGGCGCCGCAGCCCGCGCCGACGGAAGCGACAACACGCTCGAACGCAGGGCCGAACTGCGGCCGGCCGGGACCCGGTGGCGGATGATCTCGCCAAGGATCGGGCTGGCGGCCCGTACCAGCCGGTCCTGCCCCTTGGAGACAGCGATGATGCCCGCCGTGTCCAGGGCATCGACGGCCTTGGGACCGCTGATCCGCAGAATCTGGGCCAGGGATAGGGGTCCTGCCAGGGCGACGATCGTCGCTGCGGTCTTTTCCTCCGGTGTCATGGAGCGCAACTGCCGGTCCACAACGTCGGCGGCCGGCACTTGGGCCATGTCGGGGTTGGCCAGTAGGAACCACACGCCGTGCCGGAGGCCCAAAGCGCCGCTGGCACGGGCATGCTGGATCAGGGACATCAGCATGAGCGGATTGCCGTCGGCCGCCTTATGGAACAACGCACTGACCCACGGAGATACGTCGGCCCGCAGGACCTGCTCGCACAATTGGTGTGTTCCGGTCCGGCTCAGCGGGTAAAGGTCGAACTTGGCGATAATCCCGTCGTCCCAGAGCGCGAGGAACTCTTCCGGAATCATCGGCCCTGGACGGCAGGCCACGAGGATTCGGGCGGCGCCAGTCGCCGCCGCCTGCGCCAACTGCCGGACGGTTCCATGGTCGAGGCAATGCGCGTCGTCGACCACAAACAGAGGCCGGTCCGCCTCGGATTTCAGGCTGCCCGCCATCGCTTCTACGACGGCGGCGTTGGAGTCGAGTTCCCGGTCAGGAAGCCGGGACAAGTACGGCGCCAGGGCACCGAAAGGAACGCTGGCCAGGGCCGGGGTGGCGGTCAGCCGAATCAGGCGGCGGTGGGGCTCGAGTTCGCGGATGGCGGCTTTGACGACGGCGGTCTTGCCCGCGCCTGCACCGCCGATGATGAGCGCACCTGATCGGGTGTCGTCACGCAGGCAACGCACCAGGTCCTTGACCAGCGCCGAGCGCTCGATCAGCGCTGAGGTCTCAGCCAGGCTTTCCATCGCCGGTTCTTCCTGCCAGCTTCTGCCCGTCGGCAATAGCCGCCCGGGATGCCGCCTGCAGCCTGCCGGGGTCAGCCGAGCCGGGCGCTGTCTGCCGGAGTCGAGATGACATCTTTGAGTTCCGATCGGCTGGCGACGTGCAGCTTCGAATACACCTGATAGAGGTGTCCCTCCACAGTGCGGACCGATACGTGCATCTGTTCCGCGATCTTGCGGTTGGATGTACCGGCAGCGGCCCGGACCGCCACTTCACATTCCCTCGCCGTCAGGGTTGAGGTTGTGAGGGAACGCAAACCGTTCTTGGGACTGCCGAACTTGTCATCGAGGGACTGCTGCGCCCGCTGGGCGATCCGCAGCGCGATCCGGTTGCCGGCGTCGTTCGCGCAGCCGACGGCTTTCCGCACCGCGTCCCTGGCGAACACGGTGTTACCGAATGCTTCAGCGTCCTTGGATGCCCCCAGTAACATTTCGCTGTCAGCCTCCCGCATGCCTTCGGCCAGCCGCGAGCACAGGGCCGCGAATTGTCCGGTCACCCGCCCGCTCAGGCTGCCGAGCTTCTGGCCCGCCTGGCGGTCCCCCAGCCGGGCGGCGGCGGACTGGAACAGGAGGGCGGGGGCCAGTGCTGAAGTTTCGGCGTCGTTGCCCGCTTCTGCCGAGAGTGCGCGGATGGACATTGCCCTCTGACCGAGTTCGGCCTGGGCCGACAGTTCGAAATAGCGTGTGAGCCGTTCCACCAGCCAGGCCGCGGGCCGCCGGACCTGGGCAAGATCGCCAAGTAGCAGGCCGGCCTTTTCCTCTTCGCCCTGGAGCGCGGCGGCATAGGCGCACACGGCCGCGGCCAGGCCACCCAAAGCGTCGGGGTCCTGCGCCCGAAGCTGCCAGCGGCCTGCCTGAAGCCGGGACAAGGCGTCGTCGAGGTGTCCGGCATGGAGGTCCATGACGCCGTGCCCTATCTCAAACATCCCTCCCAGCCTGGTCTGGGGCTCTCCGCCGCTGTACGTCTCCTCGAGATAGACGGACGTTTCCTTGAACTTGCCCGAGAGCAACAGGAGGAGCAGGAACCTGCCTCTGATCTCACGAACCGCATGGTCCGTGAGACGCACGCTGGCTGTGGCCGCCAGGATCTGCTGGCCCAGGGCCAGGGCCCGCACCACGTTGCCGGTGACGGCCAGGGCCTCGCTGCGCACACTGGCGGTCAAAATCCTTGGTTCGCTGCCCAGGTCTGCCGCGTCCATGCCGTCTGTTATGGCCAGGACTTCGGCGTAGCGTCCACGGAAGGCGGCGAGCCCAGCCTCGGCCAGCCGCAGCCGCTCCCGGGCTGCCATTACAACTGAACTCTGCGCCGCGGGCTCGGCAGCCAGCCGCTCTGCGAACTCCTGGATCCGCGCCTCGGGATCGGCGCCCGGCACGGTGCTGCGTTTGTCCAGTTCCACGCGCAGGAGCTGCAAGGCGGTCCACTCGCCCAAGGGAAGCTTCGCGCACGCGTCGTCATCGAGGGCCTCCAGCACCCGGCGCGCGGACTCCTCGTTGTTCACCGAGATGTGGGCATTTGCTGTTTCGATGGCGATCAGGGCGGCCGGTTCGCTTCCTTCGACCTCCTGGACAAATCGCAAGGCGGCGGCGTGGTCGGATGCACCGTTCGCGGCGCGGGCGGCCGCCAGGGCCACCCCGGTGCTCACCTCTTCCCCGCAGTCCAGAGCCCAGGCGACACCGGCCGACCCGCCCGTGTCGACCGTGTCCGACTCCTGGAGCACGGCCGTGAGCCGGCGGCGGAGTTCGGCGCTGCGCCCGGGCGGTACCACGTTAGCGACAATGCCGGCGGTGACCGGGTTGGCGACGCTGACCATCGGCGGATGGTCATGGGTGACCCGGATCAGGGCCCGTTCCTGGAGCGCGTCCATATCCTGCGGGTTGGCGATGAGCATGAGGGTCTGCAGCGGGACCGCCCCGGCGAGGGCCAGCAGTTCAAAGACGTCGCGCTGGCCGTTGCCGAGCCGGTTGAGGCGTGCCTTCACGACGTCCCGGATCTCTCCGGTCAAGGCGATGGGGCCGTTGCCCAGGAACCATACACCGTCCTGGCGGACGACTGTGCCCAGCTTGATCTGTTCCCGGGCCAGGGAATGGAGGAACAAGGGGTTGCCACCGCTCGCGCTCCAGAGCGCCCGGGCGGCGGTGAGGGAGAACCGGCCGCCGTATTCGTGGTGCAACGTTGATGCCGTCTCTTCGAAGTCGAACGGTCCGAGGTCCACCCGTCGGAGCAGGTCATCCTTCCACAGGCCCATGATGTCGCCGCCGATGTGGGGCATGTCCACGCACGCCGCCAGCAACGTGACATGGGACCCGGCGCTCAACTGGGCCACCATCATGCTGGAGAGCTCGTCGAGGTCGTGGGCGTTGTCCACGAAGAGGACGATTTCCCGGCCCTCGGATTTGGTGTGGAGCAGCTGGGTCAGTCCGCGCAGCACCATCAGCGGGTGCTCGAGGTGGGAGGCGTCGAGGTCGTTGAGCAGGACACTCAGGGCCCCGTAGGGAAGCTTGGAGGATATGGAGCTGCCCCTGACCTGGACTACCAGGTACTCGTCGCCGAGTTGCTCAAGGGCACGCTGGGCGATAAAGGACTTGCCGGCCCCGTGGTCGCCCACGAGTACTATGCCGCAGCCGGAACCCGACGTCAGGGTCCCGACGATGTCGGCAACGACTTCCTGGCGGGTGAAGGGTCTGTCCTTACTGCGGCCGTAACCGTTTCTTTGCGCCGGAAACACTACTTCTGTCTGGCCGCTGCCCGCAGGCAAGCCGGCGTCTTGCTGGAACATATGAGAGACCTTCGCAATCAAAGTGTGAGCGGTGATACCTCAACGGTAGGGACTACGCGTATTTTCCGGATGCGTAAGTAGTACTCGATTACGCAGCGAGTATTCGGCCCGCTCTACGTAGCTGTACTCAGTTGGACCGGCGCCGCCGCAAGGCCCAAACCAAGTAGTCGCAATCCCGCTGCACGTGTCCGGCGACCGTAGCGGCCCGGACACGGGAACTACGGCCCGCCAGGGGCCGCCGTTGCTCCGGATACGGCCCCAAGAGCCATCTTCCCTTTGCCTGCCGCTAGTGCCCGCCGATGCCGGGAAGCTGTTCACGGCCCTTGACATTGAGCTTGGCGTAGCTGCGATAGAGATGGCCCTCAACCGTGCGCACGGACACCTGCAGCTCCGCGGCAATCTGCCGGTCGGTGAGGCCGCGAACCGCAAGCGCCACAATGTCGCGCTCGCGGCGGGTCAGTATGCCGAGTGAGTCATCGCTCTTGGCCGCTTCGTCACCGGGAAGGTCGTCGGCCCGGTCCAGGCACCGCTTCCGCTGGGAGTTGGCCATGCGCTCCCTGAGGGTGTCGCCCGCGGCCCGGTAGGCGTGCGCCGCGGCGTCGTAGGCAAGGGCGGCAAAGGCCCACAGCTCCGCCGTCTCACAGGTTTTCGCGGCCTCAAGGAGGTCGGCGGCGTTGTCCGTGCTGATGGCTGCAGCGTAGGCGCAGATCGCGGCGGGCCTTGGGCCCTCAAGCCCGGCCCGGAGTTCGAGCAGCCTCGGCGCGGAGTCCGTGTCCCCCAGGGCCAGGCAAAAGGCCAGCGAGTCGAGCTCAAGGCCGGCGGTGTCCACCTCCGGGTACGGGCGGCCGAGCCGCTTCAGTTCCGCGATGGCACCGGGGTAGTTCCCGAGCCGGGCTTTTCCATAGACCACGGCCATCGCGGCCAGCGAGCGCATGTACCTTGGCAAGGCCGCGGGGGCTGCCTCGAAGTCGGCGAGGAGAAGCTCTGCCTTCGTCTGGGCACCGACTTCGGCGGCTGCCGCGAAGGCCATGGCCGCCGTGAGCGCGAAAAGCTGCTGAGGGTCGGTCAACCGCAGCGCTTCGAGCGCGGCACTCAGCGTGTTCAGGGCCTGGGCAGCCTTGCCCTGGTAGAGCAGGATGATGCCGTGAGCCGCGTGCACTCCCCCGCCGAAGGAAATCAAGTTCGGCCCGGAACCGGCGACGAAGCCGGTCAGGAGGCTCTCCGCCCCCTGCCAGTCGCCAGAGTGGATTGCGGCGGCTGCGGACCGGACCACGAGGAAGTCGGTGAGGAAGTAGAGCTCATCGTGATCGGCCCCGGCGGCCTCCATGGCCCGGGTCATCGCGGCGAGGGCGCTCAGTCCCTTGCCGCCGGCCAGGAGCCGCTCCGCGTCGAGGCAGAGCCGGAACGCCTGCACGAGGGTGTTCGACGGCGGGGTGCCGGCAGCCGCGTCCCCGGCGGACGCCGCCGCGGCCGGAGCGGCCGCGTACTCGCCTGCCAGCGCCAGGACCATGGCTTCCATGGTCTCCAGCCGCTCTTCCGTGGCACGGTGAATGGCTTCGGCGTCGTCCGGCAGGGCGGCGGCGAGGCGTTCGGCCGCGCGTCGGAGCGCCTGTGCCCGCTTCATGATCTCTGCCGGCGTGTGGCCCAGCGCTGACATCGCTGCGGCCCACAGGAGGGATCCGGTCAGGAGCCCGGGGATGCTGTTTCCCTGGCCGAAATCGGCGTCGAGGATATCCCGGGCCGCCACGTAGTCAGAGGCGTTGTAGCGGGTCCGTGCTATCACGGCGCGGGCCGCCATCTTCAGTTCCGGATCCTTGACAAGGACGGCAGCCTTGCGGGCGAGCTCGTCCTCGTAAAGCCGGCTTGCCAGCACGGCGGCCCTCAGGAGCTGCCGGTCCTCGACCTCCGCGCCGCATTCGATCGACCAGCTCACATGCCGCAACAGTCCCTCGGCCGACGTCGGCTCGCTGTCCATCTTGCGCAGCAGGCTCTGCCGAAGCTGTAGGCTCCTGGCCGGCGAAATCAGGTTCCGCAGCGTGTCGCCGTACACGGTATGCCACAGCCGCAGCTCACCCGACCCGGTGTCCGTGACCCGGATCAGTTCGCTGTCGATCAGCGATCCCACGGCCTCTTCGCCGGCCACGGACTCGATCAGTTCCCGGGACACGGGTTCGGCCAGCGCCACCAGGTTCAGCGCCTGCCGTTCTTCCGGCGAGCGCATCAGCAGCTGGCGGCGCACGACGTCGGTCAGCCGGTCGCCGTGGCTGTTCAGGTGCCGGGTGAACAACCAGACACCGTTGCGCCGCAGCAGCGTCCCGTCGTTCTTGGCGTCGTCCAGGAGTCCGTTGAGGAGCATCGGGTTGCCGCCGGAAGCCTCCCAGAGGATCTCGGCGACGTTTGGCAGCACTTGCGAGCCGAGCTCGCCCTCCAGCATCTCTGTGGTCTGCGCGAGGGTGAGCGGGCGGAGGTCGTGCCGTTCGGCGATCCCTTCAAACCAGAGCTGCAGGAGCGGTTCCGGCAGTCCGGGCCGGGCGGCCGCGCCCACGAGCAGTTTCGCCCAGCCGGCCGCCGCCAGCTCCGCAAGGATTCCGGCCGTCGCCTCGTCGAGATCGTGTGCGTCGTCGACGACCAGCAGGAGGGGCTTCTGGGTGGCCCGCTTCTGCTCCTCCAGATGCGCCCACAGCGTCCTCAACACGGCCAGCTGCGATGTTGCTTCCTGGACCGGCAGTCCGACGATGAAGGGGCCGAGGACACCGTAGGGCACCTTCGTCAGCGACGCGCTGCCGTGGATCGGCACCGGCGTCACGTCCGGGCCCAGCTCCCCGACAACGGCCTCGATGAGCCGTGACTTGCCCATCCCGCTGTCGCCGAGGACGAACACGGCCACGTGGCTGCCGCCCCGGAGGGCTTCCACTGCTGACATCAAATCTTCCGACCTCCCGGTCAAGGCGCGGTTCGGCACCGTGCCGGGAGTTCCCGCCGGCCCCTTAGATGAGTCCAAGCAGATCACTTCGCGAAGAAACGCCGAGCTTCGTGAACACCTGGTACAGGTGGCCCTCCACAGTCCTGACGGAAATGCCCACCTCCAGGGCGATGTCCTTGTTGGAGACCCCGTTCCCGGCCAGGGTGGCGATTTGCCGCTCGCGGTCCGTCAGCAGCGGGCCCTTGTTGCGCGGCATGACGGGCAGCGCCGGTACGGACTCCGAGAGGCTCTCAAGCATGCTGTAGGCGGCGTTGGCACTGGCGGTCAGCCCGGCGCCCTTGGCGAAGTCGAATGCGAGCGCGGCGCACCGGGCCTGGACGGCGTCCAGTTCGAGGCCCGCGGCCTGCTCGGCGGCTTCGAGCATGATCGCGGCGTCCTTCTTCCGGCTGCCGACGGCGACCGTCCGGGACAGCTCGGCAAGCGGTCCCTGCCGCAACCCGGCGATTTCCTCCATGTAAAGAAAATCCTTGACGGTTCCGTTGACGGTGGCCCCGAGCATGCAGATGCCGGCCAGCGTGTAGCGGCCCTTCCGGAAATGTTCCTCCGCGGACCGTATCAGCCGGTCCTTGGCCTCGGGGTCACCGAGCCACCGCGACGCCATATCCATGCAGAACTCGGTGGAACTGCCAGCCGTGAAGCGGGCCGGGCCGTCAGCCGAGCGGGCCCGGTCCAGGTAGACCGTGGCCTGGACCGAGTTGCCGGTCTGGGCGTAGGCAAAAGCCGTGGCGGCGTAGGCCTGGCGCAGGGACTGCAGGCTCGCCCGGACCTCCAGCTGGGCGATCGCGGCCAGCAACGGATCCAGTGCCATGTACCCGCGGCCGGCATAGACATAGGCGAGCCCGACGGCGAGGTCTGTTGCGGCGCTGCCGGAATGCAGCCCGTGCCCGGCCCGGCCGCTCGCGTCCTTGAGCATGTCGATGGCCTGGCGCCACAGGCCCGAGAGGAGCAGCACGTTGAAAGAGCGCCACGCGAAGTTTTCGCGGATGCGCGGCACGTTGGACCACTCGCCCAGCTGCCCACCGATTTCCCGCATGAGTGCGCGGGCATCGAGTTCGTGACCGGTCATTGACCAGGCCTCCATCAGGATGATGGCCGACCTGAGCCGGTGCACGGGATCGGCCCCCGGAACGTCCGTGGTGGCCGCGGTGGTAAGCCGCTCCATCATGGGCTCGAAATCCCCGATGAAGGAGAAATAGTTGAACTCGCACAGATCCAGGCAAAGCCCGGCCCGGGCCAGCGCCGCAGGGGCGGGGGACGGCTCGTCCAGGCTCAGGTCCTGGAGCCGGACCCTGGCCTGCTGGAGCAGTTCGGGGACCTGGCCGGAGCGGTCGTCCAGCCAGGCCATGCAGTCAGCCTTGGCCGCGATGAATTCGGCAAAGTTCTCGGCCGCGAGGTCGTTGACCTGCCGCTCGGAAACGTCGTCCAGCGCGGACATGGCCTGCAGCGGCAGGCCGAGTTGGAGGTAGGCGGCCGATTTCTGCAGCTGTCCTTCTGCCCACTCAGGGTCCGAGGGAGAGAGGCTGCCGGCGCATTTGAGGGCAAATTTCGGGTCGAAGAGTTTGACGGCGGCACTGGCAGCCGCCACGGCATGGGCGGGTGCCAGCTGGGCGTGGCAGTCGTGGGTCCAAGCCGCGTAGGCCAGCAGGTCTTCCACGGTCAGCTCGTCCAGCTCGTGTTCCTGGTGCCCGGGCACCTTGTCCCGGAGCTCCAGCCGGCGCTCCACGCTGAGCCAGTTGCGGACAATGTCGCCGAGGTAGCGGTCGCCCAGCGTGACGAGGTGCCGGTCCGCGCGGTCGACCACGATCTGGCCGGCCTCTTCCATGTCGGCGATAACACCGGGGCTGTACATCCTGGCAAGCCGGGACAGGGGCAGGGTCCGGGCGCAGGAGAGGACGTCGATGACTTCCCGGGCCTCGGGTGTTTCCCTGGCATACCTGGCCCGGACAATATCCTCCAGCGCCGTGCGGCCATCCAGCACAACCTCATCGAGCAGTGTCCACACGGATCCGGACAGGACAAGGTTTCCGCGTTCGATTTGTTCTGAGACGACGGCCTGCAGGAGCGTGGGGCTGCCGCCGACCAGCTGGTGCAGCTGGCTTGCCAGGGCGGTCGAGACCCGATGGCCCAAGGCTGACTGCAGCACCTCCAGGGTCTCGAGCTCGGTCAGGTTGGCGAGCCGGACCTCGGCAAGCTGGCCCGAGGTGATGAGCCAGTAGAAGTCGGGCGGAAGGTCAGTTGTGCGCTGGGCAGTTGCGATCAACCGGGCGGTACGGGTCTGCAGCAGGTTGAGCAGGACCCCGGTGCTGAGTTCGTCGAGGGCGCCGGCGTTGTCCAGCAGGATCACGCACTGGCGGCCGGCGGCGTCGTCGCGTATCAGCGAGGTAATGCCGTGCAGGATGGCGGTCGGCGAGCCCAGGGAACTCTGCGGGAGCCGCGCAAGGGTGAAGGCGAGGCAGCCGTATGGAGTTGCCGAACCCGGCCCTGAACTGCGGAGCTGGATGGTGTACACCTCGGGCCCGAAGCCGGCGAGGGCAGTCCTGCCGACAAGCGTCTTGCCCACACCGCGGTCGCCGGTGATGACGACGCCCATCCGCTCGTGGGCAAGCAGTTCCTGGCGGACACGCTCGGCATCAGCATTCCGCGCCAAACCGGACCAGCCGTGTCTCGCGACCTGGCCGGCAGCATGTTCTTCTTCGGCGGGTGCCAATGTAGTGGAAACATTCCCCCAGCCCAGCGAATCCCTCGACATGTAGTTTCCTTCGTACCGCTTTGCAGACAGCAACCCCGGACTGCCCACTTAGAAGTAGCGTATCCCTATCCCCCGACATGAGAGTAGACAGATCATAGCCGGAATGCGGAAAGCTTGGAAAGGAAACCCGTAATCCGCATGCAACTTAGTCGTCCGGCGCCTGCCGTGGGCCCGGGCCGGGCCGCCGTCGGGGCATTTTGGCCGAGTGCTATTTTGCCTGCGTTGACGTCCTAGAGGCGCTACGTCGCCTTGGCGGGGTGGAACTTTTGCTGGGCGGCGGTGAGGCCATCCCGGACCAGAACTTCGACGGCGTCGGCGGCTGAGTCGATGAGGAAGGGCAGTTCCTTCTTCTCCGGCGCGGAAAAGTCACGCAGGACAAAGTCCGCGGTCTCCATCCGTCCGGGCGGACGCCCGACGCCCACCCGCACGCGCAGGTAGTCCTTGGTGGCCAGGGCCTTGGAAATATCGCGCAGTCCGTTGTGGCCGCCCTCGCCGCCGCCGATCTTGAGCCGCACGGTGTCGAAGGGGATGTCGATCTCGTCATGGACGGCAATGACATGGGCCGGATCGATCCCGTAGAACTGGGCCAGGGCAGACACCGGACCGCCGGAGACGTTCATGTAGGACAGCGGCTTGGCCAGCACGATCCGGGGCCCGCCGATGCCCAGGCGCCCTTCGAGGACCTGGGCACGCGATTTGTGCGACTTGAAGCCGCCGCCGACGCGTGAGGCGAGTTCGTCCAGGACCATCTGGCCGACGTTGTGCCGGTTGTGGCTGTACTCGGATCCGGGGTTGCCAAGGCCTACGATCAGCCAGGTGTCGGTCATGGATCAGTCCTTCGGTGGGACGGTCAGTGGGACGGGGCGCGGCCAGCGGGGCGCGGCCGGAGACGACGGCGGCCGGGCCCCTGAGGGACCCGGCCGCGGTAAATTCGCCGGAATTACTCGGCTGCTGCTTCGGCTGACGGGGCAGCTGCTTCGCCCTCTTCGCCTTCTTCGCCCTCTACGACGTTTTCGGTGGCCTCGGAGATGTTGACGACGAGTGCTTCGGGGTCGGCCAGCAGGGTGGAGCCCTTCGGCAGGACGAGGTCGGAAGCGTGGATGTGCTCGCCGGCGCTGCGGCCTTCGATGCTGACCTCGATGGCGGTCGGCAGGTGGGTTGCCTCGGCCTCGACGGAAACGACCGTCATTTCCAGGTTGTGGACGTTGCCCGGAGCCAGTTCGCCGCTGAGGTGAACGGGCACGTCAACGGTGACCTTCTCGCCGGTGCGGACGGTCAGCAGGTCGAGGTGCTCGATGATCTGCTTGATCGGGTTGCGCTGGATGTCCTTGACGAGGGCAAGGTGCTGCTCGCCGTCGATGTCCAGGGTCAGCAGGGCGTTGGCGGTGCGGACGGCCAGGGTGGTGGCCTTCGCCGGCAGGGTGATGTGGATCGGCTCGGCGCCGTGGCCGTAGATGACGGCCGGGATCAGGTTGGCCATGCGGGCGCGGCGGGCGAAGCCCTTGCCGAATTCGGTGCGGACTTCTGCTGCGAGCTTCTGCTCAGACATGGGTATCTCCTCGTGGGATTTCAGGCTGTGGGACTAAACGGTGTTCAGCAAGGGCGGAGGTCTGTTTACGACCTTCAACGCCGGGCTGCCGTGCGGCTGCCCTTCAGAAGGAGATTCAGACCCAGTCGATTACGGAGACCAGCAGTCCGGGTTCCGATGAATTTCCCATCAATACGGAATTCAAGTCGGAATGCCGGCGCTCTCCCTCGCCAAGGTTTCGCTACAAGGCTACCAGCGGAGGGGCCGGTTCCTGAAACCGGGCCCTCCGCTGGCCGGCTCAGGCCTGGCCGTCGAACAGGCTGGTGACGGAGCCGTCGTCGAACACTTCACGAATGGCGCGGGCGATCAGCGGCGCGATGGACAGCACGGTCAGCTGCGGGAAGCGCTTGTCCGGGGTGATCGGCAGCGTGTTGGTGACCACCACTTCGCGGGCGCCGGACTCGGACAGGCGGCGGGCCGCCGGATCGGAGAACACGGCGTGCGTCGCGGCGATGATGACATCCTTGGCGCCGGCGTTCTTGAGCACCTGGACGGCGCCGGAAATGGTTCCCCCGGTATCGATCATGTCGTCGATCAGGACGCAGGTGCGGCCTTCAATCTGGCCCACGACCGTCTTGGAGACGGCCTGGTTGGGCACGGTGAGGTCCCGGCTCTTGTGCACGAACGCCAGCGGCGCGCCGCCGAGGCGCTCGGCCCACTGCTCGGCCACGCGGACGCGGCCGGTGTCCGGCGAGACGACCGTGACCTTGTCCGAACCAACCCTGGTGCGGATGTAGTCGGCCAGGAGCGGAATGGCCATCAGGTGGTCCACGGGGCCGTCGAAGAAGCCCTGGATCTGGGACGTGTGCAGGTCCACGCTCATGATGCGGTCGGCGCCGGCGGTCTTGTACAGGTCGGCGACGAGGCGTGCCGAGATCGGCTCACGGCCGCGGCCCTTCTTGTCCTGCCGGGCGTAGGGGTAGAACGGGGACACGACAGTGATGCGCTTGGCGGAGGCCCGCTTGAGCGAATCGATCATGATCAGCTGTTCCATGAGCCAGTTGTTCAACGGGGCCGGGTGGGCCTGGATCACGAAGGCGTCGGTGCCTCGGACGCTCTCGCCGGCCCGTACATAGATCTCGCCGTTGGCGAAGTCGTAGGCGTCCAGGGGCAGCAGTTCGGTGCCGAGCTCCTTCGCGATCTCCTTAGCCAGCTCAGGGTGCGCGCGCCCCGCGGCCAGCACCAGCTTCTTCTCGCCGTGTGCCGTAATTTCGCTCATGATTGCTAGCCCTCTTCTGTCGGTGCCGGAGTAGTGGAGGATGTTGGGGCGGCGCCCGCGGCGACTGTATCGACCGCGGCGGATTGGGCCAGGCCTGATCCGGCCCGGGCGGACTCGGCCAGGGCGGCGGAGACGGAACCGGGGCGGTTGGCCGCAACCCAGCCTTCGGAGTTCCGCTGCTTGGCCAGGGTGACGGCGAGGGCGCCGGCCGGGACGTCCTGGCGGATGATCGCGCCGGCGCCGCTGTAGGCGCCGTCGCCCACGCGCACGGGGGCCACGAACACGGTGTTCGAACCGGTGCGCACACCCGAGCCGATCACCGTACGGTGCTTCTTCTCGCCGTCGTAATTGGCGGTGATGTTGCCGCAGCCGATGTTGGTGTCCTCGCCGATTTCCGCGTCCCCGGCGTAGCCGAGGTGGGACAGCTTCGAGCCGCGGCCGATCGTGACGTTCTTGGTTTCGTAGAACGCGCCGATCTTGCCGGTCTCGCCCAGGACGGTGCCCGGGCGCAGGTAGGTGAAGGGGCCCACGCTGGCGCGCGCCCCGATCGTGGAGCCGGAGCCGTGGGTGCGGATCACCGTGGCGCCGGGTCCCACCGTGACGTCGGTCAGCGTGGTGTCCGGGCCGACGACGGCGTCGCGTGCCACCGTGGTGCTGCCGTGCAGCTGGGTGTTGGGCAGGAGGCGGACGTCCTCGTCGAGCGTCACCGTGGCGTCGATCCACGTCGTGGCGGGATCCACGACGGTCACGCCGGCGCGCATCCAGGCTTCGAGGGTGCGGCGGTTCAGTTCAGCGCCGAGCGCCGAGAGCTGGACGCGGTCGTTGGCGCCCTCCACCTGCCAGCGGTCTTCGGTGACGACGGCGGCGACGCGGCCGCCCGCGGCGCGGGCCAGGGCCAGGACATCGGTGAGGTACTTTTCGCCCTGGGCATTGTCCGTGGTGACGTGCACCAGCGCGTCGCGCAGCACGGCGGCGTCGAAGGCGTAGATGCCGGAGTTGACCTCACGGATGTCGCGTTCGGCGCTGGTGGCGTCCTTGTGTTCGCGGATTCCCGTGACGGTTCCGTCTTCTGCGCGGAGGATGCGTCCGTAGCCGGTGGCGTCGTCGAGCACGGCGGTGAGGACGGTGACGGCGTTGCCCTCGGCCTCGTGGGCGGCGACGAGCTCGGCGAGCAGGCCGCCTGTGAGCAGCGGGACGTCGCCGTACGTGACCACGACCGTTCCGCCCAGCCGTCCTTGGGGGTTGAGCGTGTCGAGCGCTTCCAGTGCCGCTTCGACCGCGCGGCCGGTGCCTGGTACATCGTCCTGGTCAACAATCAGGGCCTGCGGATCGAGGGCGGCGACGTGGGCGGCGACGAGGTCGCGTTCGTGCCGGACCACGAGGGCCAGCTCACGGGGGTTAATACTGCGGGCCGCCTGGAGCGCGTGGCCGACCAGGGAGCGGCCGCCGATCTCGTGGAGAATTTTGGGGGTACGGGATTTCATCCGGGTACCGGCCCCTGCAGCTAGGACGATCACGGCGGCTGGGCCAGTATTCTCGGGGCTCACGTATTGGCTCTCCTTGCTTGGTTGCGCAGTGTGTCTCGCCAAGTTCCGCCCATAGGACTCGAACCTATACTCCACGGCTCCAAAGGCCGGGGTGCTGCCATTACACCAGAGCGGACCGTGCACAGGCTTGACCTGTGGCACGAGAATCAATTCTGCCACGAAGGTTGATGCTCGTGCGACTCAGGGCCGCGGAAGGGCGGCCGGCAGGTGCGGGAGGGCGGCGCGGCCGGCGCCACGGGACATGCCCATTCTTGGTCGGCGCGAAGATACATGTCCTGCAAGATCCCTGCACTCCGCGGGACATGCCCAGCGTTGGTCCCCAGCAGTGGACATAATGCCAATATGCCCAACCCTGGCCCGCGCCGAGGGGCATGTCCTGAGGGATCTTGGCGCTGCAATGGACATGTCCAGTGGTGGCCTCCGGAGCGGAACAGGTCCTGCAGGATTCACGCACTCCGCGGAACGTGTCTTCCTGGGCGCGCCGAGACCCGTTCCCTAAGCGGGACATGCCCAGCGTTGGTCCCCAGCAGTGGACATAATGCCAATATGCCCAACCCTGGCCCGCGCCGAGGAACATGTCCCGGGGGATTTCATCCCCTCAGGGGACATGTCCAGTGGTGGCCTCCGGAGCGGAACATGTCCTGCGGGATTTCAGCCCTGCAGGGGACATGTCCGGTGGTGGCCCGCGCCACGGGACATGCCCCGCGGGATCTTGGCGCTGCGAGGGACATGTCCAGCGGTGGGTGCACACACTGGGCATGTCCCGGGGAGGGCAGGAGGCTACTCCCCCAGCACTTCCAGGGCCTCAAGCCACTCGAGTTCGAGGGCTTCGCGTTCCCCGGCCAGTTCCTGGAGTTTCGCGTTGAGCCCGGCGAGCTCGTCGAACTTGCTGGCGTCCCCGGCACCGGCCGTCATCTGGGCGTGGATCTTGTCTTCCTGCTGCTTGAGTTTGCCCAGCTGGCGGTCGATCCGGTTTTTGGCCTTGCGGGCGTCGCGCTTTTCGGCCTCGGAAGGGCCGCTGGCGGCGGGAGCGGAACCCCCGCCGGCGGAGGTGACGGGATTCCCGCCGCCGGTGATCGTGGAGCCGGCCAGGGCCCCTTCGCGCAGTTCGAGGTACTGGTCCACGCCGCGCGGCAGGGCGCGGATCTTGCCGTCGCCCAGGAGCGCCATCTGGTGGTCCGTGACGCGCTCCAGCAGGTACCGGTCGTGGCTGACCACAACGAGCGTGCCGGGCCAGCCGTCGAGCACATCTTCGACGGCGGCGAGGGTATCGGTGTCGAGGTCGTTGGTCGGCTCGTCAAGCATCAGCACGTTCGGCTCCCCCACGAGAAGGCGCAGGAGCTGCAGCCGCCGGCGTTCGCCACCGGAGAGGTCCTTGACCGGGGTCCACTGCTTCTCGTTGGTGAAGCCAAGCTGCTCCACGAGCTGTCCGGCGGTGAATTCCTTGCCGCCGACGTTGAAGGAGCGCTTTTCCCGCTCGATCACTTCGATCACGCGCAGGTCCGAGACGTCGTCGAGTTCCTTGACCTCCTGGGTCAGGACCGCGGTGACCACCGTCTTGCCGCGCTTGACCTTCCCGGAAGTGGGCTGGATCTCGCCGTTGAGGAGTTTGAGCAGGGTGGTCTTGCCGGCGCCGTTGACGCCCACGAGGCCCAGCCGCTCCCCGGGAGCGAGGCGCAGCGTGATGTTGTCGAAGAGCTTCTGCCCGGCCTCGCCGCCGACGAAGTCCAGGGAGACGTGCTCGAGGTCCAGGACGTCTTTGCCCAGCCGGGCGGTGGCCATCTTGCTCAGCGCCGTCGAGTCGCGCGGCTCGGGGACGTCCGCGATCAGGGCGTTGGCTGCCTCGATCCGGAACTTGGGCTTGGCGGTCCGGGCGGGGGCGCCGCGCCGGAGCCAGGCGAGCTCCTTCTTCACCAGCTGCTGGCGCTTGCTTTCCATCACGGAAGCGGACCGGTCGCGCTCCGCCCGGGCCAAGACGTAGGCGGCATAGCCGCCGTCGAACGGGTCCATGATGCCGTCGTGGATTTCCCAGGTCTTGGTGCAGACTTCGTCGAGGAACCAGCGGTCGTGGGTGACCACGAGGAAGGCGCCCTGGTTGGCCCGCCAGCGGGTCTTCAGGTGCCGTGACAGCCACGCAACGCCTTCGACGTCGAGGTGGTTGGTCGGCTCGTCGAGCATGATGACGTCGTGGTCCTCGATCAGCAGCTTGGCCAGCGCCACACGCCGCTTCTGCCCGCCGGAGAGCGCATGGACGTTGGCGTGCCAGTCGACGTCGGACACGAGCCCGCCCATGACTTCGCGGATCTGGGGATTGCGGGCCCACTCATAGTCGGCCTGGTCCCCCACGATCGCGGCGCCGACGGTGAGGTCGCCGTCGAGCACGTCGCTCTGGTCCAGATAGCCGATGTTGACCTCGCTGCGCTTGGTCACGCGGCCGGAGTCCGGGGTGGAGCGCATGGCCAGCAGCCGCATCAGGGTTGACTTGCCGTCGCCGTTGCGGCCCACCATGCCGATCCGGTCGCCCTCTTCAAGGCCGAGGGTAATGCCATCGAGGACGGTACGGGTTGCATACGAGACCGTGAGGTTCTCGCCGCCGAGCAGGTGTGCCACTGGGAACTGCTTTCTTAGGTGTATCGGTGAAGTGAAGCTGTGAAGTTCTGGGATGCGGTGCGTCAAAAGCTCCTAAAGGAGCGTATCGGAGATGATGCGGGCCCCGTGCACCGGCCCGTGCACGGCCATGGCGTCGAGGCTGTGGTGGCGGAGCTCTTCGGCGAGTCCGGCGGCCGCGGCGGGGCTGTGCGCGAGGAACGCGACAGTGGGCCCGGAGCCGGAGACGATGCCTGCGATCGCGCCGCAGGCCTCGCCGCGGCCCAGGGTCTCGCGCAGGCCCGGGGCCAGTTCGATCGAGGCGCGTTGGAGGTCGTTGACCAGGACGCGGCTCAGGGCGTCGGCGTCGCCGCTGCGCAGGGCGGTGAGCACGCCGGGGTCGACGGCGTCGGGTTCGTCCACCGCCACGCCCTCGGCCGCGCGCAGGCGGTCCAGGGTGCGGTAGACCTCCGGGGTGGGCAGGCCGAAGTCCGCGGTGACCAGGACCCAGTCCGTCTGGGCCTTGACCAGCGCCGGCGAGAGCTCATCGCCCAGGCCCAGTCCGACGGCGGTGCCGCCCAGCAGCGCGAAGGGGACATCGGCGCCGAGCTCGGCGGCCAGGTGGGCCAGCTCATCGCGGGAGAGCCCGCTGTTCCACAACGCGTCGCAGGCCAGCAGGGTGGCGGCGGCGTCGGCCGACCCGCCGCCCATGCCGCCAGCGACGGGCACCCGTTTGGTGATCTCCAGGTGGACACCGGTGGAGTGTTCCGAGACGTCGGCCATGATGGCTGCGGCCTTGTAGGCCAGGTTGCGGTGATCGAGCGGAATGTCCACCCCATCGAGGTCCACGGTGCTCGCATCGCTGATGCTGACGGTGATCTCGCCGGTATCGGTGCTGGTGGCGGCAATTTCCTCGTAGAGCGAGACAGCCAGATAGACGCTGGCCACGGAGTGGTAGCCGTCCGGCCGCAGCGGTCCGACGTCCAGTGAGACGTTAACCTTGCCTGGAGCTTTCACCCGGACAGTCCTCGCGGCAAAGCGCCCTCTCACTGCGTTCATGGCTCCACGCTATGGCATCGCGGCCCGGGCTCCAAGCACGCACCGGCCCCCAGGGGAACGGAAGAGGAGCTCAGGAGTCCGGCTGCCCGTGGGCCTCGGCGATCCTGGCGAACGCGGCGATGTCGATCACTTCACCGCGTGCGGTGGGGTCGACGCCGGCGGCCCGCAGGCAGCGTTCGGCCTCGGCGGCACTGCCGGCCCAGCCGGCCAGCGCGGCCCGGAGCGTCTTGCGGCGCTGCGCGAAGGCGGCGTCAATCACGGCAAAGACCTGCTCCCTGGTGGCAGTCGTGACGGGCGGTTCCCGGCGCGTGAAGGCGACGAGCCCGGAATGGATCTTGGGCGCGGGCCAGAAAACGTTCATGCCGATCACGCCGGCCTTGCGCATGCTGCTGTACCAGGCGGCCTTGACTGATGGAACGCCGTAGGTCTTGGAGCCGGGCCCGGCCGCGAGCCGGTCGGCGACTTCATCCTGGACCATGACCAGGCCGTGCTGCAGGCTCGGGAAGTGCTGCAGCAGGTGCAGCACCACCGGAACGGCCACGTTGTAGGGAAGGTTCGCCACGAGCGCGCTCGGCTCGACGGGAAGCTCGGTGACCCGCATGGCATCGGCCAGGACCAGGTGGAAATTCCCGACGGCGTTCGGCCGCCACTCGCCGACAGTGGCCGGCAGCCGCCCGGCGAGGACCGGATCGATTTCGACGGCGACCACGCTGCGGGCGGCGTCCAGCAGGCCAAGGGTCAGGGACCCGAGCCCGGGGCCGACTTCCAGGACGGTCTCATCGGCCCGGATGTCGGCGGTGTTCACGATCCGCCGGATGGTGTTGCCGTCGATGACAAAGTTCTGGCCAAGGGTCTTCGTGGGCCGCACGCCGATTTCCTCTGCCAGCCGGCGGATATCGGAGGCACCCATCAGCGGTGCGGGCGCCGCTCCGGGCAGGCTTTCGGGGGCGGAGGGGCTCGGTTCAGTCACCTAGGTATCCTATCCCGGCGCCGGTACGCCGCAGGCCGGGTCCGGAGGGAATCCGGACCCGGCCTGTGCTCTCCCCTGGCTGTGGTCGGCAGCCGCGGGAGTCGGGCGGTTCAGCGGCGGGCGGTCAGCCGCAGGCCTGGCCTGCTAGCTGGAGGCGGCCCAGCCGCAACCCCAGGGCTGCAGGCCGCGCTGGGCGTAGACGCGGTTGGCGATGTCGATCTGCTGGGCCTTGGTGGCGGCCGCGGCGTTCGGGGCGTAGGCGCCGCCGCCGGAGCCGAGCCAGGTCCTGACGTCGAACTGCAGGCCGCCGTAGTAGCCGTTGCCGGAGTTGATGGACCAGTTGCCGCCGGATTCGCACTGGGCGATCTTGTCCCACATGCCCTGGTTCATCATGGCGGGGGCGGATGCGCCGGTGTTGGCGGCGGGCTTGGGCTTTTCCTTGGTGCCGACAGTCACCTTTTCGGTGACCGGCTGGGCGGTGACGGTCTCGGACACCAGGGTCCGGGAGGCTTCGCGGCCGTCCACGAGGACCAGCTTGAAGCTCTTGCTGGTGGTGCCGGCGACGCCGGCCTGGGTGACCTTCTTCTCGCCCTTGAACATGTCGGCGCTCTCGGTGGTGAGCGTTTCGAAGGCAACCGGCTCGGTGGTCTTGGCGGTCTTGCTGACGTCGACGCGGGAGACCTTGATCACCATGTCGTTGACCACGGGGGCGTTCCCGGGCTGGGAGACGCGGTCGCTGGCCCCGAGCTTAAGCCCGGCATCCTCGAGCACCTTGGCCACTGTGGCCGCCGTCGTGGTGGTCGCCGCTGCCTTGCCGTCCGCAACGAGGCTTACCTTTTTCGGCGTCGAGATGGCGACGAAGGAGCCGGAGACGGCGAGCTGGGCGTCCTTCGGCACGGAGACCTGCGAGGCGCTGGCCACGCCGAGTTCGGTCACGAGCCCTTCGACGGTGGGCGAGGTGGTGGAGATGGTCCGCTCCGCGCCGTCCAGGCTGACCTTGACGGCCTTGGCGAGGTTGACGTTGATGACTGACCCGTCCTGCACATGGGCGTCCGCCGAAGGCGACACCCTGTCAGATGGCTGCAGATCAACCTTGGCACTCTTGACGACTTCCCCGACGGTTCCGCCGAAGGTCTGGACGGAGCTGACTTTGCCATCCACGTTGAGTGTGATCGTCTTGTTATTGCCGACGAAGGCCACGAGACCCAGCACCAGTGCCACCAGCACCACGAGCTGCGTGCCAACCTTGACGAAGCTGAACTTGCCGTCCGATGTGAAGAACTTGACCACAATTGCCCGAATCTCTTGGACCTTCCGGGCACGGGGAAAAGTGCACGTGGCCATCCTCCGCGAGCGCGCCAACGGCGGCTCCAGACCGCGTCCGGAGCGTCACGGAACATGCGTGCACTGCCTCACCCAAAACGAGAGCGCGCATGTGGTTTGTTGGCCACAATGCACGCCCTGCAGGAGTGAAATTATCCGTAGGCCTTCCCCGACCCCGGCTAATAGTTGACCACTGTAATCTAAGCGTTATAAAGGAACCAAGAAATTGTGCATACCCGGTATCCATGCCGGGGGGCTGGATGAGGGCTGTTTCAGTCCCAGGATCCGTACGCCCGCACCGTATTTGCGGCGATCTGCGCGCACAGCCCGGACAGCTCCGACCCAGTCACATGGGCCATGGCCCGCACCGTATACGGCACCATGTAGCTCGCGTTCGGGCGGCCGCGATGCGGGTGCGGGGTGAGGAAGGGCGCGTCGGTCTCGACCAGGATCCGGCTCGGCTCCGCGATGGCCAGCGCTGCCCGCAGATCCGTCGCGTTCTTGAATGTCACGGTTCCGGCAAAGGACATATACCAGCCCTCCGCGTTGCAGGTCCGGGCGAGCGCCTCGCCACCGGAGAAACAGTGGAAAACCACCCGCTCCGGGGCCCCCTCTTCGCGCAGGACCTGGACGACGTCGTCATGAGCGTCGCGGTCATGGATTTGCAGCGTCAGCCCGAGCCGTTTGGCGATGTCGATATGGCGGCGGAACGAATAGCGCTGGTGGGCCAGCCCCTCCCCCTCGGTCCGGAAGAAGTCGAGGCCGGTCTCCCCGATTGCCCGGACCCTCGGATGGGCGGCGAGCGCCTCAATCTCGGCCAGGGCCTCCTCCAGGCCGCCGCGCCGGGCGTAGCCGGGGGCATCGTTGGGGTGGAGGGCAACAGCGCCCAGGAGCCGCGAATCGAGGTCGACCGCGTTGACCGTAAACCGGGACGATTCGAGGTCGCAGCCCACCTGGACCGCACCTTGGACGCCCACCGCGGCGGCGGCGTCGAGGGCGTCCTTGACGCCCACCTCGAGTTCCGCGTCGGGAAAGTCCAGATGCGTGTGGTTATCCATGACCGGCACGGGGAGCGGTTCCGGTGCGGGCGGATACCCGCTGCGTCCGGTACCGTCGTTGCCAGGGGACCGGAACGGAACGGGGGTGAGGGGATTGAGCATCCATCCACCCTAACCGGAGGCCAGATTTCCCCGGAACTCTCTGTCAGGGCCGGCAGTTGTGTTAGTAGTCTGTTAATACTCTGTAATTTCCCCGTTAGGAAACAGGTGAACGCCACTGCGGGGCCCGGCCGCCGCGGGCGGCCAGATCCGGGACCCACCAGGGCTGAAAGGCTGCCGATGGACTACCACCGCACTTCCGTAGACGACATCCTCCCCCAAGGACAGAGCCTCCCGGGCCGCGCCTCCATGGACCCAAACCCCGCCGGACAGCGTCCCCCGCGGCATGAACTGCCGGCCATGGACGCCGACGCCTTTCACTCAGCCAGCACCCGGATCCTGACGGCGATCAATACGGTCATCGACGGCAAGGCCGAAGCAGCCAAACTGGCGCTCACCGTCCTCCTCGCCCAGGGCCATCTGCTCCTGGAGGACGTCCCGGGGGTGGGCAAGACACTCCTGGCCAAGACGCTGGGCCGCACCATCGACTGTTCCGTCAGCCGGATCCAGTTCACCCCGGACCTGCTCCCGTCCGACGTCACGGGCGTGTCCATCTACAACCAGGCGACCCGGACCTTCGAGTTCCGGCACGGCGCGGTGTTCGCCAACATCGTCATCGGGGACGAAATCAACCGCGCCTCGGCCAAGACCCAGTCAGCCCTGCTGGAGTGCATGGAGGAGCACCAGGTCACGGTGGACGGCACGTCCTACCGGCTGGATGAGCCCTTCATGGTGGTGGCGACGCAGAACCCCATCGAAATGGAGGGCACCTACCCGCTGCCGGAAGCGCAGCGGGACCGCTTCATGGCCCGGATTTCCATGGGCTACCCGGACCGCGAGTCCGAAATGGAGATGCTCGAAACCCACCAGGCCTCCTCTCCGCTGGCCCGCGTGACGGCAGTGGTCACCGCGGCGGAAGTGGCCGCCATGATTGCCACGGTGCAGCAGGTGTACGTGTCCCGGTCCATCAAGGAGTACACGGTGGCCGTGGGCCGGGCCACGCGGGAAAGCGGATATCTCCGGCTCGGCGCCAGTCCGCGGTCCATGCTGCAGCTCCTGCGTGCGGCGAAGGCCACCGCCGCGCTGGAGGGCCGGGACTTCGTGCTGCCGGACGACGTCGTCAGCGTCGCCGAAGCGGTGCTCGCCCACCGGATCATCCTCGACCGCAAGGCGGCCAGCGCGGGTGAGACGCCGCAAAGCGTCATCCGGGCCATTATCGCCAAGATTCCCGTCACCCCGGACGTGACGGCCTCACCCAACGGAACCGGCCGCCCGGCCCGGAAGGCCTCGGCCATGGCCGCCGCGCCGTCGCCCAAACTGCCCAATCCGCGCTAGGGAATGGATCCGCCGTGGCATTGAGCGATCGGTTCCCCGGGCACTTCTTCAGCAGCCGCGGCTGGGGCCTGCTCGGCGCGGGTGCGGTGTCGCTGCTGGCCGCGCAGATCATGGGGCGCCGGGACCTGCTGGCACTGGCCGTCCTGCTGCTGGTGCTGCCGGTGCTGGCCCTGGCCGGAACCCGGGTCCTGAAGCCGAGGTTCCGGGTCTACCGCGAATTCAGCCCGTCGCCGGTTGAAACGTCCGCGCGCGCCACGGTGCGGCTGGCCGTCGCGCGGACCGGGGCCGGTGCAGGCCACGCGGTCATGGAGGAACACCTGCCCGCCCGGTTCGGCGAGTCGCCCGTCTTCCGGTTCCCGGCCCGTGCGGCCGCCGGCGGCACCAGCCGCTATGAGTACCACCTCCGCTCGGCCAGGCGCGGCCAGTTCCTGATCGGGCCCGTCACGGCGGAATTCAGCGATCCCTTCGGGCTCTCCTTCCACCGCCACGCGATTGACGACGGCGACCTCCTCACCGTGACGCCCGCCGCCATCGAGCTCCCGGAGACGGGGCTGGCCGGCGCCCGCGGACACGACGGCGTCACACCCACGCGGGCCCGGGCCAACCCCAGCGACGACGACGTCATGACCCGCGAATACCGCCACGGGGATCCACTGCGCCGGGTGCACTGGGCCGCGACCGCCCGCCACGGGTCCCTCATGGTGCGGCAGGAGGAATCCGTCACCACCCCCGAGGCGACCATCATCCTGGACCAGCGGCTCTCGGCCTACCCCCACGGCGTGTTCGGCCACAGTGCCCATTCCTCCGGCGGCCACCCGGGGAGCGGGGAGGGGGACGGCCATGACCTGCTGACCTCTGATGCCTTCGAATGGGCTGTCACGGCGGCGATGTCGATCGGGGCGCACCTCGCGGAACGCAACTACTCGCTGCGGTTCCTGGACACCGCGGGTGCGCCCGCCTTCCGGAATTCGCCGTCCGCTCCCGATCCGGAAGCCGAGGAATACACCGGAACGGCCGGGCTGCAGTCCATCGCCGAAAGCCTGGCCGCCATCGAGCTTTCCGGCCCGCTCCACACCCACCACCACACGCACCCGCACCGTGACCGCACGGCGCCCCGCCTCCAGGCCCGCCCGCAGGATGCCGCGGCGGGAGCCAACACCGGATCCTCCGCGCCGCGCGGATTCCGTTCCGGGGCCGCGGCGAGTACCGGGAATGCCCCGCAGGCCTTCGACGACACCCTGATGGACAAACTCTCCGCCCACCGGCTGCGGGGACCGGTCCTGGCAGTCCTGGGCGGCCTGACCCCGGCCGAGGCCCGGGCACTGTCCCCGGCCGCCGGGTTCGGCGCGAACGCCTTCGCACTGCTGGTCACTGACCAAGCACAGGATTCCGGCGAAATGCCCGAGGTGCTGGAGGCGCTGCGGCGGGGCGGATGGCGGGCCCTGGCGGTATCCGCCCAGAGCTCGCTGCCTGACGCCTGGGCGGCCTTCGACCGGGCAGACCCGGCGATGTCCGCCGCGGCAGACGTCCGCCGCGGCGTGGGAGGCCGGCCATGACACTCGCCCCGCAGCGCAGCCACGGATCCGGCACAGGCACGGCCGGCACGGAAGAACCGACAGTCCTGCCCTCCGGCGCAGCGTCCCGGCCGGACACACGCGGCGCCCAGCCCTGGGTGATGGCGGCCGCCGTCTCGGTGGCCGTCGCGGGCGCGGCCCTCGGATTCAACGGCGTTCTGCGTGGGTGGGCCTGGTACTCCCCGGTATTCAGTACGGTACTCTCCGTTGCGTTCTCCCTCGCGTTGCTCCGGTCCCTGCGTGCCCGGCCCTGGCTGGTGACCGCCGGCGCCCTGGTGACGCTGATCGTGGCCGTGACCTTCATTTTCTTCCGGCAGCACAGCATTGCGGGGTTCATCCCGTCCCCGGAGACCATGAACTACCTGGGGAAGTTCCTCCGGCGGGCCAGCGAGACGGTCCTGGCCGAGAGCACCCCGGTGGCCCCCAACGCCGGAATCGTCATGCTGATCTGCGCGGTCCTCGGGCTGCTGGTGATCCTGATCGATGCCCTGGCGTTCCCGCTGGCGCTGCCGGCCACGAGCGGGATGGGGATCCTGGCAATCCTCGTGGTGCCGGCCATGGTCAAGCCGCAAAGCGTTGGGGTGCTGGGGTTCGTGGGCGCCGCCGTCGGGTACCTGTTGATCCTCGGGTGCAGCCATTGGTATACGCCGGATACCCGCACCCTGGCCGACACCGCCCGCAACCCGGGCCAGCTTCGGCGCGGCGCGGTCACTGCCGTCGCGGCGCTGACCCTCACGCTGGTGCTGCAGCTGGTCATCCCGGGTTTCGATCAGGGCACGTTCCCGCAGGGCTCGCGGCTGAACCCGTTCGGTGGCGCCACCGGCCTGAATCCGATGATCAGCCTGGGCAACAGCCTGCGCAGCCCTTCCGGCGAGGGCCGGATCACCTTCGCCACGAACGCGCCGACGACGCCGTACCTGCGCTCGGTGACGGTGGACAACTTTGATGGCGATTCCTGGTCACCCGATGACCGGGAGTCGACCCGGCAACCGGGAACCGGCAGGATCGAGGCCGGGCATGAGGCCGCCCCGGCCGAGATCCGCGTGCTGACGGCCGTCAACACCGGCCAGTACACGAGCCCCTACCTGCCGGCACCGTATGCGCCGGAAGCTGTCAACGGCCTCTCGGGGCGCTGGAGCTGGGATCCTGCCACGCTGAGCATCAAGGGGGTGGACACAAATTCCCGCGACCAGCAGTACGTGGTCTCGTCCGTCACTCCCCAGCTCACGGCAGCACTGCTGGCGGGGGCTTCCGGGCCGGTGCGCGGTGTCCCCGAGCAGTTCCTCCGGGAACCGTCGAACGTTCCGGAGGTTGTGCGCAGCACGGCCAACACGGTGACGGCGGGTGCCAACTCGCCGTATGCGCGGGCCATGGCCATCCAGAGGTACCTGCGCTCCACCGAGTTCAGCTACTCCCTGCAGTCCCCCGTGCAGGGCGGCTACGACGGCAACGGCCTGTCCGTGCTGGCGGACTTCCTGACCCAGAAGAGCGGCTACTGCATTCACTTCGCCTCCGCCATGGCCGTGATGGCCAGGCTGGAGGGCATTCCGAGCAGGATCGCCGTGGGCTACGCGCCGGGGCGCAACACCGGGGCCACAGTGGCGGTCTCGGGCCAGGGTCCGCTTCCGGAATTCGAGGTCGATGCCCGGGACGCCCACGCCTGGCCGGAACTCTACTTCCAGGGCGTCGGCTGGGTCGCGTTTGAGCCGACACCGTCCCGCGGCGTCGTTCCGGCGTACGCCACGGATGCCTCCGCGCCCAGTGGTGCCAGCACCAATGATCGCAACGACGCCCTGACCCCCGGGGACGGCTCCACCCAGGCACCGTTCCCCGTCCCCGTCCCGGTCCCAGCGCCGGGGGCGGGCACGGCGGCGCCTGGCGGGGCGCAGGCGGCACAGGTGCTGTACGGCGTTGCCGCGGTGCTGCTGCTGGCACTGCTGGTGGCCTCCCCGCGGCTGGTGCGCAGCGGCGTGCGGCGGCGCAGGCTGAGGGCGGCGGACCGCGGCTATCCCGGCGCCACGGGCGGGACGGCCCTGCCGGCCTGGGCGGAACTGCGGGATCTGGCCACGGACTACGGAATGGCGCCCGGAGCGAGCGAGACGCCGCGGCATTTCTCCCAGCGGTTGCGCGCCTCGGAGGCCATGGCGGAACCCGGCGTTGCGGACGGGCCCGGCCAGCGGGCCGCGGCCGCCCTGACCGAGGACTTTGAACGTGAGCAGTACGGCCGCCCGGGCGGCGCCGCCGGTCCGGCGCGGAACGCAGGCTCCGAGGATCTTGCCGACTCCGCCGCGGCCAGGGTCGCCCTGGTGCAGGCCTCGCTGCGCGCCAACGCGGGATTCCTGGTCCGGCTGCGCGCGGCCTGGCTGCCGCCGTCGGTCATGTCCGGCTGGCAACGGTCCCTGCAGCTGCCCCGCGGGATCCTCTCCCGGACAGCACAACGCACCCGGCGGGGGTTTGCGGGATCCTGGGGGAAGATCCGCAACTCCGTCCGCCGGGTGCGCCGCCGCTAGCGTGTGTGGCTAGCCGGCGGGTGCGCCGCCGCTAGCGTGTGTGGTTAGCCGGCGTAGGGGTCGGCGATGCCGATGTACTGGGTGTAGAGGTATTCCTCGATGCCCTCGAGGCCGCCTTCGCGGCCCAGGCCGGACTGCTTGACGCCGCCGAACGGGGCGGCCGCGTTGGAGACCACGCCGGCGTTCAGGCCCAGCATGCCGGTCTCGAGCCGTTCGCCCATCCGGATGCCCCGGTTCAGGTCCCGGGTGAAGACGTAGGCCACCAGCCCGTATTCGGTGTTGTTCGCGAGCCGGACGGCCTCGTCCTCGGTGTCGAAGGTGATGATCGGGGCGACGGGTCCGAAGATTTCCTCGGACAGGATCCGGCTGCCCTCGCTCACACCGGTGAGGATCGTGGGCTTGTAGAAGTAGCCAGGGCCCTCGACGGCGGAGCCGCCGGTCACGGCGACCGCGCCGGAGTTCACGGCGTCGGTGACGAGTTCGTGGACCTTGTCCCGGCTCTTGGCATCGATCAGCGGTCCGACCTTTGATTCGGCCTCGGTGCCGCGGGCGGTGGTCATGTCCGCCATCTTCGCGGCGAACTTCTCCGCGAACTCCTGTGCGACGGACTCGTGCACGATGAACCGGTTCGCCGCGGTGCAGGCCTCGCCCATGTTCCGCAGCTTCGCCAGCATCGCCCCCGCGACGGCGGCGTCGATGTCGGCGTCCCCGAAGACCACGAACGGGGCGTTCCCGCCGAGTTCCATCGAGGTCCGCAGCACCGTCTCGGACGCGTCCGCGAGCAGCCGCCGGCCGACCTCGGTGGAACCGGTGAACGACAGCTTCCGCAGGCGCTGATCCTTGATCAGCGGACCCGTGGTGGCCCCGGCGGTGGAGGTCGGGATGACGTTCAGGACACCGGCAGGCAGGCCGGCCTCGACCATCACGGCGGCGAACAGCTGGGAGGTCAGCGGGGTCAGGTTCGCGGACTTGAGCACCATCGTGCAGCCGGCCGCGACCGCGGGGGCGATCTTGCGGGTCGCCATCGCCAGCGGGAAGTTCCACGGCGTGATCAAAAGGCACGGGCCCACCGGCTTCTTAGTCACCAGCAGCCGGGACTTGCCGTCCGGGGAGACCGAGTAGCGGCCGAACGCACGGACGGCCTCCTCCGAGAACCAGCGCAGGAACTCCGCACCATAGGTGACCTCGCCACGGGCCTCGGCCAGCGGCTTGCCCATCTCCAGAGTCATCAGGAGCGCGAAGTCCTCGGCGCGGGCCGTGACCATTTCGAAGGCGCGGCGCAGGATCTCGCCGCGTTCCCGGGCCGGGACCTTGGCCCAGGACTCCTGCGCGGCCGCGGCGGCGTCCAGGGCCGCCTTGCCGTCCTCGGGACCGGCGTCGGCAATGCTGAGCAGGACCTTCCCGGTCGCGGGATCCTCGACGTCGAAGGTCTTCCCGGACGCGGCCGGACGCCACTCGCCGTTGATCAGCAGGCCCGTCGGAACGGACGCCAGCAGGGCGCTCTCCCGCTCCGCGGAAACAATGGGCTGGGCAGTTACAGTCACAATGACTCCCTCGTCAGCAATTCGGTTCAACTAGTTTGGGCACAAGTCTTTTGAATTAGTTTTCGGTGTAGGCGCTCGTCCCCACAGGCAGGCACGCGCGTCTGGATTACTGCCACGGTACTGCCGCGCTCACTGGCAAGTCTATGCATCTGCGCACTACCCGATCCAGAATATGCTGTGCAGCTGCACAACCGGTCTGCATGAGCCCGGAGTCCGGTTCCGGCCCGACGCTGAAGCCCGCCGACGCGCGGAAACCCGCCGCCCGGCACCCGCCACCTGAACAGCGCCCGGCCCCGCCACCTGAAACAGCACGCGGCTCAGCGTGCAGCGAGGACCGCGGCATACAGTTCGCGCTTGCTGACCTTCGCATCATCGGCCACTGCGGCGACGGCCTCCTTCAGCCGGATGCCCTGGGCTATCAGCCCGTTGACGGCAGCCACGTGATCCTCGGGGCGGCCGGGTTCGCGTTCCGGAGCGCCGCCCACCACCACGGCAATTTCGCCGCGCACCTCGCTGGACTCGGCCCATTCGAGCAGTTCGCGCAGGGTCCCGCGGATGACCTCTTCATAGGTCTTGGTGAGTTCACGGCAGACGGCGGCCCGGCGGTCCGCGCCAAAGCTTTCGCGCAGGGCCCTGAGCATGGGTTCCAGCCGGTGCGGCGCCTCGAAGAACACCATGGTGCGCCGCTCGGCGTCGAGATCCGCCAGCCGCGAGGAGCGTTCACCGGCCTTGCGCGGCAGGAAACCCTCGAAACAAAAGCGGTCCGTCGGCAGGCCCGACAGGGCCAGGGCGGTCAGCACGGCGGAGGGTCCCGGCGCCGCGGTGACGGTGAGGCCGGCCGCCACGGCGCCTTCGACCAGCCGGAACCCCGGATCAGAGACGGAGGGCATGCCGGCGTCGGTCACCATCACGAGAGTCTTTCCGGACCGGACCTGGGCCAGCAGGTCAGCCGTCTTGGCTGCCTCATTGTGCTCGTGATAGCTGATGATCCGGCCCGCCACGGTGACGCCGAGGCTCTGCACGAGGCGGTGCAGCCGCCGGGTGTCCTCCGCCGCGACAATGTCCGCCGTCGCGAGCAACTCCACCAGCCGCGCCGAGGCATCGCCGGTGTTCCCGATCGGCGTCGCCGCCAGGACGATCCTGCCTGGGCCGCCGGGGGCGGTCACGGCGGCGACGGCATCGCCGTCGAGGGCAGGATCGAGGGAAGGAAGGGGGGAGGTGCTGGGTTCGTGGTCCACAGGACCAGCCTACTGCCGCCGGGGCGGAGCCCTGCGAGCACAGCTGCGAAAGGTAGCATGGGCAACGTGACCCAGACCCCCACGCGGCAGCCCGAGACCGGCCCTGACGCATCGCCGGCAACAGGCCCTGGCCGTCCCCACGGCCGGACCGGCGGCCAGGACCGGAGCCGCGTCAGCACCGGCCGCAACCTTGAAGGGCACCGCTGGATCGGCCGCCCCGCCGAGTCCAACACCCCGGAGGCCCTCAGGGAACGCCTGATCGGCGGCCTCCAGAGCTGGCGGGACTACCCGGCGTCGCTTCGGCTCTGGTACTGGCTCATTCCCGTCCTGACCGCCGCACTGGGCGGCGTGCTGCGGTTCGTCCGGCTGGACACGCCGCGCAACCTGGTCTTTGACGAAACGTACTACGTCAAAGACGCATACTCCTTCCTGGTCAGCGGGTACGAGCGCAGCTGGCCGGACCGGGCGAACGACTCCTTCATCGCCGGCAACCCCGGCATGCTGCTGAACACGCCCGAGTACGTGGTCCACCCGCCGGTCGGCAAGTGGATGATCGCCGCGGGCATGTGGCTCTTCGGGGCGGACAACCCCTTCGGCTGGCGGTTCGGTGCGGCCCTGACGGGGACGCTGTCCATCCTCCTGCTGGCCCTGATCGCGCAAAAGCTCTTCCGCTCGCTCACCCTGGGTGCTGCGGCCGGCGTCCTGCTCGCCGTGGACGGCCACCACCTGGTCATGTCCCGGACCTCGCTGCTGGATATCTTCCTCATGTTCTGGATCCTCGCCGCGTTCGGGGCCCTGCTGATGGACCGCGACGACGGCCGGAGGCGGCTGGCAGCCCGGCTCGGCCGGCAGGCCGCGGCCTCCGCCACGGGGCTGCCCTCGGCGCTGCAGCTCACCTCCGGGCCCTGGCTCGGCATCCGGTGGTGGCGCCTCGCGGCGGGCATCTGCCTGGGCCTGGCGGTCGGCACGAAATGGTCCGCACTGTTCTTTCTGGCCGGATTCGGCCTGCTGACCGTCTTCTGGGACCTCAGTGCACGGCGCATCGCCGGAGTGCACGCCTGGATCAGCGGCGGCATCCTCAAGGACGGCGTCCCGGCGTTCCTCAGCATCGTTCCGGTGGCCGCCCTGGTCTACGGCGCCACATGGACCGGCTGGTTCCGTTCCACGGACGCCTACTTCAGGCACTGGGCCGAGACCAACCCCTCGGCCGAGTGGGGCTGGCTGCCGAACGCCGTCCGGTCCCTGGCGCATTACCACCTGGAGGCCTACAAGTTCCACCAGGGCCTCAGTGCCGACCACCCCTACGAGGCCAGCGCCTGGAGCTGGCTGGTCATGGGCCGGCCCACGTCCTTCTTCTACGAATCCCCCGGGCAGGGCACGCCGGGCTGCGAACTGACGAACTGCACCACCGCCATCCTCTCCGTCGGCAACCCGCTGATCTGGTGGAGCGCGGCCGTGAGCCTGGGCGTCCTCCTGTTCTGGTGGGCAGGCCGCCGCGACTGGCGCGCCGGCGCCGTCCTGGCCGGAGTGGCCGCAGGGTATCTCCCCTGGTTCCTGTACCCGGAGCGCACCACCTTCTTCTTCTACGCCGTGTCCTTTGAACCGTTCCTGGTGCTGGCGCTCGTCTATTGCCTGGGGCTGGTGCTCGGCCAGCGCGGCGACCCCCTCTGGCGCCGGCGGTCCGGGTTCTACCTGGTGGCGGTGTTCGTGGTGGCGGCCGTGCTGGTGTCCGCGTTCTTCTATCCGGTCTGGACGGCCGAGGTGATCCCGTACCAGGACTGGCGCATCCGGATGTGGATGCCGTCCTGGATCTAGGGCAGGATTGCAGGGGAATGTCCGCCGAACTCCGGGCGGACCAGGAAATGGAGACTCGGCTGTGAGAGAAGCAAGCACCGGACTGCTCGTGGAGCTGGACCCGGAGAGCAACGTGACCGATCTGCTCCTGGAGCAGCACGCGAAGGATCCCGTGCACGCCCTCTACTCCCGCAAGGGCCCTGGCGGCTGGACCGACGTCTCCGTCCAACACTTCCTGGAGCAGGTCACTGCCCTGGCCAAGGGCCTGATCGCCGGCGGACTCACGCCGGGCGAAACCGTCGCGGTCATGTCCGCCACCCGGTACGAATGGACGGTGGTGGACTTTGCCATCTGGTTCGCCGGCGGCGTCACCGTCCCGATCTACGAGACCTCCTCCGCTGCCCAGGTCGAGTGGATTCTCCATGATTCGGGGGCCCGGCGGGTGTTCGTCGAGGACCACGCCAGGGCCGCCCTCGTCCAGGGCGTCCTGGACGCCTCCACCGTCCTCGGCGACCGGCTTGTCGCCGTCGTGCGGATGGAGCACGACGGCGCCGCACCGAACCTGGCGAGCCTGGCCGCGGCCGGCGCCGGGGTGACCGACGCCGAGCTGGAACGCCACCGCACCGCCGCCTCCCTGGCGGATGTTGCGTCCTTGGTCTACACCTCGGGCACCACCGGCAAGCCCAAGGGCTGCGAGATCACCCACGCCAACTTTGCCCTGGTGGCCAAGAACATCGTCCTGTTCCTGCCCGAACTCCTCATGCAGCCGCGTTCCCGGACGCTGATGTTCCTGCCCCTGGCACACGTCCTGGCCCGGGCGGTGCAGGTGGTCTGCCTGAGCGCCGGCTCCACCCTCGGCCACACCGCCAGCGCCAAGGAACTGCTGGAAGACCTGGCAAGCTTCAAACCCACCTTCCTACTGGTGGTCCCGCGGATCTTCGAAAAGGTCTACGCCGGAGCCGAGCAGAAGGCAGCCGCCGCCGGCAAGGAACGGGTCTTCACGGCCGCAGCGGCGGCCGCGATCGACTACTCCAAGGCCCTCGACGCCGCTTCCCGGGGCAACGGCACGGGCCCAGGGCTGCTCCTGCGTGCCAGGCACGCAGTCTTCGACCGGCTCCTGTACCCCAGGCTCCGGCAGGCCTTCGGCGGCCAGCTGCGGTACACGGTCTCCGGCGCCAGCCCCCTGAGCTCCAACGACGCCCATTTTTTCCGCGGCGCGGGCATCCCCGTCCTGGAAGGCTACGGCCTGACCGAAACCACGGCGCCCTGCACGGCCAACACCCCGGCACGGACCAAGGTGGGCACAGTCGGCATCCCTGTGCCGGGCACCACGGTCCGGGTGGCCGACGACGGCGAGATCCTGGTCAAGGGCATCGGAGTCTTCAAGGGCTACCACGCCAACGAGGCCGCCAACGCTGAGGCGTTCGTGGACGGTTTCTTCCGGACCGGTGACCTCGGCTCCCTCGACGAGGACGGATTCCTGACCATCACGGGCCGGAAGAAGGACCTGCTGGTCACGGCCGGCGGCAAGAATGTCGCCCCGGGCCCGCTCGAGGAGAAGATCCGGGAGCACCAGCTGGTCGGCCAGGCCGTGGTGGTTGGCGACGGCCGGCCCTTCGTCTCGGCACTGGTCAACCTGGACCCGGAAGGACTGCGCAACTGGTGCACGGCCCGGAAGGTGCCCGTCATGGCGCCGGCCGAAGCCGCCGCAGACCAGACGGTCCGGGCAGCAATCCAGGAAGCCATCGATGCGGCGAACCTCACGGTCTCCAAGGCCGAGTCCATCCGCAGCTTCGTCATCCTGGACGCCGACTTCACCGTGGAATCAGGGCACCTGACCCCCTCGCTCAAACTCAAGCGGGCCGCCGTCGTGCGGGACTACGAACAGCACATCAACCGCATCTACGGCTGACCTGGCAACTGGCCCGTCGTCAGACGGTGTGCCGGGTGCGTGTTCCGCCCTCTGCGTCGCTGCCGGCCGTGCCGTCCGCGGCGGGCGCAGCCTCGGCGGTGGCGTCAGTGCCGGCGCCTGCACCGGGGTCCGTGCCCTTGGCCGTGCTGGCAGCCTTCTTGCCAAGGCCGCGGCGCCGGCGCGTGGGCCAGGTCAGGACGAGGGTGACCAGGGACGCAAGCAGCACGAGGCTCCCGATCGCAATCCCGGCGTCCATCCAGAACTGGCCCGGGAAAAGCCGGATCAGGGTGTCCTGAAGCGTAAAGGTCCAGGTGCCGTTGGCGAAGAAAATACGGTGGAAATCGGTGAAGAACTGCTCCCAGCCGAGCACGGCGAGGGTCCCGAGGCCGATGATGAGCGCGAGGGTGACGATCGAGCCGGCGAACAGGCCGCGGCGGACTCCCCCGCTGTGGCGCCGCTTGAGGTAGATCACGGCAGCCAGGCCCAGCAGGATCAGCAGGGTACCGGCGCCGAAAGTGGACAGGATCACGGCCTTGACGTCGGCCATGTGGCTGACTTCGCCGTCCTTGAACAGCCGCTCCCCGCTTTGGTCCACAAGGTCGCCGAGGTAGCGGGGGCCCGACCAGTTGCTGAGGTAGTCCACCGCGTAGGACCCGTAGGTCATGCGGTCATCGGTGCTGAAGCCGTAGCCGTCGCCGGGGAAGCCCGGACGGTTGTATTCCACCCAGAGGAACAGCGGGCTGGTCACGGCGCGGACGGCGAGCACCAGCAGGATGACCGGGTAGAACACGGCGAGCAGCACCTGAAGCACCCGCGGGAGGACGGGCTTGGCCTTGGCCGCCTGCTCGCGTTCGGCAGTCCGGCGTTCGGCGTTGCGGCGTTCGACTTCGTCCTCGGCGGCGGAGTCCGGACGTGCGCCGGCTGATGCACCAGCTCCTGCCCTGCGCTCGTCGTCATCCGCCGTGAGGGAATCCGAGGGGGCAGCATCCGGCTGGGCAGCATTCGTCTGGCCACCATTCGTCTGGCCTGTGGCGGCGGCCTCGGCCGCCTTGCGGTCGGCACGGCTCTCCGGCTGGCCGGCGGTGGTCGTTTCCGACGGCGCTGCCGTGCCAGCTGCCGGGCCGGCTGCTGCGGCTGAACCTGCCGTGCCCGCTGCTGCAGCCGTACCTGCCGGGCCGGCTGTCGTGCCCGCTGCTGCGGCTGAACCTGCCGGACTGCCGGCCGCGGGCTTGCCGGCGGAGGCCGGCTTCATCCAGTCGAACGCCGGCTCGTCGGTGTCGTCCGACGGGTCCAGGTGCGGATCCGGACGGTCGGGAGGGGTGGGACTCTTGTCAGTCACGTGGAGCTTCGCTTCCGTAGGCTTCTGCGCTGCCCGGCCTGCGCCCGGCTGCGCAACTTATCTGGCTCTGAGCCTACCGTCAGAGGATTGGGCTCAGCGAGGTGCCACCCCGTCAGTTGGCGTATTGGGCCCAAGGGATGTTCCAGTCCCCGAAACCGTCATCGAAGTTGGCGTACTCCCCCTCGGTGTTCACCACCTGGACGACGTCGCCGGTGGTCATATTGTCAAAGACCCACTTCGCGCCGTCCGGACCCAGGCCGATGCAGCCGTGGGAGAGGTTCAACTTGCCGATGTAGGGCATCGCGGACTCCGTGGCCTGGTGGATGAATTCCCCGCTGGGCGTCAGGCGCGTGGCGTAGTTGACGTCAAGCTGTCCGTAGTAGGCCGGGTCCCCCGGTTTGAGCCCGATCGTGGAGGCATCCATGTGCTCCACCCGGTGCTTCTCCATGAACACCAGGAAGCCCCGTGCCGACGGGAACCGGGTGTCGCCCATGGTCGCCGGCCAGCGCCCGGCCGGCTTGTCGTTGACGCTGACCGAGAACGTATGGGCCTTGGCGTCGGCAACGGCCACCTTCTTGTCGCCGATGTGGACCGTTACGGTCTTGTTGAAGTTGCCGACCTGCCCGTTGCCGAGCTCGACGCCGAACAGCTTCATGTCCATGGTGATGGTGCTGTTCGCGGCCCAGAAGGCCTCCGGCCGGTACCTGACAGTGTTGTTGTTGAACCAGTGGAAATCACCCACCTGGCCGGACGTCGAGGTGATCTTGATCGCCTTTTCGACGGCGTCCCGGTTCAGGACCGGCTCGCTGAAGGTGACCTGCAGGGGCTGGGCCACACCCACCTTCATCCCGTCCAGGGGGTAAATGGCGGCGTCGGCCTCGTTGGCGGTCGAGACGGTGGTGAACGCGCGCGTGCTGTGGGTCTCGCGTCCCGCGTCGTCCACCACGGAGTAGGTGAAGTTGTACCGCGTGTTGAACGTCAGGTCGCCGGAAGACGTCCAGGCGGACCCGTCCGGACCCAAGGTGCCGTCGACGGCGTCGCCGCCGTCACTTGTCAGGGCCACCCGGTCAATCCGGCCGTTCGTGACCTTGAGGGAAACCGGCGCCGCAGGGTTGACCTGCTTGGCGCCGTCGGCGGGCGTGACGGCCAGTTCCGCGGGCGCCACCACCGGGACGGCGAGTCCCGGCGTCGTCCGGGCCGGGGACCCGGCCTCGGAGGAAATCCCGGACTGGGCCAGCCCCGGAGCCGCCGCGGCGAAGGCTCCGCCGCCGGCTGCCAGGGCGCAGAGCACCCCCAGCAGGGCGATCTTTCGGCCGGTGCTCCAGGTCTTCAGGGCCATCACAGGACCCGGGCGTTTCCACACGTCATCTTGCCAGCATAAGCGAATTACCTTGGAACCCCGGCCCGATTCGACCACGATCCGGTTACAAAAGTGCCCCCAAAACGGTCACAACAAAGGGCCCCGGACCTTCGTCCGGGGCCCTTTGGGAGGGTTTCCTAGTATCGGTAATGACCGGGCTTGTACGGTCCGGCCACGTCGACGTCCAGGTACTCGGCCTGCTCCTTGGACAGCTCTGTCAGCTCCACGTCGAGGGCACCGAGGTGCAGGCGGGCGACCTTCTCGTCCAGGATCTTGGGCAGGACGTACACCTGGTTCTCGTATTCACGCTCGCCCTCGGGCTGGCCGGCCTTCGTGAACAGTTCAATCTGGGCGATCGTCTGGTTGGCGAAGGAGTTGCTCATGACGAACGAGGGGTGTCCGGTGGCGTTGCCCAGGTTCAGCAGGCGGCCTTCGGACAGGACGATGATGGATCGGCTGCCCTTTCCCGTGGCCGGGTCTGCTTCGAAGACCCACTCGTGCACCTGCGGCTTGATCTCGACCTTCTTGATGCCGGGGACCCGTGCCAGGCCGGCCATGTCGATCTCATTGTCGAAGTGGCCGATGTTGCCCACGATCGCCTTGTCACGCATCGCGGCCATGTGCTCGGCCATGATGACGTCCTTGTTGCCGGTCGTGGTGATGAAGATGTGGCCTTCGCTGAGGACGGATTCCAGCTTGGCGACCTGGTAGCCGTCCATGGCTGCCTGGAGCGCGCAGATGGGGTCGATCTCCGTGACGATCACGCGCGAACCCTGGCCGCGGAAGGCCTCCGCTGCGCCCTTGCCCACGTCGCCGTAACCGCAGACGACGGCGACCTTGCCGCCCATCAGGACGTCGGTGGCGCGGTTGATGCCGTCCGGCAGGGAGTGGCGGATGCCGTACTTGTTGTCGAACTTGCTCTTGGTGACAGAGTCGTTGACGTTGATGGCCGGGAAGAGCAGTTTGCCCTGCTCCGCCAGCTGGTACAGGCGGTGCACGCCCGTGGTGGTCTCCTCGGTGACGCCAAGCAGGAGGGCGCCGATGCGGGTCCACTTCTGCGGGTCGGCCTCGAGGGAGGCGCGCAGCACGTCCAGGAACACCCGGCCTTCCTCGGACTCGTCCTCGGCGGCGGCGGGGACGGCGCCGGCGGCCTCGAAGTCGACACCCTTGTGCACCAGCATGGTGGCGTCGCCGCCGTCGTCCAGGATCATGTTCGGACCCAGCTCAGGGTTGGCGTCGGCGCCCGGCCAGGTGAGGATCTGCTGGGCGGTCCACCAGTACTCCTCCAGCGTCTCGCCCTTCCATGCGAAGACGGGGACGCCCTGGGGGTCCTCGACGGTGCCGTTGCCGACCACCACTGCGGCAGCGGCTTCATCCTGGGTGGAGAAGATGTTGCAGGAGGCCCAGCGGACTTCGGCGCCGAGGGCGGTCAGGGTCTCGATCAGCACCGCGGTCTGGACGGTCATGTGCAGCGATCCGGCGATCCGGGCGCCCTTGAGCGGCTGGCTGGCGCCGAACTCCTCGCGCAGGGACATGAGTCCGGGCATCTCGTGCTCGGCGAGGCGGATCTGGTGGCGGCCCGCCTCGGCCAGGGAAATGTCCGCAATCTTGTAATCGAAAGTCATGTGCATCCTTTGTTGTGGCCGGTGGCATTGCGTGCCTGGTGCTGGTGATTCTGGATTTGAAGTATCTAAGCAGTCATTCGGTGCCGCGGGCCTCCCCGATGGGTGCCCGGCAGCGATCTTGCGGGCCGCTATTCGGCGGCGTGGCGCGGGGCGGCGGCGTGCGGGCCGGCGTCGTGCTGATCAGCGGCCGCGGCCGCAGCGGCGGGCAGCAGTTCCGGCGGCAGCAGCAGCGGGATGCCGTCCTCGATCTTGTACCGCAGCTTGTTTCCGGCGCCATCTGCCGTGACGGTGACGAGCTCGTCGCCTTCCTGCACCAGGCCGGAGCCGGTGACGGGGCATCGCAGGACAGACAACAGTTCGGAACTGAGCTTGGGCATGGTGAACGCTCCCTGATGGGCGCCGCAACAGGGCGCCGGTGGCTAAGTGGCTGACGGCTTTTTGCAGTTTCCACCCTACCGCCAGTTGGCGGCTTAGGAAGGTTCGCGCAGGACGCGCAGATGTCCCCGCCGGGCGCCCTCGGCCGGGGCCGGGGCTTCCAGCGCCGGGTGCAGCGTGCGCTGCCCCTTCGCCGTTTCCGCCGCAGCCGGACGGGAGGCCGCCTCGCGGACTGCGTTGGCGAGGGCCAGGAGATCGTCGGGGCCGGGACCGGCCGGGGTCGCGGGCATAGCGAGCCGCATGACTTCCCAGCCGCGCGGCACGGTCAGCGAGTCCGCGTGCTGTTCGCACAAGTCGTAGCAGTGCGGTTCGGCGTACGTCGCCAGCGGGCCCAGGACGGCTGTGGAGTCGGCGTAGACGTACGTCAAAGTGGCCACCGCAGAATTGCGGCAGGCAGACCTAGAACAAATACGAATTGCACCCACGACATCACAGACTACTCCCCCTCGGACCGGGGGCTGTGCATTGAAACGGCGGTGGTTGTGCCGCGGCGGGGCCGCGGCGGGGCCGCGGCGGCGCGGCGGCGGCGCGGCGGCGGATCGCCGTCGGGGCTGTATCGCGTATTTCATTGCGCGGGTTTAGAGTCAAGATATGCAGTCATCGCACCACGATTCGGGTTTCACGGTCCGGTTGGCTGACCCCGACGCCGGACGCACAGGCGCCGGTTCCGGCCCCGCCGGCGCGCCTCTGGCCGGGTCGCCCGCCGCTGTCCAGGCAAAGAGCTTCCGGCAGCGCCGCAGGAACCGGCACGGCCGGGGCCTTCGCGGTGAGCTCATGCTCCCCACCCTGCCCGGGTACCGGACCCGTTCCGACCGCTTCGATGACTTCGTCCTGGACTCGGCCCAGCGGCTGCACGACATCTGGGGCAAGCCGCTCGACGGCGTCCGCTTCGCCGTTGACGAGATCCCCCCGGGCCTGGAGCAGCTCGTGGCGGACCGCACGCCCGCGCCGATGGGCGCCTTCACGGCAGCGACGGCCGAGGACGGACCGGTCATCACGCTGTACCGCCGGGTCGTGGAGCAGGCGTGCGGAACCCGGGACGAGCTGCAGGACCTCGTGCACGACGTCGTCGTGGAATACACGGCCGAGATGCTCGGCGTACCCCCGGAGTCACTCGACCCCGTCTATCGCCGCCGGTATTAGCCGGAGCCGCGCCTGACGTCCTGCCCTAGTAGCCCTAGTAGCCCAGCGTGACGGGTACCTGCCGCTGTCCTGCCGCTTCCGGTGCCAGCGGCACCGCGGAAATGTCCTGCCGGCCGTCCCGCGCCAGGACCAGTGCCCCGTACGCCGGTTCCCCGGCGGCGGACACCACATAGCCCACGAGCGGCGAGCCGCCCACGTCCGCGGGGATCTTGATGGTCGTGGTGGTTCCGCCGGCAATCTCGGCGGTTCCTGCGGTCCGGATCTTGCCGTCCGCCGTGATCGGGGTGTAGGTCACTGCCGCGCCGCCGGCAGGGGCACCGAGGACGAGCTGCCGGTCTCCGGTGCGCGGAACCGCAACGATGTGCTGGCTGCCCAGCCGGGCCGAGGCGGCGGAAAAGGCGATGTCCGCCGCGTCCCCGGACTGCAGTCCCCGCGTGAGCCGGGCTGTGGCCGCGAACGAGACGTCAGAGCTCGCCGCCACCGTGTAGGTCCCGGCCGGGACCCCGGCCAGGGAAACTTCCGTGACCGCGCCGGCCTTTGCCGTGACCACCCCGCCGCCGGGCAACGCTTTCTGGCCGTCCGGACCGTACAGCTTGATCTCGACCACGGCGTCGGCGGCACCCGGCACGGCGACTTCCAGGGCCGGGCCCGCGTCGGCGAAGCCGGGCTTTGCCTTGAGCGCGGCCAGCGCCGCGGGGTCCTGGATTTCGAGACCGGTGGCCACCTGGCTGACGGATGGGGCGGTGCCGGGAGTGATGAAGTCGACGCCGCCGGGCGTGAGGCCGCGGAGCACGCTTTGCTGGATCACGGCGGCCACCGGGCCGCCGGTGCTGCGGACCCGCACGCCGAGCCGTTCCTGTCCCGGCGCGAGCCCGGCCAGGATTATGGAGCGGGTGGTGCCGGGTGCCACCAGCAGGCCGCGGCTTCCGGGAGCCTGGATCGGGCCCTCGGCGCCAAAGAGGTCCAGGCTCACGGTCGCCGGCGTGCTGGAGGCATTGGTCAGGTTCAGGACTGCCGACCGGCCGAGGGCCGTGTTGGCGCCGACCAGCCACAGATCGTTGCCGGGTTGCTGGCAGGCGGCGGCCGCGGAACCTTGCAGGTCCCCGTCCTCGGCCGTGTAGCTCAGGACGGCGCCGGCAGCTGCCTGGTGGTTGTTTTGGGCATCCGCGCTGAGGACGCTGATGTTGTCCACCTCGCGCTGGGGCACGACGCCGGCGACCAGCACGGGCGTGCGGGCCGCAGCCGCGGAGGCTGGGGGCGCGGAAGCTGTGGGCGCTGCGCCCGGCGCGATTTCGGCGAGGGCAGCACCCTTCAGCGGGGCGAGCCGGCTGCCGGGGATGATGCCCGCGCTTGAGCCGAGCACGGCAGCGCTGACGGCCGTCTTCGCGGTGGCGGATTCCGGACTGAACTGGGGGTCGGTGCCCACAGGGGTGCCCTCGAGCAGCCGGGCCGGACCCGGGCAGACCCCTACGCTGCTGCCGGCCGGAACCGCGGCGACGGGGGCCTCAAGCTGCCTGCTGGCGGGGCTTTGGGGCGTCAGCGACGCCGCCGACACCAGGCCCCCGCCCGCGGCAACGAGGGCGGCCGCGGAGAGGATCCCGCCGATCACTCCGACCCGAGGCAGGCCCCGCTTCCGCCGCGACGGACCCGTCTCGGTTTCGGTTTCTTTTTCGTTGTCGCCCTTAGACATGCTGGTGTTCCTTACGCAGGGAGGCTTCGTCCCTGGACAGGCCGGTGTTGGACCGGCGGGCAGGCATGGGCACGGCCAGGAGGACGGTCAGCCCGATCATCACGGCCTGCGCAAATCCGATCAGGACAGCCCACGGCGCTTCATAACGGATGCTCAACTGGCCGCCCTGGGCCGGCAGCGTGAAGGCCTGGGACCATCCCGACGTCGTTGAGGTCAGGCGGCGCCCGTCGAGCCAGGCGCTCCAGCCCGGATCGGCCCGCTCGGCGAGCACCACCAGGCGGCCCTCGGGGCCGGCCGGGACGGTGCCGGCGGCCGAGACTTCTTCCGAAGGGAGCAGGCCGATGGCGGTGCCGCTGCCGTCCACCACACGGACCCGGTGCGCGACGTCGGAGTCCGTGATGCCGGGCCGGCCCAGCGGGCTGACCCGCCAGAGCCAGCCCGTCCCCGTCTGGCCGACGGCGACGAGTCCGGGGACTGCGTCCATGCGGCTGGCCGTCAACTCGGAGGCGGAATCGGCGACCCGGAGCACGACAAAGCCGACGCCAAGCCGCTCGAGGTCTGCCCGCGGATCCACGCCTTCGCCGGCCACGATGGTGGCCACGACGTTCCGGAGCGATCCGGCGACGGCGTCGTCGTCGCGGACCGTCTCCTGGCCCGGCGCCCCCATGATGTTGCGGGCAGCGGCAATCGTTGAGAGTGCGTCCAGGGTGGTCCCGGCTCCGCGCATGAGTGTTGCGTCGAAGCTTCCGTCCTCGTTGCTGGCAATCAGGAGCGTCCTGGACTGTTCCGGGCCCTCGCCGCGGTCAACCGCCGTGGCGGGCAGGGTGCGGGCCTGGGCAGGCTGGACGAGCCTCGGGGTCCCGAGGCCGGCCGGTGCTGCGGCGGCCAGTGCCTGTGTTGGTGTCTGCGACGTGGGCTGCAGCAGGTTTTGTGCGGTCCACACGGTGAACCCGGCCAGTGGCGCGGCCAGCAGCAGGACCATGGATGCCGCGGCCGTGCCGCGGATCAGGATCTTCCGCGCCAGTCCGGTACCGGCGGTCCGGCCGGCGGCGTCCAGGAGTCCTTCGGCGGCGATCAGGGCAGCGCCCAGGAACGCGAACCCGGCCGCCGAAACAGCGGGGCCGGGGAACGGCGTGACCAGCACCTCGGCGCTGGCGCCGGAGGCGACATGCCCGGCGAGCCAGCCGCCGGCCAGCATCAGGACCGCCACGGCCCACAGGCAGCGTGCCGTCCGGGTGCGTCCGGCCAGCACAAGCCGGCGCGGCATGAACAGGGCGGCGAGGGCCAGCAGGAGCACCGGCAGCCCGAACAGCAGGGCCAGCAGCAGCGCCCACGGCAGACCGCCCAGCCCGGCGGAGCCCGCGGCGGACCCGCCGAAGGCGCTGAGCCCGGTGAGTCCGGCGCCGGCGTCGAAGTTCAACGGCTGGCCCAGGGCCTGTTGCCACAGTGGGGCGGCGTCGAAACCGAGCGGCAGGCCCGGGTCGGCCAGGAGCGCGCGCGGCCGGTCCAGGACCGAGAAGGCGAAGGGCAGGAACAGTGCCAGGCTGGGCAGGAGCGCCCACCACACCGTGCGGCCGCGCCGGCCCAACAGCACCCCGCAGAGGGCCACGACGGCCATGGACGGCAGCAGCAGCGAGGGCGCAGCGGCGGTGACCACGGCCAGGGCGAGGCCCGCGGCGGCCGCAGCCGTCCACGACGGCGTCCCGTTGACGCCGGGACGGGCGGCCGGCATGGGGGTGAGCCGTCCCTGGCCCGGGGCCGGGACGGCATGGACGCCGCGGCCCGCGGCGGTGCCGGTCGCCCGGAGCAGCGCCAGGACGAGCACCGGGATCATGACGTGCGCGGCCAAGGCGCCCAGCCGGCCCTGGTTAAGGGAAACCTGGAGTGCCGGCGCCGCGGCCCACAACAGGGCGGCCGCCAGGCGCAGCCTCCGGCGTGTGGTCAGGGCGCCGGCAGCGAACCACGCGCCCAGCGCGGACAGCGGCATGGCGAGGATCAACAGCCAGCCGACGCCGCCGTTGGCATCGCCGGCGCCGAGCACACCCAGCACCCACAGCAGGTAGCCGAAGGGGTCGCCGTGGCCCGGAAGGCCAGCGCCGAGACTGATCCACCAGGTGGAGGCATGGTTCCAGATTTCGGAGAGGCGCACTGAGACGGGGATCAATGCGCCACCGGAGACGGCCGGGGCCCGGAACAGGCTGAGCAGTCCCGTCAGGGAGACCGCCAGGGTCAGGAGGATGGCCAGCACCGCACCGCTACCCACCCAACCGCGGTCCGGGGTGGCGATGGAGGCGAAGTCGTCGGCGTCGCCAGTGTTGCCGGTGGGCTGCTCGGTCAGCGGACCGGGTCCTGTGGGTTCGTCGCCGAAGTCGTCGGCGCCGAGCGCCTCAATCAGGGAGCGCCGGTGTGCCCAGACCTCACGGCGCGGCGTCTGCAGCCCCTTCATGACGGAGCGCCTGATCCGGCGGGTGCGCGCGGCGTTGCGGCGTCCGCGGATCACCGCCGCCGGGCGCCCCAGCGCGCCAAAGGTTGCCAGCAGTTGGGTGAACCCGTGCCCCGGGTCCTTGACCGCAATGCTGAGGACGAGTTTGAAAAGGCTGCCCAGCAGGGCGCCGACCGCGTGCAGCGGGACTTTCCAGCCGGCCGCGTGCTTGAGCCGCAGGTGCACCTGTGCCTTGCGCGCGGCAGTCGCGTTGCCCAGGGCGTGGGGACGGTGCGAGACATGGAACATCCTGGCGCTGGGGACCACCACCACGCGGTGCCCGGCGAGGCGGTTGCGCCAGCAGAAGTCGACGTCGTCGCCGCTTCCCGGCAAGGCGGGATCGAAGCCCCGGAGCTCCTCCCAGATGTCGCGGCGGACCAGCATGCCGGCGGAATTGACCGCAAAGGTATCGCTGCGGCCGTCGTACTGGCCCTGGTCGAGCTCGTCGGCGTCGATCAGCGTCAGCCGCTCGGCCCAACGGCTCGTGGAGAGTCCGACGTCGATCAGCCGCCGCTCGGCATGCCAGTCCAGCTGCTTGCAGCCTGCCACCGTGACCGACGGCGCCCGTTCGACCGCACGAAGGAGTTCGGCCAGGGCCTCGGGTGCCGGGGCGGCGTCGTCGTGCAGCAGCCAGATCCAGTCGGCTCCCGGCACGGCATCGGATGAGCCCTCCGCAGGCCACGGCGCGAGGGCCGTGAGCCCGGCCATGACCGCTGCGCCCATGCCGGACCTGGGCTGGTCGAAGACAGTGACGTTGGCCTTGCCCAGTTCCTGTTCGAGGAGGGCGGCGGAGTGGTCGCGGGAGCCGGTGTCGACACCGATAACGGCGTCGGCCGGCCGCGTCTGGGCCGCCAGCGCCGCAAGGGTCCTGGGGAGAAAATCACCGCCGTCGTGGGCGACCACGACGGCGGTGACTCGTACTTCTTGAAGAATTAGACTGCTCGCTTCCTAAGCCGGCGCCGCTCGCGCTCGGAGAGGCCTCCCCAGATCCCGAAGCGCTCGTCGTTGGACAAGGCGTATTCGAGGCACTGGGAACGCACGTTGCAGGCGCCGCAGACTTTCTTGGCGTCGCGGGTAGAGCCGCCCTTTTCAGGGAAGAAGGCTTCGGGATCAGTCTGGGCGCACAGGGCATCGGTCTGCCAGCCGAGCTCGCCCTCGTCGTCGAATTCCTGCCGGGACGGCAGACCAATCCAGACGGGCTGCGCGGAGGTACCGGTACCGGGCGACTGCAGCTCCATCGGCGGGTCGAGGGGATCGGCGTCAAGATCCGGGCCGGCCAAGAGTTCGTCGTGCGCTGCGAGGAAGGCCGTGGCGGCCTCCTGCAGGGAATCCTGGGTGTGTTCGTTATAGCGGTCAGCCGCGTCCGGATCCGCCGGATCTACGTACCAGTCAGTCGGCACGCCGCGCGACCGGTATTTCGCCGTGGCCTGGCCGGCAACTACGGCATCTTCATGGATACGCTCTGCTAGCCCCATGGCGTCCCCCTCCTGATTTGCAGCCACTGCAAGACCCCCTTGGACACTCGGTTGAGTGCCGGTTTTTGTGCAGTGGCTTTAGATAACTAATTACACGCGTGTAAGTATCCGGGAGTCAAGCCACGGCGGAGATAATAATCAACTTGATACACAAAGTGGAGGCACGCCACGCCCGGAATTTTTTCGCCTCTCCCGCGAGAACCCGCGGAATAATCAGGGTACTGAGCACTTTCGGGGCTTTTCATTGAATTTTCGGGAAATTTTCCCACGCCCCGCGCGGAGCCCGCCGGACGCGGGAGCCGCCGGGGTGACGGACGTCACGGAGCGGGCGGTGGGATGGGCCGTGGCAAGATGAGGGCATGAGCATTCCGGCAATCGAACTGATGACAGCGCTGCGGTCCGGCCAGGCCACGGCGCCCCGGCTGACCTGGTACGGCCCCGATTCGGAACGGGTTGAACTCTCTGGCCGCGTGCTGGACAACTGGGTGGCGAAGACTTCCAACCTGCTGCAGGACGAACTCGACGCCGAACCGGGCATGCGGCTGCGCCTGGACCTGCCCGCGCACTGGAAGTCGGTGATCCTGGCCCTCGCGGCCTGGCAGCTCGGCATGGAAGTGGTTTTCGATGACGCGGAGGCGGACCTGCTGGCCACCGCGGACCCGGGTCCGGGCGCTGCCGCGGGCGGGTTCGACGCCGTCCTGGCCGTGTCGTTGCCGGCGCTGGCCATGCGGTGGACGGGCGAGCTGCCCAGCGGCGTCCTCGACTATGCCGCCGAGGTCCGCTCCCATGGCGACATTTTCATGCCCCACGTGGACCCTGAGGCGGAACGCCTCGCGGTCCGCACCTCCGACGGCGCAGCCCATGCGCATGCGGCACTCCTGGACGGTTTTGCCGCGGCCCAGGACCCCGGCCTGCGGCTGCTAGTTCCGGCGGCCGACGGCCTCGAAGCCGTCCTTGCGCAGTCCTTGGGAACCTGGAAGGCCGACGGTTCGGTGGTCCTGGTACACCCCGAGGTAGAAGTGACCGGCAAGCTGCGGGACGCCGAGCGCATCAGCGGGGACTGACCCCCAGGCACTGATCCCGGGCCACTGATCCCCAGGCACTGATCCCCCGGGCCGGCGGCTCCTTAGGACGGCGGGCCGGGCAGCTCCGGATCGTTGACGGCTTCCCTGCCGGCCGTCGTGGCAACGGGCTGAGCGTGCGGGTGCCGTTCGATGATCTCGTGGTCGTGCGAGAACTCCGGCTCTGCGTCGAGTTCCTGGTTGAACACCAGGAAGCGGTAGGCAAAGAACCGGACCACGGTCGCGACCAGGATGCCGACCACCCCGGCCAGGAAGAGCATGTTCTTGTCGGTGACCCCCATGCCGTACTTCGCGACGGCGGTGAGGCCGGTGGAGATGCCGATTCCGATTCCGTTGATGATGAGGAACATCACGAACTCGCGCAGCACGTTGGCCTGCCGGCGGTGCCGGAACGTCCAAAACCGGTTCGCAACCCACGAGAACACCGTCGCCACGCTGGCCCCGAAGAACCGGGCCTTGGCCTCGCTGTCGGTCATGGGACCGTGCATCAGGTAAAACGTCAGTCCGTTATCGATGACGAACGCGATGCCGCCGACGGCACCGAACTTGGCCACTTCGCGCCAGAACAGCGAGGCCAGCCCGCGCATGCGCTCGTTAAGTGTAGTAATCATGACCCTCCGTGGCCTTCTGGAACTGTCGGCCATTGGGCCAAACGCCCATTTTAGCGCCGTTTCCCGGGAGTCCGCCCTCAGCGGCCGCTCAGGCGGCCCGCTGCGCACCCGGCGCCAAGCGCCGGGCGGGAGGGTCCGGAACCCCCGCCCCGGCACCGTTCCCGCGCTTGCCAATCCCCAAAAGCCGGGTTCCCGTGAGGTTTTCGGTAGGCTGGGACTTGTGACTTTTCCTGTAATCGGTGTTGTTGGCGGCGGCCAGCTTGCCCGAATGATGGCCCCTGCCGCGACCGCCCTGGGCTTTGAGCTCCGTGTTCTCGCCGAAGGCGAGGACGTCTCCGCAGTCTCTGCCGTGGCTAACGCCCCGGTCGGAGACTACAAGGACCTGGAGCATCTGCTCGAGTTCTCCCGCGGCCTCGACGTTCTGACCTTCGACCACGAGCACGTCCCCACGGCGCACCTGCGGTCCTTGATTGGTGCCGGCGTGAACGTGCATCCCGGCCCGGATGCGTTGGTCAACGCCCAGGACAAGCTGGTGATGCGCGCCGCGATCGACCGGCTCGAGCTTCCGAACCCCACGTGGGCCGCCGTCGCCAATGTCGCGGACCTCGTCGCCTTCGGCGAGCAGACCGGCTGGCCGGTGGTTTTGAAAATGCCCCGCGGCGGCTACGACGGCAAGGGCGTGCGCATCGTGTCCTCGGCCGAGGACGCGGCGGCCTCCGCCGACTGGTTCGAGGCCATGTCCCCCCTGCTGGCGGAAGCCAAGGTGGAATTCAGCCGGGAGCTCTCGGCCATGGTCGCGAGGACGCCGGACGGTGAAACACGGGCCTGGCCGGTGGTGCACACCATCCAGGTGGACGGCGTGTGCGATGAAGTCATTGCCCCGGCCCTGGACATCCCCGTCGATGTTGCCGCAGCCGCGGAGAACGCCGCGGTCCGGATCGCCAGCGAACTCGGCGTGACCGGCGTCATGGCCGTCGAGCTCTTCGAGACCCCCGGCGTGGGCACCGGCTTCCTGATCAATGAACTCGCCATGCGCCCGCACAACACCGGGCACTGGACCCAGGACGGCTCGGTGACCAGCCAGTTCGAGCAGCACCTGCGGGCCATCCTGAACCTGCCGCTGGGAGCCACCGACCTGCTGGGGCCCGTCGTGGTGATGAAGAACTTCCTCGGGGGCGCCAACCAGGACCTCTATTCGGCCTTCCCCGCCGCCCTCGCGAGCGAGCCTGCCGCGAAGGTGCACTGCTACGGCAAGGCCGTCCGGCCGGGCCGGAAGATCGGCCACGTCAACCTGGTCGGAACCTCCACCGCCGACGTCGACTCCGTGCGGCAGCGGGCCACCACCGTGGCCGACATCATCCGGAACGGCCGGACCCACGCCGGCGCAATGCCGGCAACCTCCGAGGAGACCGCATGAGCACCGCACGCAACGCCGACGCCAACAACGCAGGAACCCCCCTCGCCGGCACCCGCGCGGACACCCCGCTCGTGGGTCTCGTGATGGGCTCGGATTCGGACTGGCCGGTCATGGAAGCCGCCGCCGAAGCCCTCGCCGAGTTCGGAATCCCGTTCGAAGCCGACGTCGTCTCGGCCCACCGGATGCCCACGGAGATGATCCGCTACGGCCAGACTGCCCACGAGCGCGGTCTTCGCCTGATCATTGCCGGCGCCGGCGGTGCCGCGCATCTTCCCGGCATGCTCGCCTCGGTCACTCCCCTGCCGGTGATCGGCGTCCCCGTGCCGCTGAAGACCCTGGACGGCATGGATTCCCTGTTGTCCATCGTGCAGATGCCGGCCGGCGTTCCGGTCGCCACTGTCTCAATCGGCGGCGCACGCAACGCCGGCCTCCTGGCCGTGCGCATGCTGGCCTCGGGCACGGACGAACTCGCCGTCCAGCTCCGGGCGGACCTCCTGGAGTTCGCCCAGGAACTGAACGACGCCGCAACCCAGAAGGGCGCAAACCTGCGGCACAAAGTCAGCGAAGTGTTCGCCGCCGGAAACGTCACCCCGCGCAGCAGCAATTAAGGCAGCCATTAGGAATCCCGGCATGAGCAGCAGCTACGCCCCCACACACCGCACTGACAGCCCTGGGCAGTCCGGGCGGCCATTGGGCGACCCGGTCCGGCACCCCTCCGGCGCCCCGTCCCCGGTGCTCACCAAGCGGGCGTTCGTCCTGATCCTCATGACGCTGCTGGTTCCCGGCAGCGCCCAAATCGTCGCGGGCAACCGCCGGCTTGGTCGGGCTGCGCTGCGCGTGACCCTCACGGTCTGGGCGCTGGCCCTGCTGGCCGTGCTGCTCCTGCTCGTGTCCCGCTCCACGCTGATCAACCTCCTCACCGGCACGGTGCCCTCACTCTTGCTGGTGCTCGGCCTCGGGTGCCTGGCCATCGGCTGGGCCGCCCTGTTCCTGAACACCTTGCGGCTGATCCGGCCCGGGCTGCTCGCCCCCAGGGTCCGTCCCGCAGTGGTGCTGGCGCTCGTGCTGGCCATGATCCTCAGCAGCGGATCCCTGGGCTACGCGGCCTATCTGCTCAACGTCAGCCGCGACGCCATCGGCAGCATCTTCTCCGGCTCCGGGCCCACCCTGGAGCCATCCGAGGGCCGGTACAACTTCCTGATGATGGGCGGCGACGCCGGAGCGGACCGCACGGGCCGCCGGCCGGACAGCCTCTCGGTGATCAGCGTCGATGCCAAGACCGGCAGCACGGCCATCATCTCCGTGCCCCGCAACCTGCAGAACGCCCAGTTCAGCGCGGAATCGCCGATGCGCCAGGTGTACCCGGAAGGCTACAACTGCGGCGACGAATGCCTGATCAACGCGATCAACACCGAGGTCACCAACCAGCACCAGGACCTCTATCCCGGCGTGGCCGACCCCGGCGCTCAGGCCACCCTCGAAGCGGTGTCCGGAACGCTGGGCATCAAGGTCCAGGCCTACGTGCTCGTGGACATGGACGGCTTTTCCAAGCTCATCGACGCCATGGGCGGCATCCGGATCAAGGCCGGCGGCTGGGTCCCCATCAGCGGGCCGATGGTGGATGAGGCCAACGGCATCCACGGCATGCCGGACGGCTGGATTCCGGCGGGAGACCAGACGCTCGACGGCTTCCACGCCCTCTGGTACGGCCGGTCCCGGGAATTCGTGGACGACTACGCACGCATCCAGCGCCAGCAGTGCGTGCAGCAGGCGATGCTCAAACAGCTCGACCCGGCAACACTGCTGTCCAAGTTTGAGGACATCGCCAAGGCCGGCACGAAGGTGGTCGAATCGAACATCTCCTCCGGCCAGCTCGGCAGTTTCGTGGACCTGGCCATGAAGGCCAAGGGACAGGACGTCAGCCGCCTGACCATCGGTCCGCCCGACTTCGACGCTGCCTTCTCCACGTCCCCGGACTTCGACGTCATCCACGAGCGGGTGGCCAAACTGCTGGCCAGCCCGTCCGCCGGCGCAGCCGGTGACGATGCCGTCCTGCAGCCCGGAACGGCCGCCGGGCCGCTCTCCGCCGCCGGCCCCGCCCCGGCCACCGAGCCCCCGCCCGCGCCGTCGGACTTCACCCCGGTGACCACCACGCCGGACGGCGAGCCGATCACCGAAGAGATGCTGAACCAGTTCAAGCGCAACGGCGACGAGCAGTCCATCCGCGACCTCGTCGCCACCAACGGACAGTGCGCGCCGCTCTAACCGCCCGGCAGCGGTTCTGACGGCAGAACTGCGACCACATTTCGTTGACGAGCCATTTCATTTGATCAGACAGGGACCAGGCCATGTACGAACTTGAGAACGTCCTCCGGCCCTACGCCTGGGGCTCCCCGACGGCCATCGCCGAGCTGCTGGGCAGGCCGGCTTCCGGCGGTCCCGAAGCCGAGCTCTGGATCGGCGCCCACCCGGACTCCCCGTCCGTCGCCCTGACGCCGGCGCCCGGCGGCGCCGGCCGGCACGCACCCGAAACGCACGACGGCGGACGGCTGGCGTTGGACGCCTTGATCGCCGAGGATCCGGAACATTGCCTGGGCAACGCGAGCGTGGCCGCTTTCGGTCCGCGCCTGCCGTTCCTGCTCAAGGTCCTCGCGGCCGAGGCACCCTTGTCCCTGCAGGTGCACCCGACGCTCGCCCAGGCCCGGGAGGGCTTCGCACGCGAGGAAGCCGCCGGCGTCGACCCTGCCGCGACGGAGCGCAACTACAAAGACGATAACCACAAGCCCGAAATGATCTTCGCGCTGACCCCGTTCGAGGCGCTCTGCGGGTTCCGGCCGGCCGCGCAATCCCGGGCGGTCTTCGAGCATCTGGCGGCGTGCTTCGAGCTCGCCGGGCTGGAGCTGCCGCCGCTGGTCCCGCTGCTGCTCGAAGACCTGGCGCAGCCGGATGAACCCGCGGCCCTGCGCTCGGCCTTCGAGCGTCTCATCACCGGCGGCGGGGACGTCGCCGAGGCGACGGCGACCATCGTCGGAGTCCTCATCTCCGGCGCCCCCATGGGATCGCACGTGGCGGAGCTGTCCACCGCGGTAAGCCTGAACGGCCGGTACCCCGGAGATCCGGGCGTGCTGATTTCCCTGCTCCTGAACCGGATTTCCCTTGCCCCGGGTGAGGCCGTCTACCTCCCGGCCGGCAACGTCCACGCCTACCTGCACGGCCTCGGCATCGAGGTCATGGCGTCCTCGGACAACGTGCTCCGCGGCGGGCTCACGCCGAAATTCGTGGACGTGCCGGAACTGCTGAAGACTGTCGCGTTCGAGGCGGTCGCCGTGCCCATGCTTCCTGCCGAGACCTCCATGCTGGGCCAGGAACTGTTCCGGCCGCCGTTCCGGGAATTCCAGCTGCAGCGGATTGAACTGGCGCCCGGGGCGGAGCCCGTCCCGCTGGCGCAGTCCGGTGCCGCCGTCGTCATTGTCACGGCCGGCTCCGTCCGCCTCGACTCCCCCAAGGGCGAGCTGCGGCTGGAACGGGGCGCCAGCGCCTTCCTGACCGCCGCAGAGGCCCCGGTCAACGTCCACGCCGTCTCCGGCGCCACCGGCCCCGCCCTGGCATTTGCCGTTACCACCGCATTGGAAGCCTGACACCATGGATTATTTCCTGCAGAGCCCGCAGTGGGCACAGTTCCAGCGTTCGCTCGGACGCACGGTCCACGAACAGTCCGGCCCCGGGTGGCGCTTCCTTGCCGTCGAGGAATCCAATCCGGCCGGCAAGCTGCTGTACTCCCCGTACGGCCCGGTCGCCGAGTCGCTGGCAGCGTTCGACGCCGCACTGGCGGCCCTGACGGACCTCGCCCGGACCAGCGGGGCCGTGTTTGTCCGGGTTGAGCCGGTCACCGCAGGGTTCGCCGAGGCCGAGGCCGACGCCGTGCTCCGCAGCCGCGGCCTGCAGCTGGCGCCGGCCAGCCAACAGCCCGAGCTCAGCTGGATCGTGGACCTGGACCGGGATTTCAAGGACGTCCTGGCGGACATGAAGCCGGCGAACCGGAACCTCTTCCGCAACATCCACAAGAAGGGCGTGACCTTCCGCTCCAGCCAGGACCCGGCCGAGATCGCCGTCCTCCTGGAGTTCTTGCACATGACGGCCGCCCGCAACGGCTTCAAGCCGCAAAGCGACGAGTACCTGAGCCAGGTGGCACGGTCGCTCATGCCGGCCGGCGCCGCGACGCTCTTCATCGCGGAGCTCGAGGGCCAGCCCATCGCCGCGGCCCTGGCCTACGATTCTGCCGATACCCGGACCTACGCCCATGCCGCCCTTGACGACACCCACCGCAAGCTCAGCGCGGGCATTCCGCTGCTCATCACCCTGATGGCGGACGCCCAGGCGAAGGGCCTCAAGCACGTGGACCTCTGGGGCGTGGCGCCGGCGGACCAGCCCGACCACAAATGGGCCGGGTTCACGGCGTTCAAGAAATCGTTCGGCGGCCGAGGGATCGCGTATCCCGGAACGTGGGACCTGCCGGTCCGGAAGGTGCGCTACGGCAGCTACCAGCTGGCCCGCAAGGGCGCCCAGCTCGCGAAGAAGCTGCGCGCCCGGTCCCGGGCCCTCGTTAACCGCTAACCGCTAAGGGCCAGCAGGCGGCACCGGCCAGCCGGGGCCGCCCGGCCCGCCGCGTCCCGGCGGCAGGTGTTGGTGGCGGTGTTAGTTGGCCGTAATGGCGTGCCGCTGGGCGTCGTAGGCGCTGGCCACCATCTGCTCCACGGAGTGGCGCATCTTCCAGTCGAGATCGCGGGCGGCCAGCGTGCCGTCGGCCACGATCCGGTCCGGATCCCCCGCCCGCCGCGGACCGATTTCGGGTTCGAAATCGATTCCCGTGACGTTGGCCATCGCCGTCATGATCTGGCGCACGGACAGCCCGTCCCCGGATCCGAGGTTGTATACCCGCTCCAGCGGCTTGCCCGCCTCGAGCGCCTGGGCGGCGGCCACATGCGAGGTGGCCAGGTCGGCCACGTGCACGTAGTCGCGCACGCAGGTTCCGTCCGGCGTGTTGTAGTCGATGCCGTTGATGCGCGGAGTCTTACCGGCTGTGAGCGCCCGCAGCACGATCGGGAAAAGGTTGTGGGGGCTGGTGTCGTACAGCTCGGGCGCACCGGAGCCGACCACGTTGAAGTACCGTAGCGAGGTGTGCTTCAGGCCCCGGGCCCGGCCCTGGTCACGGATCAGCCACTCGCCGATGAGTTTGCTCTCGCCGTAAGGCGATTCCGGGTTGGTGGGCGTCGCCTCGGTGACGACGTCACCGGTGGGCGTGCCGTAGGTGGCCGCGGACGAGGAGAAAACCAGTTTGTCGACGCCGGTGAGCTCCATGGCCTTGAGCAGCTGCGCGGTGCCCGTGACGTTCTGTTCATAGGTCAGCAGCGGCTCCTGGACCGAGACTCCGGCGTACTTGAACCCGGCCAGGTGGATCACCCCGGTCACCGCGTGCTCCCGCAGCGTACGGGCCACGAGGTCGGCGTCGAGGATGCTGCCATGGATGAACGGCACATCGGCCGGCACGAACTCACGGTGCCCGCTGGAGAGGGAGTCAATCACCACCGGCTGGATCCGGGCACCGCGCAAAGCGGAAACCACATGAGAACCGATATATCCTGCACCGCCAGTTACGAGCCACGTCATGGCTCCACCCTATCTAATCCCACGGTCCCCGGCCGCCCCGCAGCCATAGACACGTCGTCATGCACCGGGTTTAAGACGACGAATCCCGGGTCGCGGTGGCGGCCCGGGATTCGCTGTGCTCAATGGTGCAGTTCATTGTTGCCGCGCAGGTGCTAGCTCTTGCGGGCGTAGCCTTCCCACTTGCTGGCCTGGTGTTCGCCGTCGACAAAGCGGATGGTGCCGGACTTGGAGCGCATCACGATGGACTGGGTGAGGACCTTGTCCTTGGAGTAGCGGACGCCCTTGAGGAGGTCGCCGTCGGTGATGCCGGTGGCCGCGAAGTAGCAGTTGTCGCTGGAGACGAGGTCGTTGGTGGAGAGCACGCGCTCCAGATCGTGGCCGGCGTCGATCGCCTTCTGCTTCTCTTCGTCACTCGTGGGCCACAGCCGGCCCTGGATGACGCCGCCGAGGGACTTGATGGCGCAGGCCGCGACGATGCCTTCCGGGGTTCCGCCGATGCCCATGAGGGCGTCGACTCCGGTGCCGGCACGCGCAGCGGCGATGGCCCCGGCGACGTCGCCGTCCATGATGAACTTCGTGCGGGCACCGGCTTCGCGGATTTCCTCCACGAGGGGGCGGTGCCGGTCGCGGTCCAGGATCATGACGTTGAGCTGGTTGACCTTGACGCCCTTGGCCTTGGCGATCAGGTGCAGGTTCTGCTTGACCGGCAAACGCAGGTCAACCATGTCCGCCGCTTCCGGGCCGGTGACGAGCTTTTCCATGTAGAACACGGCAGAGGGATCGAACATGGAGCCGCGTTCGGCCACGGCCAGGACGGCCAGCGCATTGTTGATGCCAAGGGCGGTCAGGCGGGTTCCGTCGATGGGATCGACGGCGACGTCGCACTCGGGGCCCGTGCCGTCACCGACGCGCTCGCCGTTGAACAGCATGGGGGCTTCGTCCTTCTCGCCCTCACCGATGACAACGACGCCGTTGAAGTGCACGGTCTGCAGGAAGGAGCGCATGGCGTCCACGGCGGCGCCGTCGGCCTTGTTCTTGTCGCCGAACCCCACCCAGTGGCCGCCGGCGATGGCCGCGGCTTCCGTGACGCGGACGAGTTCCAGCGCGAGGTTGCGGTCAGGCTCGTCGATCCCGACGGCGAGCGAGGGGGAAAGCGTGGAGTACTTCTGGGACATGGGCGCTGGTGTCACGTGAACCTCTTCTTCGAGTGGCGGTCGTTGAACCCGTACGGCCAGGATCGATCCGTCGCGGTGATTCGTCTGTTACTGATCATAGTCGGGGCCGGGCCGCAAGGTCATGGGATGACCGCCGCGTGACGCACTTCACCGTGGGGGCCGATGCGCCGCGAATGTGAGATCGGCCCGGACATGCGCGACTATAGAGGGGTGAGTGAATTGCAGGACGCTTCCCCCGCCGCCCCCGGTTCGCCGGCTGGCAGCTCCCCCGCGGCAGGCCCGCCCCCTTCCGGACAGCCGCCAGTGAAGCCCGTTATCGCCGCCGCTGCGGCCAAACGCGCCAATGCCTCCGTGATGGGCATGATCATCGCGCTGGTGGTGAGCATCGCCGCGTTCCTGCCGATCGTGCTCATGAACCCGTCTCCGAAGACCGACGGCTACCGGCCCAACGTCAATGTCAGCGCCACCGCGCAGAACGCGGCGGGTGTGGCGGGGTTCACACCCGTGGCGGCCGATATCGGCGACACATTCCGCCCAAACTACGCCCGCTGGGAGTCCGGCGCCGGCAGCGGCGTTCCGGCCTGGGAAGTTGGCTACCTGACGCCCAAGGAATCCTTCATCGCCCTCGTGCAGACCCGCGCGGCCAATCCCACCTGGCTCCTGCAGCAGACCAAGAACGCGCCCGTGACCGGCACCCGCAACGCCGGCGGCCGGGACTGGGAACTGCGCGACAGCGGCAAGGGCGAGAAATCCATGGTGCTGACCGAACGCGGCACCACCGTCATCCTCTCCGGATCCGCGACGCTGGAGGAGTTCTCCGCCCTGGCCTCCGCCGTGGTGAAGTCGCTCGAAAGCAATCCTCCCGCCGGGGCACAGCCCAGCACGCCGGTACCGACCCCCGGCGCAACAGTTTCCCCGTCAGCCAGCCCTGCACCGTAAAGTAGCCCCGTGGCTACTTACCTGACTCCCGAACTCGCATGGCAGCGTCTGCGTGAAGGCAACAAGCGTTTTGTCGCCGGCACGTCCTCACACCCCAACCAGGACGCGTCGCGGCGCTCGTCCCTGGTGGAAAACCAGAACCCCTTCGCCGTGATTTTCGGTTGCGCCGACTCCCGGCTCGCCGCCGAAATCATCTTCGACCTCGGCCTCGGGGACGCCTTTGTGGTCCGCACCGCCGGGCAGGTGATCGACGACGCCGTGCTCGGCTCTCTGGAGTACAGCGTCAGCGAACTGGACGTCCCGCTGATCGTCGTCCTGGGGCACGACAGATGCGGCGCCGTCACCGCAACCAAGGCCGCCGTCGAGACCGGCCAGATGCCGTCAGGTTTCATCCGCAGCCTGGTGGAGCGGATCACCCCGTCCGTGCTGACCTCCCTGCGTAACAACCAGACCGAGGTCAATGACATGGTGGTCGAAAACGTCAAGCAGACCTCGCAGCGGATCGTGGACAGTTCCCGGGTGATTTCCAGCGCCGTCGACAGCGGCCGCACCGCTGTGCTCGGGCTGGCGTACAGCCTTGCCGACGGCCGCGCCGACCTCGTCTCCAGCATCGGCAGGCTTTAGCGCCGGGAACCCCGCCGCGGCTGCCGCGGCGGGAGCCAGTTCACGGTTTTCGGTGGGACCCTCCCTCCCAATAAGCTAGCCCCATGACTTCCACAGATGAGTTGAACACCGAAGAGTTCCGCATTGAACACGACACGATGGGCGAAGTCCGCGTTCCCGTGAACGCCCTGTACCGCGCGCAGACGCAGCGGGCAGTCGAGAACTTCCCGATCTCCGGCAAGACCCTGGAGCGCGCCCACATCGAAGCCCTGGCACGGGTGAAGAAGGCAGCCGCCCAGGCTAACGCAGAACTGGGGGTGCTCGACGGCGAGCTCGCCCAGGCGATTGCCGACGCAGCCGACCAGGTTGCGGCCGGTAAGTATGACGGCGACTTCCCGATTGACGTCTTCCAGACCGGATCCGGCACGTCCTCGAACATGAACACCAACGAGGTCATCGCCGAGCTCGCCACGCGGGCCCTCAAGTCTGCCGGGAGCGACAAGGTTGTCCACCCGAACGACCACGTCAACGCCTCACAGTCCTCCAACGACGTCTTCCCCACCTCCGTCCACGTCGCCGCCACGTCCGCCCTGATCAACGACCTGGTCCCGGCCCTCGGATACCTGGCGGAGTCGCTGGAGCGCAAGGCCACCGAATTCAAGGACGTCGTGAAGTCCGGCCGCACGCACCTCATGGACGCCACGCCCGTCACGCTGGGCCAGGAGTTCGGCGGCTACGCCGCGCAAGTCCGCTACGGCATCGAGCGCATCAACGCCTCCCTCCCCCGCGTCGCCGAGGTCCCGCTTGGCGGCACTGCCGTGGGCACCGGCATCAACACGCCGGCCGGATTCCCGGAGCGCGTCATCGAACTGCTGGCAGCCGACACCGGACTGCCCCTGACCGAGGCCCGCGACCACTTCGAGGCCCAGGCCAACCGGGACGGCCTCATCGAAGCGTCCAGCCAGCTGCGCAACATCGCGATTTCCTTCATGAAGATCAACAACGACCTGCGCTGGATGGGTTCCGGCCCCAACACCGGCCTCGGCGAAATCGCGATCCCGGACCTGCAGCCGGGCTCGTCGATCATGCCGGGCAAGGTCAACCCCGTCATCTGCGAAGCCTCCATCATGGTCTGCGCCCAGGTGATCGGCAATGACACCGCCATCGCATGGTCCGGCACCAATGGCGCCTTCGAACTCAACGTCGGCATCCCCGTAATGGCCGCCAACCTCCTTGAATCCGTGCGCCTGCTGGCCAACACCAGCCGCGTCATGGCCGACAAGATGATTGACGGCATCACCGCCAACGTGGAGCGCGCCCGCTTCCTCGCCGAGGCCTCGCCGTCGATCGTGACCCCGCTGAACAAGTTCATCGGCTACGAGAACGCCGCCAAGATCGCCAAGAAGGCCGTGGCCGAGGGCCTGACCATCCGCGAGACCGTCGTCTCCATGGGCTTCCTCGAGCGCGGCGAACTGACCGAGGAGCAGCTGGACACCGCCCTGGACGTCATGTCCATGACGCGCCCGCCGCACAAGGCATAACGGCTCCGGGCGGAGTCGCCCCCGAAGAGAACATCCGCCGCCGGCCGGCATCCTTCCTGGAAGGGTGCCGGCCGGCGGCATGTCTGCGCCGCAATCCAGAACTTAGACCCTGGGCGGCTCGCCGCCCGCGGCCTCCCGTTCCTCCGCCGTGTAGGCCGCGGCAGCGGCGGCGTCCGCCATGCTGGCACCGCCGATCCGCGCCTCCCGCAACCGCCGCGTCTTGGCGGACTGGACGGAGAAGGCAGCATCGACGTTCCCGGCGGCATAGGTCAGGGCGTCTTCGGCGCGGATGCCGAGGCCGCCGGCGGTCAATACCGCATCCTGGTTGGCGCCCAAATACGTGAACTGCCAGCCCCACTGGCTCTGCTGCCGCTGTACCAGTGACTTGACCAGCTCGCCCGTGGCCTCGCGCGAGGAGTTCTCGTGGCCATCCGTCAGCACGGCCACCAGCACGGTGCCGGGGCGCTGGTCCTCCGGAAGGGCCGCGAGTTCCGCACCGGCTTCGCCGATCAGCCGGACCATGGCGTCGTGCAGGGCGGTACTACCCCGCGGCTGCAGGTCCAGGGCCGGCACGTCCTGGATGTCCACCGCGGCGTAGACGCGCTCGTAGGTGTCATCGAACTGCGCCAGCGACAGCCGGCACCGGCCCGCCACTGCCTGCTGTTCGCGGATGAACGCCGCAAAGCCGCCCACAGTGTCATCGGCGATGGCGCTCATCGACCCGGAACGGTCCAGGAGGACATACACGTGCGTCAGGGCTGAATCTGTCATGCTTCCCCATTTCCGGCCCCGACGGCGCTTCTGCCACGTCGCGGGCCACCTGTTGCCAGCCATATGACTGGACAGGAGCAGGCTATGGCCGGGCAACGACATTATTGGCACAACAGCCCGCCACATCTTTTGCACTATTTGTATTTGAGTGCAAAAATACACTCCATGGGAAACAGTGCAATTAGTTCCGGGGGCCTCCGCGAGCGCAAGCGGGCCGCAACACGGGCGGCGATCACCGCCGTCGCGCGTTCCCTGACCGCCGAACGCGGCCTCAGCGGCTACACCGTGGAGGAAGTCTGCGAGCGCGCGGGCATCTCCCGCCGGACCTTCTTCAACTACTTCCCTGCCAAGGAAGATGCGATCCTGGGCCACGTCGACGACGACTTTCCGGAAGAGGTGGTGGCCCGGTTCATGGCGGGCGGTGCGGGTTCGCCCGCCGGGGAAATATCGGCCTCACTCCTCGCCGACCTCGTACGCCTGTCCCTTGATCTGTCCGAACGGATGAGCGGCTCCGAAGAAGAGACCCGCCAGCTGATCGGGGTGATCAAGAAGGAACCCCAACTGATGCTGAAGATCATCGGCGCCACCGAGGAACGCGAGGCCGACTTCGCCCGGCTGCTCGCGGCCAGGGAAGGTGTTGCTGCCGATCACCCCGTGGTCCGCATGGCCGTAGTCCTCCTGGGAAACGTCGCCAGGAAAACCAGCGCCGACTACTTCTCCGAGGGCAACGCCCGCCCTTACAGGGACATGCTGCTGGAAAACATCGCAGCAGCGCGCACGCTCTTCTCCCTGCCGTTCACCATGTCCCAGTTCGACACAGCCGAATCCAACGCAGTCGAGTCAAACACAGTCAAGTCCACTTCAGTCCAGCCCGACCCTTCCGAAGGAGCGCAATGAGCGCCGCCGTCAGCACCAAACCAGCAGCCGAGCCGCTGCTGCTGACCCAGAAACGCATCTGGATCATCTTCTCCGCCCTCATCGCGGGCATGCTGCTCTCCAGCCTCGACCAGACCATCGTCTCCACCGCCATGCCCACGATCGTCGGCAAGCTCGGCGGCGTGGAGCACCAGGCCTGGATCACCACGGCCTACCTGCTGGCCACCACCATCGTCATGCCGATCTACGGCAAGTTCGGCGACATCCTGGGCCGCCGGAACCTGTTCCTGATCGCCATCGGGCTCTTCACCCTCGCCTCCGTCGGCTGCGCCCTGGCCACGGACTTCTGGGGCTTCGTGGTCTTCCGCGCCATCCAGGGCCTGGGCGGCGGCGGCCTGATGATCCTGTCCCAGGCCATCATCGCCGACATCGTTCCGGCCAAGGAGCGCGGCAAGTACATGGGCCCGCTGGGCGCAATCTTCGGCCTCTCCGCCGTCGCCGGACCCCTGCTGGGCGGTTTCTTCGTGGACCACCTGACCTGGGAATGGGCCTTCTACATCAACATCCCGATCGGCATCGCCGCGTTCACCATCGCCTGGTTCACCCTGACGCTGCCGAACAAGAAGGCCGAGAAGCGGATCGACATCCTGGGCGTACTGCTGCTCTCCGCGGCCACCACGTGCCTGATTTTCTTCACCGACTTCGGCGGCAAGAAGGACGAGGGCTGGGATTCGCCGCTGACGTGGGCCTTCGGCGCCGGGCTGGTGCTCGCCGCCACGGCCTTCGTCCTGGTGGAGCGGCGGGCCGAGGACCCCATCATTCCGTTGAGCCTGTTCAAGAACCGCATCTTCGTGAACTCCACCGCCATCGGCTTCACCCTCGGCCTCGGCATGTTCGCGGCGATCGCCTTCGTCCCGACCTTCCTGCAGATGTCCTCCGGGACCTCCGCCGCCGAATCCGGCCTGCTGATGCTGCCCATGATGGTGGGACTCATGGGCATGGCCATCTTCTCCGGCATCCGCATTTCCAAGACCGGCAAGTACAGGATGTTCCCGATCCTCGGGGCCGCCCTGACCATCGCGGCGATGCTGTGGTTGACCACGCTCACGGCCGCCACGCCCATCTGGGTCATCTGTGTCCAGCTGTTCGTCTTCGGCGCGGGCCTGGGCTCGATCATGCAGGTGATTGTCCTGGTGGTCCAGAACTCCGTGCCGGCGGACCAGATCGGCACGGCCACGAGCACCAACAACTACTTCCGCGAAGTGGGCGCATCCCTGGGCGTCGCGGTGTTCGGCTCCATCTTCACCACCCGGCTCTCCGAATCCCTGACCAATGCCTTCACCGGCGCCGGGGCGTCCGCTGAGCAGGCGTCGCAGTCCACCCGGACGATGGACCCCCAGGTCCTCAGCCAGCTCCCGGCCCAGCTCAAGGACGCGATTGTCAACGCCTACGCGGATTCCCTCGCTCCCGTCTTCTGGTACCTGCTGCCGTTCCTGGTCATCGCCCTGATCCTGGCCCTGACCCTCAAGCAGATCCCACTCTCGGACACCGCCGGCATGGTGGCCCGCGGCGAAGCAGTCGGCGGCGAGGAAGCCGAGCGGCTCGAGGCGGAACGGGCGGCAGCCCGCCACGGCGCCGACGCCGCGGAGCCCACGGGGCCGGAAGGGCTTTCAGCCCAGAGCCACACCAACGGGCACGGTCACGACGACGAGCTCACCCGCCTGCGCGGCTGACGGTCCGGAAACGGCCCGGCACCAGCCAGACAGTGCCGGCAGGGGCGCCGCAACCTTTGGGGGTGCGGCGCCCCTGCTGCGTACCGGGCCGGTCAGCGCCGGCGGCCGGGGTGCCCGTGCTTCCGGCCTATCCGGCCGGCAGCAGCATGGCGGCGACTGTGCCGGCCAGCATGAACGGTCCAAAGGGAATGGCCGACTGCAGCGTGCCGCGCCGCGCAGCGAGCAATCCGAGACTCCACAGCCCGCCGAGGACGAACGCAGCAAAGGTCCCGACCATGACGTGCCCCCAGCCCAGGAATCCCAGGTACATCCCCAGGACGCCGGCGAGCTTCACGTCGCCGAATCCCATTCCCGGCGGATACACCGCGTGCAGGAGAAAGTAGAAAAGCCAGAGGGCTGCCCCGCCGGCAAGGATGCGGAGCCCCGGAATGCCGAATGCCCCGGCGTCGGCGGTGCCGGCAACGTCCTGGCCGCCGGGAAGCAGCCGGCTGGCGGCCGCGCCCAGCAGAAGGACTCCGGCGATCCCATAGGAGGGAAAGACGATCCTGTCCGGGAGCAGGTGGTGCCGGACGTCGATGACGGTGAGCCGGACGGCCATCACGAAGAAATAGACGCACGCGGCCAGGGCAAGCCAGAAGGCCAGCGGGCTCGCGGCGCCGAGAAGGCCGAGTCGTTCGATCACTCTCGGATGCTACTGGATATTCATCCGGCCCGGCGGTCCCCGCGCGTAAACTGTGGATATGGCCGCATGGGACAGCACGAACCGGCGTGGGCCGGACGCCCCACGCGGTCCGGCGGAGAAGGCTGCGGCCTTCCGGCACCTGTGCCGGTCCTCGCCGTGGAAGTGGCAGTCGCTGAGGTTCGAGTACCTGGATCGGCCCCTCACGGGTTCCGCAGTTTCCGCAGCAGTCCCTCCCCACGGCCTCGTCAGGGCGTGGCTGCGCAGGCCCGGCGCCTTGCGGCTGGAGACCGCCGACGGGCTGGTGATCGCCAGCACCACCGGCATCAACGATTCACGCGGCGGCTTCTATGTCAGCTCCACAAGGAAGACCTGGCTCCTGCCGCCGAACCTGGTCACGCCGGTGTACGACGACGACGGGCTGGTGCGCCGCCGCCCGGAGGCAGCCTACGGCGAGCCGTCCTTCGGGAACGGCCGGTTCGCCGCGGCCCTGGACCCGGTGGAGCTTGCAGGGAACTCCCCTGTCCCGTTGGAGTTCCCCAACGCCAACGCCGTGGAGCTCGGCCCCATCACGGAGGTTGACCACGAGGGCCGGCCGGCCCTCGAAACCACGGTCAGCCCGAACCTCTCCTACCGTCCCGCCGACCCCGGAGCCCCGCTCTGCCGTCCGGGACGCACGCTCCTGAGGATTGACGCCGCCACGGGCGTCTGCGTTGCCAGCCGCTGGCTGGACGCGCCCGGGACCGGCACCGAGCAGGACGGCTACGGCCACTGGCTGAGAATCCTGGGCGTCGACGAATACATGCTCGATGACCTGTTCCTGGCCGAATCGATGAACCTCACGGACGTCCGGCGCCACATCAGCTGGGACGTTCCCGCGGAGTAGCCCGGCCGTGACTCGCGTCCGCCCGCCGGCACCGCTAGGCTTCCTCGATGACTGAACCCGCCGACTACTGGCCCCCTTTCGGCCTGCGCCTCACTACGCCGCGCCTTCAACTGCGCCCGATCCGCGACGCGGACATTCCTGCCGCGGTCGCGGCCGCCCGGAGCGGCGTGCACGCCCCGGGCCGGAATCCGTTCAGCAACCCCTGGACCGAAGCCCCGGCCAGCGAGCTCGGCACCAACATGGCGCAGTGGTACTGGCGGTGCCGCGGCAGCATGAGCCCGCAGGACTGGACCCTCCTGCTTGGCATCTGGCACGAGGACGAATTCGTCGGCTGCCAGGACATCGCGGCCAAGGACTTCGCCACGCTGAAGACGGTCACCACGGGCTCCTGGCTCCGCCAGAGCGTCCAGGGCCGCGGCCTCGGCAAGGAAATGCGTGCCGCCGTCGCCCTCTACGCCTTCGACTGGCTCGGTGCCGACGTGGCCGAGTCCGAGGCCGCCGCCTGGAACCAGCAGTCCCTGGGCGTCTCGCGCTCCCTCGGCTACGAGCTCAACGGCGTCACCCGCGCCGCCTGGGGCGGCAAGGCCCAAGAGGTCCAAAACGTCCGCCTCACGCCCGCCACCTTCAAACGCCCCGACTGGCAGCTGGAGATAGAAGGCCACGAAGCCTTTGCGAAATATCTGGGCATCCCCCAGTAGCCAAGAGGTAGCGGGGCCGCGGCGTCCTGCCGTCGCTTAGACACCTCCCCTTCGCTGGGTTGCCGTGGTTGGGTTCGCCCGTGGTTAGGTTTGCCGGGACACGGCCTTTCGCCGTCGCTTAGACACCTCCCCTTCGCTGGGTTGCCGTGGTTGGGTTCGGGGCAGCGGCGCCCCGCCGTCGCTTAGACACCTCCCGTCGCTACGCTGCGGTCGCTGGGCGACCTCCGCTTCGCTTTGGTCGGCGATGCGCTCCTCAGCGGGACACCGCAGCCCCTGGATAGCGAGGGACAAACACGCCGGGAGGCGGTCTTTCGTAAAGGAGCGCATCGCGGCGCATCGGACCCCGGAGGTCGCCCAGCGACCGCAGCGGGTCCCATGCGCTGTGTCTAAGCGACGGCGAAAGGCCGCCGCCCGGCGAAACCCGACCACGGCAACCCCACAACGGCGAAAGGCGGCGGCCCGGCGAACCCATCCACGGCACCCCAACCAACGGCTACCCAACCAACGGCGAAGGGCCGCGGCCCGGCGAACCGGACCACGGCCCCAAGCAGGGTGTTGGCTAGATCTCCGCCCCCTCCAGCAGCTCCGTCACCAGGGCAGCAATCGGCGAGCGCTCCGAGCGGGTGAGGGTGACGTGGCCGAACAGCGGGTGACCCTTCAGCGTCTCGACGACGGCCGCCACGCCGTCGTGCCGTCCGACCCGCAGGTTGTCGCGCTGGGCGACGTCGTGCGTCAGGACAATCTTGGAGTTCTGGCCGATCCGGCTCATCACTGTCAGCAGCACATTCTTCTCCAGGGACTGCGCCTCGTCGACGATCACGAACGCATCGTGCAGGGAACGTCCGCGGATGTGCGTCAGCGGCATGACCTCCAGCATGCCCCGGTCCATCACTTCCTCCACCACTTCCTGGCTGACCAGCGCGCCCAGGGTGTCAAAGACCGCCTGTGCCCACGGGTTCATCTTTTCGGCTTCGGAACCGGGCAGGTAGCCGAGTTCCTGGCCGCCCACCGCGAACAGGGGCCGGAAGACGATCACCTTGCGGTGCTCCCGGCGCTCCAGGACGGCTTCGAGCCCGGCGCACAGGGCCAGTGCGGACTTGCCCGTACCGGCCCGGCCGCCGAGGGACACGATGCCGACCGACGGGTCCATCAGGAGATCGATCGCCAACCGCTGCTCAGCCGAGCGGCCATGGAGTCCGAAGACGTCGCGGTCGCCCTTGACGAGCCGGACCTGCTTGTCCGCCCCTACCCGTCCGAGGGCCGAGCCGCGGCTGGACAGCAACACCAGCCCGGTGTTGGTCGGCATCTCGGCCGCCGCCGGGATGAACACCGGCTCGTGCCCGTACAGGGTGGCAACCTCGTCCTCGCCCGCGTCGAGCTCGGCGACGCCGGTCCAGCCGGAGTCCTTGACGAGCTCATTGCGGTACTCGTCGGCCAGCAGCCCCATCGCCGAGGCCTTGACGCGCATCGGCAGGTCCTTGGACACCACCGTCACATCGCGGCCCTCATTGGCCATGTTCTTCGCCACCGCGAGGATGCGGCTGTCATTGTCCACCCCGCGGAACCCGGCGGGCAGCACCTCGGCGGAGATATGGTTCAGCTCCACCATGAGCGTGCCGCCGTCGGGGCCCAGCGGGATGGGACGGTCCAGACCGCCGTGCTCGAGCCTCAGGTCATCGAGCAGCCGGAGGGCCTTGCGCGCAAAGTAACCCAGCTCTGGGTCGTGGCGCTTTCCTTCAAGCTCGGTGATGACGACGATCGGCAGGATGACCTCATGCTCCGCGAAGCGCAGGAGGGCCCGCGGATCGGACAACAGCACAGAGGTATCGATCACGAAACTGCGGGCCGTGCCCCGGCTCCCTGTTCCTTCCCCGGAAACAGCAAGACCGGCCGCCGCGGAATCCGCTGCACCGGTCTTTGAGGTGGCTCGCTTGGCGCGAGAGGTAGCTTTCTGTCCCTGATCGGAAATGACGTCGGGCAGTTGCTCAGAAATAGCCACATCGACTCCAGCCCCGGGGCAATGCCCGGAATTGTTATTGGTGAGGCGGCTCGGCCTGGAGGCCGGACGCGGCCTCCCATACACCCGGTGCGAAAATCCGCTCCATGTACTGGCCTCCCCGATCGGCCGGCGAATTACCTGCCGATGGGATTAACGTACGTCTCCGGTGGCCGGTTTGTCCGATAATTTTTCGGCGATTCTTGTTGCCGTCTTGTGAACTCCGCGTGAACCGCTCAAGCGCCGAAGCGGCGCTGCCTGCCGGCGTAGTCGCGCAGGGCGCGCAGGAAGTCCACCTTGCGGAACGCCGGCCACAAGGCCTCACAGAAGTAGAACTCACTGTACGCGCTTTGCCACATGAGGAACCCGGACAGCCGTTGCTCCCCGGAGGTCCGGATCACCAGGTCCGGATCCGGCTGGCCCCGGGTGTAGAGGAAGCGCGAGATGTCATCCACGGTGAGTTCATCGGCCAGTTGTCCGATGTCCGTTCCCCGGGCGACGGCGTCGTGCAGCAGTTCCCGGACGGCGTCGACGATCTCCCGCCGTCCGCCGTAGCCGACGGCGACATTGACGTGCAGCCTCTCCTGCGCCGGTGTGCGGGCCGTCAGGTTGTTCAGCCGCTCGGCGAGGTAGTCCGGCAGCAGTTCGGGGGCGCCCATGGCGTGCACCGAGATGTTGGCGTCCTCGTCCAGCCGGTCCAGGGTGTTGGCGATGATGCCCATCAGGAGATCGAGTTCCTCGCCGGAGCGGTTCATGTTGTCCGTGGAGAGCATGTACAAGGTGACCACCTTGATGCCCAGCTCCTGGCACCAGCCGAGGAATTCGTGGATCTTGTCCGCGCCGGCCTGGTGGCCCTGGCTTGTGGGGGCATTGAACTGGCGCGCCCAGCGCCGGTTCCCGTCGACCATGACGCCGACGTGCCGCGGGATCCGTTCAGGATCGAGGGAGCGTTGGAGCTTGCGCTCGTAAAAGCCGTAGAGGAACCCGGGCAGTTCCATCCGGAGATTCACCTGGCTTCCTTGAGGTACTTGTTCAGTGCACATCCTAGGCTACCTGCCGGAGGGCCGTGCCGGGTGCAGCTGCGCCGCCGGACAGCCCCGGACGGCTTGTTACTCACGGGTAACTTACTGTTGCGTACGTTATTATTGCGGCATGGAAAGCAACAGTCCGGAGCCCAGGCCGGAGCCTTCGTCGAAGCGGGGAACCCCGGTGGACGACGCCGCGGTGCGCCTGGCCGAACTGCTGATGATCAAGCCCAAATGGCGGGGCTGGATCCACACCGTCACCGCTCCGCTGGCGCTGGCCGCCGGGCTGGTGCTGGTGATCCTGGCGCCGCCGGACCTGAAGGTGGCCTGCGCCGTCTATGCCGTCACCGGGGTGCTGCTGTTCGGCGTCAGCGCCGTCTATCACCGCGGGAACTGGTCGCCGCGCGTGAAAATCGTCCTGAAGCGGCTGGACCACACGAACATCATGCTGGTGATCGCCGGAAGCTACACGCCGCTCGCCTGGGCCCTGCTGGACCGGCAGCAGGCCGAAGTGCTGCTGTGGGTGATCTGGTCCGGGGCCATCATGGGCGTGCTGTTCCGCCTGCTGTGGACCAATGCCCCACGGTGGCTCTACGTGCCGATCTATATCGCGCTGGGCTGCGGCTCGCTGTTCTACCTGCCGGATTTTTTCGCCGCCAACGCTGCCTCGGCGGTGCTGGTCTGCGTCGGCGGCGTCCTGTACATCACCGGCGCCGTCTTCTATGCGCTGAAGAAGCCGAACTTCAGCTACGAACACTTCGGCTTCCATGAGTTGTTCCATGCGCTGACGGTCTTAGCCTTCGCCGCGCACTACATCGCCATAGCCATCGCGGTCCTGGGCTGACACTGCCCGCGCGGATTCTCCCCACCTTTGAAACTGCGACGCCGGGACTCGCCGGCGTTTCGGGCCGACACACCGGGCGCCGGCTTCAATAGTGGGGAAATGCGGCGTCTGGGGCTGGCCCTCGGCTCAGCCGGGCCGTCCCGCCGCGATCAGCCCGGGCAGCTGCCGCATGTCGGAAAAGACGGTGGTTCCGGGACCGGCCAATCGGGAAGCCGGGGTGACACCGCCGGCATACGCGAAGACGTGCATTCCCGCCGCCCGGGCGGCCTGGACGCCGTAGGCGCTGTCCTCGACGACGGCGCACCGCCCGGGCGCGGTGCCGAGGCGCGCGGCGGCGTGGAGGAACAGGTCAGGGGCGGGTTTGCCGTTGGCGACCTCCGTGGCGCTGTAGATGCGGCCCTGGAAGCGGTGCAGCAGCCCGGTCTTGCCCAGGGTCCGGTGCATCTTTTCGTGGCTGCCGCTGGAGGCGACGCAGTGCGGCAGGGACAGCCGGTCCAGGGCGTCCTCGATGCCGTCTACCGCTTCGAGGTCGCGTTCAAACGCCTCCTGGTACCAGCGCCCGTAGTCCCGGTCCCAGCCGTCGGCCAGCCGGACTCCGAGCTGCTGTTCCAGGGCCGCAACAAAGTGCGCCTCGGATTTTCCGACGAAGCGTTCCACGATGTCATTGAGTTCCAGTTCCCAGCCGAGATCGGCCAGCACGCGCTGGTCCACCCGGATGGCGATCACCTCGGAATCCACCAGCACCCCGTCGCAATCGAACACCACCAGCTCAAAGCCGTCCTGACCGGTCATGAGGACATCCTAGCCAGCTGCCCACGCATTCCTTCGACGGAATGAGTGGGGAGGTCGCAGACCATGCCGCGGCACAGGAACACCTGCGGGGCGCCGTCCGGGCCCGCGCCGCGGCCGCGCAGCAGGGGTACTGGCGGGGCGGCGCCGTCGTCCTGGACCGCGACCACCAGCCCGGGGCTGGCCGAGAGCAGCAGTTCCCGGTGCAGCGCGGCCCGTTCCGGCGTGTCCGGACCGGCGACGGCGGCCTCGATGGGACCGGCGAGGGCGGCCTGGGCGGTCGCGAGCAGCCAGCCGGCGGCGCGCGGCGCGCGGACCGCCAGCGGAGGCAGCAGCGAGGCGAGGATGTTGGCCGCCAGCGTGCGGTGTTCGGACGAGCCGGACAGGGCCGAGGAGGTCAGCAGGGCACCGGCCAGCGCTGCGGCACCGCTGGGGGTGGCGCCGTCGAACGGTTCCAGGCCATCCCGGCCACCCTGGGCGGCCGTGACCTGCGCGGACTCCCCCGCAGCGTCCTTCAGGCCGCCGTCGGCCGCGAACCGCCGGCAGGCGGCGTCCAGGATGGCCTCGGCCAGCTCATACCAGCGGGTGTGCCCGGTAACCCCATAGAGCGCGAACAGCCCCTCGGCGCACAAGGCGTAGTCTTCCAGCAGGCCGCCGATTCCGCGCGCCGCTCCGTCGTGGGAGACGCGCATGAGCCGGCCTAGGCCCCGCGCCGCAGGCCGCCAGTGCACGCGGTCAAGATAGTCCGCGATCCGTTCGGCCGCGGCCACAAGTTCCGGCCGTGCCAGGACGGCGCCGGCGTCGGCGAGGGCGGCGACGGCCAGTCCGTTCCAGCCCGCCACCACCTTGTCATCCCGGCCGGGCTGGGGCCGGTTCCTGCGCTCCTGCGCCAGCAGCGGCCGCACCCGCTGCCACAGCGCGGCGTCTTCGCCGGACACTTCCCGGCGCGGATGCAGCGGCGAACCGTCGGCGCTCACGCTTCCGGGCATTCGGACGTTCATGAGGGCCGCCACGGCGGCGCCGTCGGCCGGGCCAAGGAGCGACTCCAGCCCGCCGGGAGTCCACAGGTAGCTGGCGCCCTCGGCGTGCACGCCGTCGATGACCGTGTCGGCGTCCAGCGATGACGCCAGGGCCACGACGCCGGCGTCCGGCCCCGTCTCAGCGCCCGTCGCAGCGCCTGTTACCGGGCCGGTCGCAGGGCCCGCTGCCGGAGCAGGCGCCAGTCCGAGGCGGGCCAGGAGCCAGCCGGCAGTGAGCCCGGCAATCCCGGCGGCCTCGGCCGCCGGGTACTCCGGCGTGCCGCCCAGCCGGACCCAGTGGACGTAGACGCGCAGCAACTGGGCGTTGTCGTAGAGCATTTTCTCGAAATGCGGAACAGACCAGTCGGCCGTCACCGAATAGCGGGCGAAGCCGCCGTCGAGCTGGTCGAACAACGCGGAGCGGGACATTGCCGCCAGGCACCGCCCGGCCATGTCCCGGGCCGCCGTCGCGGTATCCGGGCTTACGGTGTCCGGGCTTACGCTCTCCGGGCTCGCGGTGTCCGGACGTGCGGTGTCCGGAGCGCCGGCCGGCGGCATGGCGGCGTGACGGATCAGGAATTCGAGCACAGCCGCGGGCGGGAACTTCGGCGCGCCGCCGAAGCCGCCGTGGGCCTGGTCCTCGGCGCCGGACAGGGCGGCGACCGCTTCGCCAAGGAGCGCCGCTTCCAGGGCCTCGGGCGGCCGGTCGAGGCGCAGGGCGGCTGCCGGCTGGGACGCCGCGATACCACGGGCAAGGGTGGCAGCGTTGGCCTCGACGGCGCCGCGGCGTTCCGTCCAGGCCTCGCTCACGGCGTCAAGGACCTGCCGGAAGGACGGCCGGCCCGGCATGGGCCGGGGCGGGAAGTAGGTGCCGGCGTGGAAGGCCCGGCCATCGGGCAGGAGGAAGACGGACATCGGCCACCCGCCCTCGCCGCTGATCGCCTGCGTCGCTGTCATGTAGACGGCATCGACGTCAGGGCGCTCTTCCCGGTCCACTTTGATGGAGACAAAGTGGGCGTTCAGGTAGTCGGCGGTGTCCTGGTCCTCGAAGGATTCGTGGGCCATGACGTGGCACCAGTGGCAGGCCGCGTAACCGATTGAGAGGAACACCGGCACGTCCCGGGCGGCCGCGGCGGCGAAGGCCGCGTCACCGAACGGCTGCCAGTGCACGGGGTTGCCGGCGTGCTGGCGCAGGTACGCAGAGGGTTCCGCCGCCAGGGCATTCGAGGCCCCGGACGGTGGGTTGGGGAATCCGCCGTCAGCGGGTTCCGGGTCCCGCATCGCCGTTGACTTCCGGCCGGGTAACCGCGCCGTCGGACCGGGAAGCCCCGCCGTCGGCGGGGAATTCGGTGCCGTCGGAGGGGAATGCGGCGTCCGCGGTCCCGGCTTCGGCGGCCTCACGCTCGGCCTCGACCTGGGCACGGTAGCGGACCCGGCGGATACGCCGCACCATGTCCACGATCAGCAGCGCGGTCAACACCACGATGAAGGCTGTCAGCAGGAAGCCCAGCAGACCCGGGGTGACCTGGTCCTCGGACAGGCCCGGGCGCAGCGACGGCGTAGGGGTCGGCGCCGGCGTTGTTGCCAGGGCGATGAGCAAGGAATGCACGGTGAGGAACCTTCTGTGGAGCTGGTGTCTTTTCTGCGGTGACTCTTCTACGGCGTCATCACTGCAGTCTTTTCTGCAGCGTCATTTCTACGCTGGATAGAAGAGCCCTTTCGTTCCTATCTTAGCCCGGCGAAGAGGTCCGTTTCGGGCAGTTCTGCCGGGATCCGGGATTCGATCAGGGAGTAGTCCTCCCACGGCCAGACCTTGCGCTGCATGGCCGGAGAGACCGCGAAGAAAAATCCTTCCGGGTCCACCTGGGTCCGGTGTGAGCGGAGGGCGTCGTCGCGGGCTTCGAAGAAATCGCCGCACTCGACCTGGGTGGTGGTGGGGTGCGTCGGCTGCGGAGGGGTATGCCCCTCGGCGTCGGCTTCCAGCCACGCGGCGAGCCGCTCGGCATACGGGGACTGCAGTCCGGCCTCCTCCAGCGCGGAGTGGAGGGCGCGGAAGCGGTCCGGGCTGAAGGCGCGGTCATAGTAGAGCTTGCTGGGCTCCCACGGTTCCCCGGCGTCCGGATACCGGGCAGGATCGCCGGCCGCCGCAAAGGCCTCGACGGCCACCCGGTGCGCCATGATGTGGTCCGGGTGCGGGTAGCCGCCGTTCTCGTCGTAGCTGAGGATCACGTGGGGCTTGAAGTCCCGGACCAGCCGGACCAGCGGCGCGGCCGCCCGCTCCAGCGGCTGCAGGGCGAAGCACCCGGGCGGCAGGGCCGGTAGGGGGTCGCCCTCCGGCAGCCCGGAATCGACGAAGCCGAGCCAGCGCTGCCGGATGCCGAGAACGTTCGCGGCGGCATCCATCTCCAGCCGGCGTGCCCCGGCCATATCGCGTTTAGGGTGCGGCTGTCCCTCCATCGCGGGGTTCTGGATGTCGCCGCGGGAGCCGTCGGTGCATGTGGCCACCAGGACGTCCACGCCGGCAGCGGCATACATCGCCATGGTGGCGGCACCCTTGCTGGATTCGTCGTCGGGATGAGCATGGACCGCCAGCAGGCGAAGCGGTGCTGACGGGCTGGGGGATGCTGTCATCGTGGGACGGCTCCTCTTTCTGCTGTTCTGCTCTGTTGGGGGTGCGGCTTGATCTGTACGGGCAGCCGTCCGGAAATATCCCGGTCCGATCCACACTAAACTGGACTGGTGACTTCCGAGGACCAGTCTGCCGCGCCGGCACCTACCAGCCTATCCAATCGTTACGGCGGCCAAAAGCGCGCGCTGTCCCGCAAGGTCAAGCGCAACATCCTGATCGCCGCCCTCGCCGTGGGCATTGCCTTCCTGGCCTGGGTGTCGACGTCGGCGGCCATCGGCGGTGTCAGCTTCAAGGATGTCGGCTACAGCACCCCCGACGCCACGCTGACAGAAATCGACTTCCAGGTCACCAAGGACCCGGCGGCGGCGGCGAAATGCGCCGTGAAGGCCATGGACTCGAAGTTCGCGATTGTCGGCTGGAAGGTTGTGGACATCGGGCCGAACGCGGCCGATGCCGGTACGGACGGCGGACGCACCACAGCCCACCGCATCCAGTTGCGCACGGAATCCCAGGCGGTCTCCGCCGTCGTGGACAGCTGCTGGATTCCCGACGCCGGACACTAACCGGACAACAGGCCGCGGCAAGCGCCGGTAACACGGTGTGATCCACGCCGCAGTCCTCTTTGGTTTATCCACAGGATTGACTACAATGGATCAATACCTTTCCCCCGCTGAGCTGGTTACTGCGTCATAAAAGTGGCCACCGTGGCGGGGTCTTTGCTTGTATGACCACCCAAAGGAGAAGTCCGTGTCTACCACCAACAGCGCAACTGCGGCTTGGCTTACCCAGGAAGCTTTTGACCGCCTGAAGGCAGAGCTGGACAACCTTTCCGGCCCCGGCCGGGCAGAAATCGTCCAGAAGATCGAAGCCGCGCGCCAGGAGGGCGACCTCAAGGAGAACGGCGGCTACCACGCTGCCAAGGAGGAGCAGGGCAAGATCGAGGCCCGCATCCGCCAGCTCACGGCCCTCCTCCGGGACGCCCACGTCGGTGAGGCCCCGGCCGATGACGGCATCGTGGAGCCCGGCATGATCGTCGTGGCAAGGATTGCCGGCGACGAGGAGACCTTCCTGCTCGGCTCCCGCGAAATTGCCGGCGACTCGGACCTGGATGTCTTCAGCGAGAAGTCCCCCCTCGGCGCGGCCATCGTCGGCCACAAGGAAGGCGACAAGCTCAGCTACACCGCCCCGAACGGCAAGGACATCACGGTGGAGATCATCTCCGCCAAGCCGTACGCCGGCTGACACCGCAGCACGCCCTGTTCCGTGACGGAGCACGTTCGCAGAACGGCCACCACAGAACAGCGGTAAAGCGACAGAACAGCAGAACAGCGACGCCGGTCTCCCCTTCGCGGGGAGGCCGGCGTCGTGTTTTCCGCGTGTTGGCGGGGCCGGTTGGGCCGGTCGGCCTGGCCGGAGTCCCCGGCGGGTCCTCTTGCCGGGGATTCAGCGGCCGGCGGGCAGCGACCCCGGGCGCCTGGTGCTCAGCAGCAGCGCCGCTGTGATGCCGCCGATCGCCCCGCCCAGGTGGGCCTGCCACGAGACGAAGCTGGCCACGGTGGGCAGGATTCCGAACAGGATGCCGCCGTAGGCCATGAACAACACCACGGACAGCGCGATCTGCCACCAGTTCCGGTTGATAAAGCCGCGGACCAGGAGGAACGCGAAGAGCCCGAAGACCAGCCCGGAGGCGCCCACCGTGACGCTGGCGCCGCCAATGAGCCACACCATGAGCCCGGACGCCAGCCAGCTGGCGGCCAGGGCGGTGATGAACACCCGGTGCCCGGACAGGAACACGAGGAACCCGAAAATGATCAACGGGAGCGTGTTGGACATCAGGTGGGCCAGGCTGGAGTGCAGCAGCGGAAACGTCAGGATGTCCAGGATCCCGTCCAGGCTGCGCGGACGCAGACCGAAAGTGCGGTTCAGGGAGTGGAACAGGGCGGTGTTGAGGATCTCGATCAGGTACAGCAGCACCACGAAGGAGCCCACCACCAGCAGTCCCCGGCGGGCCCGCACCGCGGTGCTGTCCCCCTCGCGCGGCGGCCCGCCCGGAAACGCGTCGCTCACCATGGCCCCTAGTGCACCACGATCGGCTGGAAACCCTCGGCGCGCAACGCCGCCAGGACCTGGCTGCAGTGCTCGTGGCCCTTGGTTTCCAGGTTGACGGTGATGGAGACGTCGCCCATGCTGATGGAGCCGCCCACCCGGGTGTGGTCCAGGCCCGTGACGTTGGCGTCGTTCTCCGCGATGATGCGGGCGATCGTGGCCAGCGAGCCCGGACGGTCGTCCAGCATCATCCGCACGGTCATGTACCGCCCGGCGGCGGAGAGGCCGCGCTGGATGACCTTGAGCATCAGCATGGGGTCGATGTTGCCGCCCGAGAGGACCACCGCAACGGTTCCCGGGTTTTCGATCTTGCCTTCCATGAGCGCCGCGACACCGACGGCCCCGGCAGGTTCCACCACCATCTTGGCGCGCTCCAGCAGAAAGATCAGCGCCCGGGCCAGGGCGTCTTCGCTGACGGTGACGACGTCGTCGACGAGCTCGCGGATGATGCTGAACGGCAGCTGGCCCGGCCGGCCCACGGCGATGCCGTCGGCCATGGTGGACACCTTCTTGAGCGGGACGAGCGCGTCGGCGGCGAGCGAGGGCGGATAGGCGGCAGCGTTTTCGGCCTGGACACCGATGATGCGGATATCGCGGCCAAGTTCCTTGGCACGTGCCTTCACCGCGACGGCGACGCCCGCGAGGAGTCCGCCGCCGCCGACACCCATCAGGATGGTGTCGACGTCGGGGACCTGCTCGAGGATCTCCAGCCCGACCGTCCCCTGGCCGGCGACGACGTCGACGTCGTCGAAGGGGTGGACAAAGACGGCGCCGCTTTCATCGGCGTAGCGCTTGGCTTCCGCCAGCGCCTCGTCCACGTTATGGCCATGCAGCACCACCTCGGCGCCGTGGCTGCGGGTGGCGGCGAGCTTGGGCAGTGCGACGCCGAGCGGCATGTAGATCCGGGCCTTGATGCCCAGGCTCTTGGCTGCGACCGCCACACCCTGGGCGTGGTTTCCGGCGGAGGCCGCCACGACGCCGCGCTTCTTTTCGGCGTCGGAGAGCTTGGCCATCCGCACATAGGCGCCGCGGACCTTGAAGGAGCCGGCGCGCTGCAGGTTTTCGCACTTGAGGAAGACCTCGCCGCCCACCGTGCTGCCGAGGGCCCGCGAAGACTCCACGGGCGTCCGCGTAATAATCCCGTCGAGCAGCTTCTGCGCCTCCAGGACATCGTCCAGCGTGACGGGCAGGCTCTCAAGGGTATTCACGAACTGTTCTCCTTCTTTGGATCAGGCGTCGGTGCCCCGTCCGGCATCGCTGCCCGGAGCACCGCTGTTGGGTGCGGCGCCCTCGCCGCCGGGGTTTGCGCCCGGCAGGTGGACGTCTGTGAAGGTGGTGTCTGCGCCGGGTTCGGGGGCGGGACCGCCCCCGGCTCCCGCGGTTGCCAGCACTTCATCATGTTCCCACGTTCTGCCCGCAATGTAGCGAATCGACGAGTTTGCTACGGCAAGGATCGGCACGGAGAACAATGCGCCGGGGATCCCGGCGAGGTAGGAGCCCGCTGCGACGGACAGGATCACGGCGACGGGGTGGAGCGAGACGGCCTTGCCCATGACGAGCGGCTGCAGGATGTGGCTTTCGAGTTGCTGGACGCCGAGCACGATCGCCAGCATGATGAGGGCGTTGACGGGCCCGTTGGCGACCAGCGCCAGCAGCACGGCGATCGCGCCCGTGACCAGCGCGCCGACCACCGGGATGAACGAACCGAGGAAGACCAGCACGCCCAGCGGCAGCGCGAGCGGCACGCCAATGATGGCGGCGCCGACGCCGATTCCCACGGCGTCCACGAACGCGACGAACATTTGGATTCGTGCGTAACTGACCATCGAGGTCCAGCCGCGGCGGCCCGCGCCGTCCGTGGCGCGGCGCGCCTTCCGGGGCATGAGGCTGACGAGGAAGGCCCAGATCCTGTCGCCTTCGAGCAGGAAGAAGATCAGGATGAACAGGGCCAGGACCAGGCCGGCGGCGAAGTGCCCGGCAGTGCTCCCGAACGTCAGGGCCCCGCTGAGGATGCTGCTGCTGTTGTTCTGCAGCGCGGCGGTGGCGTCCTCGATGTACTTGTCGATCTGTGCGGCCGTCAGGTGCAGCGGGCCCTCCGACAGCCAGGTCTGTACCTGCTGCACACCCGTGAGCGCCTGGGACCACAGCTCGCCGAAGCCCTGCACGAGCTGGCGCCCGACCAGGGTCAGGGCACCGACGATGAGGCCAATGAAGCCGAGCACCGTGATGGCGACGGCGAGGCCCTTGGGCACGCGCCGGTTGGCCATCCAGCGCACTGCGGGGCTCAGGAGCCCCGCGAGGAGGGCGGCCACCATGACGGGGATGATGAGGAAGCTGACATGGCTGAGCAGCCAGACCAGCAGCCCGATCACGAGCAGGATGAGCCCGCCGCGCCACGCCCAGCCGGCGGCGATCCGCACGCCGTAGGGAATGTCCTGGTCGATCTCCCGATCGGTCCGTACCCCGGCCACGGCACGTGCGCCGGTCCCGGCCGCGGAATAGGAGGGGCTTGTGGCAGGTGCGGCGTCCTCAGCTGGCGTCATAGCCCCATGATTCCGTAGGCGACGCTCAATAGGAAACCAGCAACCAGCAGCCAGCAACCGGCCACCCGCAACCGCCCTGGCGACGGGCCAGGGCACCGGGCCGGCGACTGGCCGGCGACTGGCCGGCGACCGGCCGGCGTCAGCCCGCCGGGTCCGCCTGTGGGGTCAGGGTGTGGTGGCCGTCAGCGCGGCGGAGATGCCCCAGGTCATGGAGAACTGCTCCCCCGGCGCGAGCCAGCGCAGGCCCTCGCCGCTGTTGAACGCGTTGGCGGGACCGGTCATCGGCTCGATCGCGACCGCCTTCGACCGGCCCGGAAATTCCGTCGTGACAAAGACATGGACGTAACCGCAGCTCGCGTCCTGCCACAGGCTCACCGTCCGCCCGTCGGGTGAGCGCAGCGTATGCCGCGCGACGCCGCCGTCGAACTCCAGGTCCGTGTAGGCCGAATCGAGGTCCAGGGTCCCCACCGGCCGCCCGCCGCGCAGATCGAAGTCGCCGCTGACCGGTTCACTGCTGCGCGGGATGAGGCGGTCGTCGGCGACCAGCCTGGTCCGGGCGTCCACGCTCACGGTGAGGTCTTCGCTGGGCACGTCGCCCAGCCGCAGGTACGGGTGTGCGCCCAGTACGAACGGCGCGCGGTCCTGGGAGTCGTTGATCAGGGTTTGGCGCACCACCAGCCCCAAGTCCTCGGCCAGTTCATAGCGGACCCGGTGCCGCATGAGGAACGGGTAGCCGTGCTGCGGGAAAACCGCCGCTTCCAGGGTTACGGAGAACTCGTCCTCGTCCACGAGTTCGTAGGAGGAGTTCCGCAGCAGACCGTGGCTGGCGTTATTGCGGGAGACCTCTGTGATGTCCAGCTGCAGCTTCTTGCCGTTGAGGTGCCAGACGCCGTCCTCCACCCGGTTGGCCCACGGTGCCAGCGTAATTCCGGTGGCACCGGGCGCAATGTCGGCATCCCCGTAGGTTTCCGTCAGGGCGGTTCCTGCGCGGCTGTAGAGGCGCAGGCCGGCGGCGAGTTCGGTGACGACTGCCAGGGCGTCGCCGCGCCGGAGCTCGTACTGCCGGCCGGACGCGTACCGCCGCATCGTGTCATTGGCGGCGGAGACATTGCCGGAGGCCGGGGGTGTCGCTGAGAGATCCATGGTGACCACCGTACAGCGCGCACCACACAAACAACCCCGCGAACCCGTATACCTTGGACCCATGACTTCCAGCAGCGCAGGCGTCAGGCTATGAATCCACCCCTGGACAGCCGCGGGCTCGCCGCCCGGTTTGAGACGGTCTTTGGCGCCCGGCCCGACGGCGTGTGGCGGGCACCGGGACGGGTCAACCTCATAGGCGAGCACACCGATTACAACGAGGGCTTCGTCCTGCCGTTCGCCATCGACCGGGCAGCCCGGGTTGCCGTCCGGGTCCGGCCGGATTCCACCGTGCGGATGCTCTCCACGTTCGGCAACCAGGGGCTGACCACCGCCGAGACCGGCTCGCTGGCCCGCGCCAGCGCCAGGGGCTGGACAAAGTACCCGCTCGGCGTCATCTGGGCCCTGCAGCAGCTGGGGCTCCAGGTTCCCGGCGTGGACCTGCTCCTGGATTCCGAGGTCCCGCGCGGCGCGGGCCTGTCGTCCTCCCACGCCATCGAATGTGCCGTGATTTCGGCCCTGAATGGGCTCATGGAGGCCGGCCTCTCCGTGCAGGACATGGTCCTGGCCACCCAGCGGGCGGAGAATGACTTCGTCGGCGCGCCCACCGGCATCATGGACCAGTCCGCCTCGCTCCGGGCCACGGCCGGGCACGCCGTCTTCCTCGACTGCCGGGACCAGAGTGTCCGGCTGGTGCCGTTCGACGCCGACGCCGCGGGACTGGTGCTGCTGGTCATCGACACCCGGGTTTCCCATTCCCACGCCGACGGCGGGTACGCGGCCCGGCGGGAATCGTGCGAACTCGCCGCCGAAGTGCTGGGCGTGGCGGCGCTGCGCGATGTCGGGCTCGAGGACCTCGAGGAGGCCAGCGGGCTTCTGGACGAGGAGACGTTCCGCCGCCTCCGGCATGTCGTCACGGAAAACCAGCGGGTGCTGCAGACGGTCGAGCTTCTGGACACCGTGGGCCCGGCCGCCATCGGCCCCCTGCTCGACGCGTCCCACGCCTCGATGCGCGATGACTTCGAGATCTCCTGCCCGGAACTGGACCTTGCCGTGGACACGGCGCGGTCAGCCGGCGCGATCGGAGCCCGCATGACGGGCGGCGGCTTCGGCGGCTCCGCGATCGCCCTGACCCCGGCTGGATCGGCGCAGCAGGTGCGTTCCGCCGTCGAACGTGCCTTTGCCCGGGCCGGGTATGCCGCGCCGGAGATCTTCAGCGTCAGCCCCGCGGCGGGGGCCATGCGTCTGTGCTAGGCGGGGCGTAGTCTGGGCGCATGCCAGAAGCTGTCATCGTTTCCACCGCCCGGAGCCCGATCGGCCGCGCCTTCAAGGGGTCGCTGAAAGACGAACGGCCGGACGACCTCGCCGCCGCCATGATCACTGCGGCCCTCGCCGGGATTCCTGCGTTCGACGCCGCCGCAGGTCCCGGCCGCGGCCTGGACGACATCTATCTGGGGTGCGCCGAGCCGAGCGGCGAGGCCGGCTCCAACATGGCCCGCGTGGTCAGCATCCTGGCCGGGCTGGACAACGTTCCGGCCGCCACCATCAACCGTTTTTGCGCTTCCAGCCTGCAGACGCTCCGGATGGCGTTCCACGCCGTCAAGGCCGGCGAAGGCCAGGCGTTCGTGGCCGCCGGCGTGGAGGCGGTGTCGCGCTACCGGGACTGGGCCGGTGCCGGCGAGACGGACGCTGGCACGCACAATCCGCGCTTCGCGGCGGCCCGGAAACGCACCGAGGCCCGCGCGGCCTCCAACACCCCGTGGACCGACCCGCGGCTGGGCGGCCGGATGCCGGACGTGTATATCGCCATGGGCCAGACTGCGGAGAACGTCGCCACAAGCTACGGCATCACCCGTGCGGAGCAGGACGCCTGGGCGGTGCTCAGCCAGAACCGGGCCGAGGCGGCCATCGCCGCCGGGTTCTACGCCCGCGAAATCACCCCGTATACCCGCGCCGACGGCTCGGTGGTCGACCGTGACGATTCGCCGCGTCCCGGTGTGAGCGCGGAGGCCGTCGGCGCCCTGCAGCCCGTTTTCCGCAGTGGCGGCACCGTGACGGCCGGGAACGCTTGTCCGCTCAATGACGGGGCCGCCGCCGTCGTGGTCATGAGTGACTCGCGCGCCCGCGAACTGGGCCTGGAACCGCTTGCCCGGATCGTCTCCACCGGTGTCAGCGCCCTGTCCCCGGAGCTGATGGGCATGGGCCCGGTGGAAGCGACCCGCCGGGCGCTCACGATCGCCGGGCTGACCATCGGGGACATCGATCTCGTGGAGCTCAACGAAGCGTTCGCGGTCCAGGTGGTGGCCAGCGCCCGGGAACTCGGCATTGATCCGGAGATGCTCAATGTCCACGGCGGCGCCATCGCGCTCGGCCACCCCTTCGGGATGACCGGCGCACGCATGACCACCACGCTGCTCAACGGGCTCCGCGCCCGCGACGCCTCCCTCGGCCTGGCGACGCTGTGCGTCGGCGGCGGCCAGGGCATGGCAGTTGTGTTCGAGCGGCTCAGCTGAGCGATTACAGCTGAGCGATTACAGCTGAGCCGCTGCGGCAGCCACCGTCAGCCGCATACGCCAGGAGCCCCGCCGTTGGGCGGGGCTCCTGGTGGGGCAATCTGGGTCGTTCAGGAACGACGCCGGTTTACTCGTCGCCGCGGAGGATGGCCAGCAGCCGGATGATCTCGACGTAGAGCCAGACCAGGGTGACCGTGAGGCCGAAGGCGGCGGTCCAGGAGAAGCGCTGCGGGGCTCCGGCGCTGATGGCCGCCTCGATGGACGTGAAGTCCATGATCAGGGAGAAGGCGGCCAGGCCGATCGCCAGGATGCCGATGAAGACGCCGAGCGGGATACCCATGATCTCCATGCTGGTGCTCAGGCCAAACGGCGTGGTCACGGCCCCGGTCATCATCATGAACATGTTGACGAGCGCGAACACTGCATAGCCGATCAGGGCGATCATGAAGAAGCGCATAAGCTTGGGCGTCGCCCGGACCTTGCCGCTCTTGAACAGCACGAGCGTCACGGCGAAGACGGACAGCGTTCCGACGACGGCCTGGATGCCGACGCCCGGGAACAGGTTGTCGAGGATGCGGGTCAGGCCGCCGAGGAAGAATCCTTCGAGCAGGGCGTAGGCCAGGATCAGCCCGGGTGACGGCTGCTTCTTGAAGGTGTTGACCATTGCGAGCGCGAAGCCGCCGAGGGCCCCGAGGATCATCAGCATGGATCCGGTGCCCTGCGGGACGGCGAGCGCCACGGCGGCGCCAACCACCAGGATGCCGAGGCACCCGGCGGTCTTGATGATGACGTCGTCGTACGTCATCCGGCCGATGTCGGCCGGGCCGGCGGCCGGGCGGTTGTACAGGTCCTGGAGCTGTTCCTGGGTCATGCCCTGCTGCGCCGAATTCCACCCGCCCTGGGCCGGGGCCTGGCCGTAGCCGGTCTGGCCATACGGGGCCTGGCCATACGGGTTCTGGCCATACGGGTTCTGGCCGTACGGGGCCTGCGGGGCAGGCGGCGCCTGGGTGGCTTCGCGGAAATTCTTTCCGCTGAAGATCGGGTTTCCGCCATGTGCCATTGCGGGTGTCCTCCAAAATAAGGGGGTGGGTGATGTTCCGGTGCGATGCGGACTAGACGAAACGGGATTCTATATAGTCACGCTACCAATTCCCACGGCCGACGGGGAGGGATAGTTCCCCGCGCGGGCCGCCGCAACCGAACCGTGACCTAAGTCCGCGGGTTCTTCAGGCCCGGTATGTCCGCAGACGCCGGCCGGGCAGTGCGGATTGCGGCAGGGCGGGTTGCGGCAGTGCCGGCGGCCAGCAGGCCGGGCTGTCCGTCACCGCGGAAATCGTCCAACCGCTTCGACGGGTCCCCCTTCGGCTCCGGGAGCGGGCCGGGAACCGGCGCCGGCGTTCCCGTGCCGCTGTTGACAATGACGTCGTCGATGTAGATGTCGGCCATTTGCTGATCGTGTTCGGAGCCAAGCTGGAGCGTGTCGAGCGTCATCGCGGAAATACTGACAGTGCCGGCGTAGACCGAACGCCCGTCCCACCAGATTTGGACCTGGGTCAAGGAGCCGTTGGGGACCACGTGCATGACAAGACGGTGCCAGGAGTCACTGGGGACGTCCCGCCGCAACGTGGTGTAGGTGAACCCTGCGGGTGAGGAGGTGCGGAGCACCAGCTCATGGGAGACGTTCTGCCGGAATACATCCAGGACGCGGACGCCGGCGGCAAAGAACCGGAAGTAGGGAACATTGTTTCCCGCCATTCCTTCGGCAGCGATATTGAACCATCCGTCCGCATACGCCTCGGTGGTCCCGGGGGTCAGGCCCACCGTCAGCCTGGCGATGGAGCCTGGCCCGGCAGTGGTGTGCAGGAGGGCGGCGCAGTTCCCGGAGCGCGAGAGCCCGGTGGACACCGAGGCATTCCCCGTCCCGGCCGTGGAGACGCCGAATCCGTCCAGGGTGGCCGCCTCGAAGCTGGATGCCGCCGCCTGGATCCCCGGATAGGGGTCTGTGAGTGCCGCTGTGGAGGGAACGCAGGCCTGCGCCCCCGCGGTCTCGGGGCCGAGGCTGAGCGCCGGAAGGCCCAGGATCGCCAGCACCAGCGAACCCGCGAGGCACAGCTTGACCACCCGGTTCATCAGTCGGCCCTCCACGATCGGCCCCTGCCATCGGCGCCGGCCGGATTCCGGAACGAAAGGACTCCTGGTCTGGCCTTCGGTTCCGGGCTCCGGTTCCGAACTCCGGCCCCGGACTCCGGTTCTGGCGCTCTTCGCACCATAACTCGGGGGGACTTGGAAAAATCTTGGAGGGGCGGTTCCGCGGGCCGGAGCGGGCGTGCCCGGCAGCCCGCACCAGCCCCGGGCTGGTCCGGCGAATTGTGGACCGGGCCGGCCACTGTTTAGGCATACTCGGAATCAACAAAAGTTTTCTTTAGCCGGGCTACATCAAGGGGTCGGCGCGGCTACACGGTTGTTACCCGATCGCGACGTTCTGCCTGCTCGCAGCGGCATTCATTGCCTCGCCCGGGCTGTAGCATAGGCCACACAGGGTGACGGACATCACAACACGTGATCGTATTGCCAGACGCTCGTCCCCTGACCGTTCGCAACGGTTGCAAAGGCGCAACCCACAGCACCCCCATGTGGAGGTTTTCAATTTGAGAAGCACAACGAGCGGCCTGTCGCAGAGACGGCGCGGCAGCCTACTGAGGGCTGTGGGGGCAGTATTTGCCGCCATGGCTGCGCTACTGCTCATCGTGGCCCCGGCGTCCAGCGCCACGACCCCTTCGCCGACACCATCCCCGTCGGCCACCCAGTTCACGAACAGCATCAGCGGCTTCCTGCGCGGCGATGACCGCGCCCCGATCCCCGGGGTAACCATCACCGCCACGAGCGGCGATTTCACGGGAACCACGAAATCGGGAGCCAACGGCGCCTGGACCATCGGCGTCCCCACCCAGGGAACCTACAAGGTCGAACTCGACGAGTCCACGCTTCCGCAGGGCATCAAACTGGCCGAGGGCCAGGAGAACCCCCGCAACGTCACCTTCAGCCAGACCTCCAACCTCTCGGTGATCTTCACCTTCGGCAAGGGCATCGTCGTCGAGCAGCAGAACTTCATGCAAAACCTGCTCAACCGGCTGGTGGCAGGCCTGAGCTTCGGCCTGCTGCTCGCCCTCGCGGCGGTGGGCCTGTCCCTGATCTTCGGCACCACCGGCCTGACCAACTTCGCCCACGGTGAGATGGTCACTCTTGGCGCGGTACTGGTGTTCGCCTTCAACCAGATGCAGCTGCCGTTCTGGCTGGCCATCATTCTGGCCGTCATCGGCGGCGGATTGTTCGGCTACGTCCAGGACGCGGGCCTGTGGAAGCCGCTGCGGCGCCGCGGAACCGGGCTTGTTCCGATGATGATCGTCAGTATCGGCCTCGCCCTGTCCGTGCGCTACATCATCCAGTTCTACTTCGGCGGCGCCACCCAGCAACTGCCATTCGCCCAGAGCGTGGAAATCCTGATCGGCCCGATCTCGATCTCCCCCAACAACCTCTTGTCCCTCCTCGTCAGTGCCGTCGTGATCGCCGTCCTCGGCGTCGTCCTGCTCAAGACCCGCCTGGGCAAGGCCACCCGCGCCGTGGCCGACAACCCGGCGCTGGCCGCGGCCTCCGGCATCGACGTCGACTCCGTCATCCGCATCGTCTGGGTGGTCGGCGGCATGCTCGCCGCCCTCGGCGGCATCCTTTGGGCCTACTACCGGCCCGGCGTCACCTTCGACATGGGCTCGCAGATTCTGCTGCTCATCTTCGCCGCCGTCACCCTCGGCGGCCTCGGCACAGTCTGGGGCGCCCTGGTCGGTTCCATCATCGTCGGCATCTTCGTTGAGCTGACCACCGTGTTCGGCCTCGCAGCCGACCTCAAATACGTGGGAGCGTTGTTCATCATGATTGTTGTCCTCTTGTTCCGCCCTCAGGGCATTCTGGGCCGCAAAGAGCGCGTGGGTTAGGAGACAGCCATGGATTTCGGATTCATATTTTCCAGCGCCGCCGGCGAGCTCTTCAGCCCGACAACAGCTGCCTATGCCCTGGCCACCCTCGGCCTCGCGGTTCACTTCGGATACACCGGCCTGCTCAACTTCGGCCAGGCAGGCTTCATGGCGGTGGGGGCCTACGGCTTCGCCATCTCCACCTTGACGTTCCATGTGCCGTTCTTCGTCGGACTGCTCGTCGCCGTCGTGGCCTCCGCCATCTTCGCCCTGCTGCTGGGCATCCCGACGCTGCGGCTGCGGGCGGACTATCTGGCCATCGTGACCATCGCGGCGGCCGAAATCGTGCGGTACATCGTCACGACCAACCAGCTGACCGCCATCACCGGTTCGGCTAACGGCCTTGCCGCCTTTGAGGGCGATTTCTACGCGATGAACCCCTTCCCGCCGGGAACCTACGTTGGCATGAACAACCGCGACTTCTTCATCCGAGTGGTCGCCTGGGCAGTCGTGGCCATTTTCTGCACCTTGGTCTGGCTGCTGATGCGCAGCCCCTGGGGCCGTGTGCTCAAGGGCATCCGCGAGGACGAGAACGCCGTCCGCTCGCTCGGCAAGAACGTGTACGCCTACAAGATGCAGTCCCTCATCATCGGCGGCGCGCTCGGTGCCCTGGCAGGCATGATCTTCACGATTCCCCGCGGTGCGGTGCAGCCGGCCAACTACGGCACGGAACTGACGTTCTTCCTCTACACCTGCCTGCTGCTCGGCGGGCTCGGCACTGTGCTCGGTCCTGTGGTCGGCGCCATGATCTTCTGGGTGGTGCTCTCGCTCACCCAGGGCATCCTCTATGGCCTGATCGAGTCCGGCACCATCACGTGGCTGAACACGGTCCAGGCCGGGCAGCTGCGTTACATCCTGGTCGGCGTGGCGCTCATGCTGCTGATGATCTTCAGGCCCCAGGGCGTTCTCGGCAATAAGAAGGAGCTGGCATTCGCATGAGCATTCCAAGCGAAGAGTCACGGGACGAAACCCGCAGGTCGGAAGAAATCGACTACATGACGGACACCCGTCCGATCGCCGCCGGCGAGATCGCGCCCGGTTGCAAGAAGCGTGATCCGATCGTGGTGGCGGAGAACGTCACCCGCAGCTTCGGCGGCATCAACGCCGTCGACGTCCAGTACCTTGAGATCCCGCGGCACAAGATCACCGCACTGATCGGCCCCAACGGCGCCGGCAAGACCACCTTGTTCAACCTGCTGACGGGATTCGACACCCCGAACTCGGGTACATGGCAGTTCGAGGGCAACAACATCGCCGGTGTCTCCTCCTACAAGGTCGCCCGGATGGGAATGGTGCGCACGTTCCAGCTCACCAAGGTCATGGGCAAGCTCACCGTCATGGAGAACATGCGCCTCGGCGCCTCTAACCAGTCCGGCGAACGGCTGTCCAAGGCCCTGTTCAAGGGCATCTGGGGCGGCCAGGAAAAGACGATCACCCAGCAAGCCAACGGGCTGCTGGAGAAGTTCAAACTGGACGCCAAGAGGGACGACTACGCGGCGTCACTGTCCGGCGGGCAGCGCAAGCTGCTGGAGATGGCCCGCTCCCTGATGGTCCGGCCCAAGCTGGTCATGCTCGACGAGCCCATGGCCGGCGTCAACCCGGCGCTGACACAGTCGCTGCTGGACCACATCAAGAACCTCAAGGCCGAGGGCATGACCGTCTTGTTCGTCGAGCACGACATGAACATGGTCCGCCACATCGCCGACTGGGTGGTCGTGATGGCAGAGGGCAAGATCGTTGCGGAAGGACCTCCCGCCGAGGTCATGAAGAACCCCGCCGTGATCGACGCCTACCTCGGCGCCCACCACGACGTGGATCTCGGCGACGCGGAAGGCATCAAGGAACTGGCCGCGGAGCTGGTCGCCGACGAAGAATCGATTGTCGGCACCGAAAACGCCGGCATCATCTCCGCCGACGTCCTCGCCACCGAGGCGGAGGAAGCGGCGCCGAACGGGACGCGCGGCCGCCGCAGCGCAGGCGAGCCGAACCGCGCCGAAGAGCCGAACCGCACAGAGAAGGACACAGAATGAGCGCCACCAGCGCGGCACCGGCCGCCCAGCCCGCCTTCGATGGCGACTCGGTCGTGAAGGTCACCGATCTGGTGGCTGGTTACATCCCCGGCGTCAATATCCTCAACGGCTGCAGCATCGAGGCCCGCAAGGGTGAGCTGATCGGCATCATCGGCCCCAACGGCGCCGGCAAGTCCACGCTGCTGAAAGCCATGTTTGGCCTGGTCAAGGTCCACTCCGGCTCGGTGGTGGTCCGCGGGCAGGACATCACCGGGCTCAAGGCCAACAAGCTGGTCACTAAGGGCGTCGGCTTCGTTCCGCAGAACAACAACGTGTTCGCCGCCCTGACCATCGAGGAAAACCTGCAGATGGGCATGTTCCAGCGGCCCAAGGACTTCGCCAAGCGGTTCGACTTCGTCTCCGAACTGTTCCCGGAGCTCGCCAAACGGCGCGCCCAGCGGGCCGGCTCGCTCTCCGGCGGCGAACGCCAGATGGTCGCCATGGGACGGGCCCTCATGATGGACCCGGCCGTACTGCTGCTCGATGAGCCCTCCGCGGGCCTCTCCCCTGTCAAGCAGGATGAGACCTTCCTCCGGGTCCACGAGATCAACCGGGCCGGCGTCTCCGTCATCATGGTGGAGCAAAACGCGCGCCGCTGCCTGCAGATCTGCGACCGCGCCTACGTGCTGGACCAGGGCAAGGACGCGTACACCGGTACTGGCCGGGAACTCATGAAGGATCCCAAGGTCATCCAGCTCTATCTGGGGACGCTAGCCGACACTGTCGAATAAGCACTTCGGGCAGCATCCCCCTCAGGGGCCGTCACCAGCCGGTGGCGGCCCCTTTGCGTGCCCGGCGGTGCCTGTTAGGGCCCAGGCCTCCGACCACGCCTCGGCAGCCTACGACGGCGTCACGCGGCGTCTGCACCGCTCCCCCGGCACTACCACCGCTCCCCTGCCAAGTTCGGGCGGGGACCCCTGCCGCCGTGGGCCCACCCGCAGCCCCCTGCGCTCCGCGGCAGGACGACGACGGCGTCACGCAGCGCGGAGTTAGGGCGGGCACCCAGCGGGCTAAGCCGTAATCCCGGCGTCGAGCTATCCATGCGGGCCAAAAAGTCTGCTGCGCGTGACGCCCCTCCCCGGCTCCCCCGGACGCAAAAGACCCCCGTCCGGACTGGACGGGGGTCTCTTGTGTGTCGGTGGGAAGCGGCTTACAGCTTGCCGAATTCTTCCTTGACCGGCTTGTAGGTGTTGTCATCCTGGAACTCGTAGATGCCGATGTAGGCTTCCGTCGGGTCGCCGGCGTCGGAGAACGTTACGGGGCCGGACTGGCCGTCGTAGTCGATGTCCTTCCCGTTGCGGAGCAGGGTGACGCAGGTCGGGAACGTGTTGCACTTCTCCCCGCCTTCGGAAACTGCCTTGAGCTGGGCTGCGATATCGGTGCCCTTGGTGCTCTTGGCGGCCTCGGCAGCGAGTGCGATCAGGTTCACGGCGTCGTAGGACTCACCGGAGTAGCTGTAGTCCTTCAGCGCCGGGTCGATCGCCAGGAGCTTCTTCTTGAAGTCCTCCTTGGCGAAGGTGCCCGGGATGGTGCCCTGTGCGCCCTTCAGGGTGCCCGCCTGGAAGTCCTTGCTGTAGTCGGACATGTTGCCGTCCACCATGAAGATCTGGGTGGGCTTGACGCCCTTGCCCGTCATCAGCGGGACGATGCTCTTGGCCTGGTCGAAGGTGATCAGGGCAATGGCATCCGGCTTGGCGGCGAGAACCTTGTCCACCTGGCTGCTGAACTGGGAATCGCCTTCATTGAAGAGCTCCTGGGCAACAACCTTGCCGCCGGCCGCCTCGAAAGCGGACTGGACGTTCTTGGCAAGGCCGGTTCCGTAGGCGTCGTTCAGGACGATCATGCCGACCGTCTGGGCGCCACAGGTGGCCATGTAGTTGCCGAGGACCTTGCCCTGGAGCACGTCCGAGGGGGCGGTGCGCCAGTAGAGGCCCTTGTCATCCCACGCCGTGAAGTCCGGGGAGGTGTTGGCCGGGGAGAACTGGACGACGCCGGCACCGGTGATCTGGTTGATCACGGTCTTGGAGACACCCGAGGAGGCTGCGCCGACGATGGCGCTGACGCCCTGTCCGAGCAGTGCCGTGGTGGACTGGGTGGCGATGTCGGTCTTGGTGTCGCCGGAGTCGCGGTGGATGACCTCAACCGGCTTGCCCAGGACGCCGCCTGCATCGTTGACCTCCTTGATGCCGAGGTTGACGCCTGCAATTTCGGGCGGGCCGAGGAAGGCCAGCGAGCCCGTCGTCGGCAGGAGCGAGCCGATCTTCAGGGGTGTGGGGGTGGTGGTGGCCGAAGCGGGGACAGTGCCCGCTTCGCCGGCGGCGCTGGTACCGCCACCGGTGGCGCTGGGTGCCGGGCACGCGATTCCCGCGGCCGCGGCTGAGCTGGATCCCGACGAACTCGGGGCGGGTGAACCGCCACAAGCCGTAGCCAGAAGGGCGACGCCGAGGCTAAGCACTGTGAGCTTAGCGACGCGGGGCGCAACCCGGGGGAGTGAAGTCATGTACAAGCTCCTCGATCTAAAGGTGCGAACGGCCTTTGACGCGAAAGATCAGGTGTTCCTGATTCCACTTCAAGCTAGTGCAATTTCGACGTGAAAATAAGTGACTACGGTCACATCCTTATAACACTCGTTGCATAGAGGAAATCTGGACGGTTGCTGTGGACGTTTGTGGCGGGGGCGACAGCCCGGAATGGCCGGAGGGCCAGGGGTCGCCGAGGCTCAGGCCGTGGACCGGGCCAGGGCTCGCCGAGGGTCAGTCCGCTCGGCCGGGGGCGCCTTAGGGCGGCGCGTAACACAGTGCCCCAGGTGGGACTCGAACCCACAACACGCGGATTTTAAGTCCGCTGCCTCTGCCAATTGGGCTACTGGGGCGCCCGGTCAATGGTATCCCGTCGCCGGGCGGATCAGCCCGCGAAAGGGTCTGCGTAGCGGAAGGTGCCGCTCACGCCGCCGGGCCAGACGGCGAGCGGCAGCAACTGGAAGTGCGCGGCCCAGCCCGCCTCCGGCGGCGCCACCCCGAGAGACGTGGACGGAACAAAGCCGAAGCGGGAGTAATACTCTGGGCTGCCCAGCAGCGCAATCCCCCGCTCCCCCGCGGTGTTGGCCCGCGCCACCGTCTCGTTCATGAGCGCGGTGCCGATGCCGTGGCGCTGCAGCCGCGGCACCACCCCGATCGGCCCGAGCCCGAGCAACTCCAGCTCGCCCACCCAACCGCGGGTACTGATCACATGCCCCACGATTTCGCCGTCGAGTTCCGCAACGATGCTGAACGCCGGCAGGTATTCCTGGCACTCGAACAACCGGGCCAGCAGCTTCACCTCCTCGGGTTCACCGTCGACGTGCTCCCCGGTGGCGGGCGAGACGGCAAACGCGGCGGCGGTGAGGGCGAGGATGGCGGGACGGTCCGCTGGTTCCTCGCTGCGCAGTACGAGCTCCGGTGCCGGCTTGTGCTCGCCGTTGGCCGCGACGAGTTCGTGCAGTACCTCCAAAGCCCGTTCGGCATCCGCCACCGGCACCAGCAGGTGGTCATGGTGGAAGCCGGCCAGGACGTTGCAGCTGATCTTCGCCTCGGTCAGGGCGGCACTGACGGCTGCCGTCAGGCCGATAGCCTCCAGCGAAGAGTGCACCTGAAGCGTGATCCAGGCCGCGACGAAGTCGTAGGAGAGCCCCAGGCTGTCCGCTTCCTTCCGCGGCAGCACGACGGTCAGCCCTTCCGCCTCACGGACGGCAGCCGAGATTGCCCCGGCCAGGGGCTTGCCATGCGGCCACAGGGCGTAGACGTATTCGCCCTCGCGCAGTTCAGGGTGCATGGTGGCCAGGAGGGCGTGCAGGTCCTTTTCAGCTGTCATGGAGCCAGTCTAGGCGCGCGTCCTGCGCTCCTGTCCGCTCCCGGCGCCCTGCGGCGGCTGCCCGCCACGAAAACGGCGGCCGCTCCCCCCTGAGGGGAACGGCCGCCGTCGAAGGCTCGGATCAGGCTACTTGGAGTCGGCCGGAACAGCTTCCTTGGTGTTGTTCTTGGCAGTGTCGTTCTTCGCACTGTCATTCTTCGCAGTGTCCGCAGGTGTGCCTGCAACAGGCGCAGCGGCAGGCTTCGGGGCCGGCGTCGCCGCGGCCACGAAGGCGCCGCGCGGGTTGTCCAGGTCCATCAGCTGCGTGGTGTCGCGGCCCAGGAAGAAGGCCCAGACCCAGCCGGAGATGACGCGGATCTTACGCTCCACGGTGGGGATGGCCATGCCGTGGTAGCCACGGTGTGCCAGCCAGGCCAGCGGGCCCTTGAGGCCGATGCGGCCAACCAGGTTGATGTTCGCCACGCCCTTCCATTCGCCGAAGCCGGCGACGGCGCCCAGGTTCTTGTGCTTGTAGTCCTTGAGCGGCTTGTCCCAGCGGGAGGCCCACAGGTTCTTGGCCAGGCGCTTGGCCTGGCGCAGCGCGTGCTGGGCGTTCGGCACGCAGGTGCCGTCCGGCAGGCCGCTGCCCGTGAGGTCGGGGACGGCGGCGACGTCACCGGCGGCCCAGGCGTTCTCGATGATGCCCTCGTCGCCTGCGATGCGCAGGTCGGCCAGGACGCGGACGCGGCCGCGCGGCTCGAGCGGGAAGTCGGTGGAGCGGACCATCGGGTTGGCCTGCACACCGGCAGTCCAGACCAGGGTGTCGGTCTCGAATTCCTGGGCCGGGCTCTTGTCCGGGAGGTTGATGAGCTTCAGGGAACCCTCGGCGTTGTCCAGGGAGGTGTTCAGCAGGACCTCGATGCCGCGGCTGCGGAGGTGTTCGACGACCCATTCGGCCTGCGGTGCCGTGACCTCGGGCATGATGCGGCCCATCGCCTCGACCAGGACGAAGCGGACTTCCTCCTGCTTGACGCGCGGGTTGTTCTTGACTGCGGCGCGGGCCAGGTCTTCCATTTCGGTGATGCACTCGATGCCGGCGAAGCCGCCGCCGACGACGACGAACGTCAGGGCGCGGGCGCGCTCAACGGGGTCCGTCATGAGGGAACCGGTCTCGATCCGCTCGAGAACCTTGTTGCGCAGGGCGACGGCTTCCTCGATGGTCTTCAGGCCGATGCCCTTGTCCGCGAGGCCCTTGATCGGGAACGTGCGGGTGATGGCGCCAGCGGCCAGCACGACGTCGAAGTAGGGAATCTCGAGGGTGTCGCCACCGTCGGAGGGTGCGATCACGGCCGTGCGGTTGGCGTGGTCGATCGAGGTGACGCGGCCCTGGATGAGTTCCGTCTGCTTCAGGTGCTGGCGGTGCGAGACGACTGCGTGGCGCGCCTCAATGTTGCCGCCGGCAACTTCCGGCAGGAAGGGCTGGTAGGTCATGTAGGGCAGCGGATCCACGAGGGTGACGATGCCACCTGCATTCGCGATCTTTTTCTGAAGTTTGAGGGCTACATACAGGCCGACGTACCCGCCGCCGACGACGAGTACCCGGGGACGGTCCTGGAGCTGAAGGGAGGATGCCATAGCTCAAGAATACAGTAGTTTGTGAAAACCTTCACTAACTATGACGGCTTGCTGGAGTCCACCGGATTGACGGCCTCGGGCTCGGCCCTACCGGGCCCCTCCGGTCCCTCCGGCCCGTCTTGTGGCGGCGTGCGCATGGCGGCCCGCAGCTGGAAAGCGGCGGCCACAATGATTCCCACGAGCAGGGAACCGAAGCCCAGGACCACCGCGGCCGGTACGGCGCTGTCCAGCTGGGACGGCTTCTCAGCGACGGGCACGGTCGCTTCGGGCAGGGTGGGCGCGGCGCTGGAGGGCGCGGACTCCGCAGCAGGTGCGGTCGTGGCGAGGTTTCCGCGCCGGTGGACCCGGATCCAGTCCGAAATGGACCCCAGCGGATTGACTTTGGTCTCCGGGACGTCGGCCTTGAGTGCGGCCTCGGCATTCAGCACGCCGAAGCCGTAGAGCGGATCCTTCCCTGGCGCACCGGCGTCCTTGGCCGTGGTGACGATCCGGTTGATGACCTGGCTCGCGGACATCTCGGGCCATTTGGAACGAATCAGGGCCGCGACGCCGGAAACGATCGGCGTGGCTCCGGAGGTGCCTGCCCAGTCGGCATAGCCGCCGCCGGGCACGCCGCCGACCAGGTCCTCGGCGGGAGCTGCGACGCCGATGCTGATGCCCTGCGAGGAGGAGTCGATGCTGGCCGCGCCCGTGCGGTCCAGGCCTGCAACGGTCAGGACACCGGGGATCGTGGCCGGGGCGCCGACCTGGACGTTGCCGCCCACCCGGTTGCCCGCCGCGGCGACGATCACGACGTCCTTCTGTTCGGCGTAGAGGAATGCCGCGTCCCAGCTCTGCGGCCATTCCGGCGACGTGCTGCCGAGGGAGATGTTGATGACGCGGGCGCCGTTGTCGACGGCCCACCGCACTGCCTCCGGGATCTGGTCCTGGTCACTTTTGCCGCCCGGGTTGGCGGAACCGAGCCAGGTGGAGACGGACAGCAGCTGGGCTTCCGGGGCGACGCCGACGACGCCTTCCGGACCAACAGCAGGGCCAACGGCCGGTCCAGCGGCTGAGCCAGTTGCGCTGGCGCTCGGTTTGGGAGTGGCTTCGGGCGGTTGATGCCCCCGCCCGGCGAGCATGGTGGCCACGAGGGTGCCGTGTTCGGGTTTGGCGCCGATACTCCCCTGACCGTTGGCCTTGCCGGCGCCGGAAATGTCTGCGCCGCCGGCGAGCACGCCACCCAAATCCGGATGCCGCCCGTCCACGCCGCTGTCAATGACGGCGACCTTGACGCCGGCCCCCTTGGAAACGTCCCAGGCTTTGGTGATGCCGGATTCGGCAAGCCAGTATTCCTTGTCCCGCCAGGAGTCGGCGTAGGCGGGCGCGGCCAAGGTCAGCGCCGCCGTGGAGGCCCCGCCAGCGAGGGCCAAGGCCATCAACGCGGAGGCGGTCCTGCGGCGCCGGGCTGTTGCTCTGGTCATTCAGGTCCTATCGGCGGATGCACCAGCGGCACGGTCGCGCGCTGGGCCCAACTGCTGGGGCGGGATCATCGGATGCTGAGGGCAATTCCGTCAAGAATATCGTGTTCACTGCTCACGGCCGTGGTGATGCGCCCGCCGGTGGCCTCGGCCACGCGCTGCAGGACCCGCCGCCAAACGAGGCCACCGGCACCGATCACGTCCACCCGCCCGGGGTGCATGTACGGCAGCTCGGCCCGCTCCTCCCGGGTCATTTCGAGCAGCTCGGTGCAGGCCTTCCGGACCGCGTCCAGGTCCAGTTCGGTGCCATGGATCGCGGCCGGCGAGTACTCCGGCAGGCGCAGCGCATGCGCCGTGATGGTGGTGACGGAGCCTGCCACGCCGACGACGGCGGTGGTGAGTTCCAGCGGAACGGTCTGTGCCGCCTCGCTGATGGCGGCGTCGACGTCGGCCTCTGCCGCGGCAATCTGTTCCGCAGTGGGCGGATCGCTGCGCAGGTGCCGTTCGGTCATCCGGACGCAGCCGACGTCGACCGAGCGGGCGGCGATGACCCCGTCGGCGTTGCCCAGCACGAACTCCGTGCTTCCGCCGCCGAGGTCCACCACCAGCACGGGCTCCTCCCCGCGGGAGGGCAGGACACTGCTGGCGCCGGCGAAGGACAGTGCGGCTTCCTCGTCGCCGGTGATCACCTCGGGTTCGACGCCGAGGATGTCGCGGATGCCGTCGACGAAGACCTGGCGGTTGCGGGCATCGCGGGTGGCGGAGGTGGCCACGAAGCGCATCTTTTCGGCGCCGTGCTCACGGATCAGGGCAGCATAGTCCCGGGTCGCGGCGAAGGTGCGCTCAAGCGCTTCCTGGGCCAGTTCACCCGTGGAGTCCACGCCCTGGCCCAGCCGGACCACGCGCATTTCCCGCACGATGTCGGTCAGCCGCGGCGTGGCCTGCCCTGTTGCGCCGCCTGCGCCCGCATCTGCGCTCACAGCCGTGTCCACATCTGCGATCAGCAGGCGGATCGAGTTGGTGCCGCAGTCTACGGCCGCGACCCGGGTCACTGGGACTCCCCCGTGCCGGCGGTGGCGGCCGTGTCGGCAGCGCCGGCGGTGGCGGCCATGTCAGCGGCGCCGGCGGCGTCACCGCGGGACTTGCGGACCGGCGCCGGCCGGCCCACGATCTCCGGCAGGCCCTGGGGTCCATGGCGGCTGAGGTCCCGGGACGGGGCCTCCCCGCCCGTGTCCCAGGCGCCGTCGCAGTAACAGCGCTCCACGGTCCACCATTCGGCGATGGCCGCGATCGTCTCATCCCCGAGCGGGTTCACGCCCGGGCCGGCAGCCAGCGAATGCCCGACGAGCACGTGCAGGCATTTGACGCGGGTCGGCATTCCGCCGGCGGAGACGCCGTCGATTTCGGGAACGGCCCCGATGCCGGAGCGCGCGCCGATCTCGGCTCGGGAGGCCAGATATGCCTCGTGGGCGGACCGGTACCGGGCCGCGAGGCCGGCGTCGGCAGCGAGCCGGTCGTTCATTTCGTTCATCAGCCCGGCGGCCTCCAGCCGCGAAACCGCCGACGTGATCACCGGGTGGGTGAGGTAAAACGTGGTGGGGAACGGCGTCCCGTTGCTGAGCCGCGGCGAGGTGGCGGCGACGAGCGGGTTTCCGCAGACGCAGCGGGCCGGGATTTCGACGACGTCGCGCACGGGCCTGCCCAGCTGGCGGCTGAGGACCTCGAGGTCGTGCGGCGACGGCTGGCGGGAGCCCTCCGGCGCGTCCGCCCTGTGCCGTGGCGCCGTCGTCCTGGCCCGGTCGTCGTTCTCTGCTTCTCGGTTCTGGTCCACTCGGTTCTCGTCCACGGGAGTGGCACCTTCCTGCCCTGTTCCGGATTGTCCGCGGGACAATCCCTGCGGCGGGCGCCGCTTCTAGTCTGTTGCCGATCGCCTGACGGACTCCCAGAGGGCGTCCACCCAGGGCAGGTTGGCCGGGTCTTGTGCTGATGCTGCACCCGCGGCGCCACCGGACTGCGCGGCAGGAAGATCGCTGCCGAATACCCAGTAGCCCGTCTCTCCGGGCATAACCATGTTAATGCGGTCGCGGGCCTGCTGTTTCACATAGTTGGGATCCTGCCACCGCGACACCTGGCGTTTGAGGTCCTCCTGCTTGGTCTGCTTGGCCGCGATGTCGGCCTGCAGGGCGGCGATTTCGGCGCGTTTGTCCAGGAAGATCTTGACCGTGGGGGCCAGCAGAATGGTGATGGCAATCATGACCACGCCCAGGGCAAGCAGCCGGCCCGAGAACGCTTTGGCGGGCACGGGGTCGAGGGACTCGTCCGGACCCCCTGCGGCGGTCCGGTTCGGGATCTTGCCGCCGGTATTCCCGTCGGCCTTGCCGGCGGGGCGGGTCGCGGGCTTTGCCGGTGCTCCTGCCGGGGCTGCTGCGGCACGGGGTTTGGCCGGAGCAGCGCCGGAACCGCCGGGGGCCGGCCTGCCTGTGGGGGCCGACGCCCGGGGCGAGGCAGGCGCAGCACCGGCCGGCGTCGCCGCCGCGCCGCTGCGGGCGCCGCCGAAGTCCGCCTGGATGACCTCGCCGCCGTCGGCTGCTGCCCCCGGACCTGCGGCCGCAGGCTTGGCGGCAGGCGTAGCCCGGGGAACATTGGGGCGTCGGGTAGCCATGTCACTCCTTCAAAAGCGGACCAAAAACAGAACCGGTGGCCATGGTCTTTCAACCATAGCCACCGGTTACCGGTTTTCGCGGCTAACTAGCCTTTGAAACGCGGGAAGGCGCTGCGGCCGGCGTAGCGTGCGGCGTCGTCGAGTTCCTCTTCGATGCGCAGCAGCTGGTTGTACTTGGCCACGCGCTCGGAGCGTGCCGGGGCACCGGTCTTGATCTGTCCCGCGTTGGTGGCAACGGAGATGTCAGCAATGGTGGTGTCCTCGGTTTCGCCGGAGCGGTGCGAGGTGATGGTGGTGTAGCCGGCACGCTGGGCCAGCGACACGGCGTCCAGGGTCTCGGTCAGGGAACCGATCTGGTTGACCTTGACGAGCAGCGAGTTCGCGGTCTTGGTGTCGATGCCGCGCTGCAGGATGGCCGGGTTCGTGACGAAGAGGTCATCGCCCACGAGCTGGACCTTGTCGCCGATGGTGTCGGTGAGGGTCTTCCAGCCTTCCCAGTCGTTCTCATCCAGCGGGTCCTCGATGGAAACGAGCGGGTAGTCGGCTACGAGCTCGGCGTAGTAGGCGCTCATCTCGGTGGCGGAAAGTGCCTTGCCTTCGAACTGGTACGCGCCGTCCTTGAAGAACTCGGAGGAGGCGACGTCCAGGGCCAGGGCGATGTCCTTGCCCGGGGTGTAGCCGGCGTTCTTGATGGCTTCCTGGATCAGGTCCAGGGCGGCACGGTTGGACGGCAGGTTCGGCGCGAAGCCGCCCTCGTCACCCAGGCCGGTGGAGAGGCCCTTGGCCTGCAGGACGGACTTGAGGTTGTGGTAGACCTCGACGCCCCAGCGCAGGCCTTCGGAGAAGGTCTCGGCGCCGATCGGGACGATCATGAATTCCTGGATGTCCACGTCGGAGTCGGCGTGCGAGCCGCCGTTGAGGATGTTCATCAGCGGCACGGGCAGGACGTGCGCGTTGGGCCCGCCCAGGTACTTGTACAGCGGCAGGTCAGCAGAGGCGGCGGCGGCGTTGGCCACGGCCAGGGACACGCCCAGAATGGCGTTGGCGCCGAGCTTGCCCTTGTTGGGGGTGCCGTCCAGGTCGATCATGGCCTGGTCGATGCTGCGCTGGTCGGTCGCGTCGAAGCCGGTCAGGGCCGGGGCGATCTGGTCGATGACCGCGTCGACGGCCTTCTGGACGCCCTTGCCGAGGTAGCGGCCCTTGTCGCCGTCGCGAAGTTCAACGGCCTCGTGCTCGCCGGTGGAAGCGCCGGAGGGAACCGCTGCGCGGCCGATCTGGCCGTCCGAGAGCAGGACTTCAACTTCTACGGTCGGGTTGCCACGGGAATCGAGGATTTCGCGGGCGTGGATGGCATCGATAAGCGCCATGGATATGCTCCTTTGGGTGAAGCGATCTGCAGGGAATCTGACTGCTTGGACTCTGGCTGTACATCAAGCTGAAAAAGCCGACGTCGTCGTCGCTACTAGCGTAGTCGAGAGCGGGATAAGTTACGGAAACCTATCCAATCCCCGGACGTCATGATGGCGATGCTGGTGTGCCGCACCTATCGTGCCGACTCTAGTGCCCGCGCTATTGTGCCGATGGCCCGGGGCCGGCACTGTCCTGGAACCGGCGCAGGGCGCCGCGGAGGGCGCGTTCGGCGTCGAGCCCGCCGGCCCGGGCAGCGGCCACGATCCCGAACAGCAGGTCGCCGAGTTCCTCCTCGGCGGCCGGGAGGTCGACGGCGGTTTCGGCGGCAGCCGCCGCCATACCCGCCCGCTCGGCGCGGTCCAGGAGCTTTTGCGCCCGGGCGAGGGCGCCAAGGGAGGCGGGAACGCCGTCGAAGACGTGCCCGCGTTCGGGTTTCTCGGCTTTCTTGACGGCATCCCATTTCAGGACGATCTCCTCCACCGTTGCCGGGAAGGAATCCTGCAGCGAGCCGTCGGGCCGGAAAACGTGCGGGTTGCGCCGGATCATCTTGGCCCTCAGGCCGCGGGCGACGTCGCCCAAGTCAAAGGCGCCGCGTTCCTCGGCGAGCCGGGCGTGGAGAACCACCTGTAAGAGGACGTCCCCCAGTTCCGACTGCAGTTCCTTGTCGCCGGCGCCGGTCTCTATGGTCTCGGCGACCTCGTAGGCCTCCTCCAGGAGGTACTCCACGAGCGACTCGTGGGTGAGGGCACCCATCCAGGGGCAATGCTCGCGCAGGGCCGCAATCGTCCCCAGCAGCTCCCCCACCTCGCAAGCTCGGCCGGGGACCCCTGCCGCTGTGGGCCCAACAAGCCCCTGGATGGGTGTTGTGTCCTCGTTAGCCAAGATCGGCGTAGGCCTCGTTGATGTATTCGACCAGTGCTTCCTTCTCCTCGAGGGGCAGGAAGGCGGCCTCGGCAGCGTTCAGCGTCAGCTCCAGCAGGTCATCGAGGTCGTAGTCGAACGTCTCGACCAGGAGTTCGAACTCGTCGGTCAGCGTCACGCCGCTCATGAGCCGGTTGTCGGTGTTGATGGTGACGTTGAAGCCGAGCTGGTAGAGCATGTCCAGCGGGTGGCTTTCAATGCCCTCACCGAAGCCGGCAATGGCGCCGGTCTGCAGGTTGGAGGAGGGGCAGATCTCCAGGGCGATGCCGCGGTCGCGGACCCAGCTGGCGAGCTCGCCCAGGGTCACCATGCCGATGGTGTCGTTGACTTCGTCACCCTCGGCGTCTTCGTCCTCTTCGAATTCGATCGTGACGTCCTCGGCGATCCGGACGCCGTGGCCCAGGCGCAGGGCCCGGCCGTCGACGAGCGCCGACTGGATGCTTTCCAGGCCGGCGGCTTCGCCGGCGTGGACGGTGGCCGGGAAGTTGTGCTGGGCCAGGTAGGTGAAGGCGTCCTTGAATCGGGACGGCAGGAACCCGTCCTCGGCGCCGGCGATGTCGAAGCCGACGGCGCCGTTGTTGCGGTGGCGGACCGCCAGTTCGGCGATCTCCTGGCCGCGGTCGGCGTGGCGCATGGCGGTGATGAGCTGGCCCACCTGGATATCGCGGCCAGTCTCGGCCACGGCGTCCACGCCGGCTTCGAGGCCCGCCTGCACGGCTTCGACCACGTCGTCCAGGCTCAGGCCCTTCTGCAGGTGCTGCTCGGGCGCCCAGCGCACTTCGCCGTACACGACGCCGTCGTCGGCCAGGTCTTCGACGAATTCCTTCGCGACGCGGAACAGGCCCTCCTTGGTCTGCATCACGGCGATGGTGTGGTCGAAGGTCTCGAGGTAGCGGACCAGGGAGCCGGAGTCGGCGGACTCGCGGAACCACTCCCCCAGCGCGACGGGGTCCGTGGACGGCAGCGTGTGGCCGACAGCCTCAGCAAGTTCAATGATGGTGGCCGGGCGGAGTCCGCCGTCCAGGTGGTCGTGAAGGGAAACCTTGGGAAGGCCCTTCAGGTCGAAGTCGAGGTCAGGGGCAGCGTCAGGAATAGTCTCAGTCACGTTCCAACCATAGGGTCGGAGCGCGCGGGACGCTACTTTCTGCCGGCCTCGGCATCACCGGAGGCGATCATCGGTGCAGGAACCGCGGCGCCCGCTTGGTGGGTGGGCCCGCCGTCGAGCCATCCGTCCACGACCTCGGCGTCGTGGCGGCCCAGGCGTTTGTGCCACCAGCGCAGGAGGTGGTCGATGAGGACACCGAGCACAATGGCGAACACCACCGCGATGCCCGCGCTGAGCAGCGGGTTGTGGTGCAGCCACGGGAAGGAACTGGCCAGGACGCCGATGCCGATCGAGTAGGTCACCCAGGTGAGGCAGGCGAAGGCGTCCAGCAGGAAGAATCTCCGGTGCGGGAACGCCGTCGTGCCTGCCACGTAGTTGACGGCGACGCGGCCCCAGGGGATGTACCGGGCGGTGAAGATCAGGACGGCGCCGCGCTTCTCAAGTTCGTAGTGTGCCCAGCCGAAGACCTTCTGGACCTTTGGCTTGCGCATCCAGCGGAACCGCTCGAGGCCAATCTTGCGGCCGAGCATGTAGGCCATGTTGTCGCCGGCCATGGCTCCCACGAGCGCCGTGAGGCCCAGGATCCACAGGTTGGGCTGGCCGCTGTGCACGGAGTACGCCGCCAACGCAACGATCAGGGTCTCGCTGGGGACCACCATCGCGAAGCCGTCCACGAAGAAGAAAACCAGCAGGAGTGGGTAGATCCACCACTGGCCGGCGGCATGGAGCACGGCCTCGTTAATGAACTCCATGCAGGTGGTGCTCCTTGATGACTGGGAACGGACAACTAAGCCGTAACATACTCGCGATGACAGTGGGTAGAACCATGGACGAAACTTTGCACGACGTGCGGCCAACAAACGTGACCCAAATCGCTCCTAAGTGTCCCATGGGCAGGGCCAATCCGCCTAGGACTCGACGGGGGGCACGGAATGCGTCGGTTCCTCCGGCGCCCGGCCGCGCACCCTGCTGATCACGCGGTCCAGGACGACGCCCAGGACGACGGCGCAGACGATCGCAATGGCCGCGCCCAGCACGTGGTTCTTCTCAAACCACGGACCAACAGTCAGGCCGATCCCCACCGAGTAGCCGGCCCACAGCAGCGCCGAGAGCACCGTCAGGCTGACGAATCTGCGCCACGGGTAGTGGGTGGCACCGGCGGTCAGGTTTACGGCCACCCGTCCGATCGGGACGAAGCGCGCCACGAGGATCAGTGAGGCGGGCCGTTTCCGCAGTTCCCGGCCGGCCCAGCGGAAGGCCGCCTGCATGCGCGGGCCGCGCTGCCATCCCCAGCGCCGGGTTCCGGTCCCGCGGCCGATCAGGTAGGCCATGTTGTCGCCCACTAGTGCCCCTGCGGCAGCCGTAGCGATCAGGAGCAGAGGGCTGGGGACGCCCGCGGTGGCGGCGACTGCAGCCAGGCCCACCACCACCGATTCGCTCGGAATCGGGGGGAAGAAGCCGTCGATCACGCAGCAGGCAAAAACCAGGACCAGGACCCAGGGTTGCCCTGCGGCGGCGAGGATGAAGTCGTTGATTGCCTGCACAGCTTCCTAACGCGCGGCGGGGCCAGATCGATCCAAGCGCAGGCTCGGCCGGAGCCGGGCCTGCGCTTGACGGGTACTGCTGTGGAGTCAGTGTACCGGCCGGCCTCCGCCGTCGTTGCCCTATCACGTACGGCTGTTATCCCACGGGTTGGGGACCAGAAGTGATAGGGCAACGGGCTTAGGCGATGCGGTCGATGATGAGCTTCTGGGCGGGCCGGGAACCCTCGGGAGCGATCACGGCGGCGTGTTCGAGCGCTTCCTTGGCACGCTCGAACTTCTCCGGCGTGTCCGTCAGGAGGGTCATGAGCGGTTCGCCCGCCTTGACCGTGGCGCCGGGCTTGGCGTGCATCCGCACCCCGGCACCGGCCTGGACCTGGTCCTCCTTGCGGGCGCGTCCGGCGCCGAGCCGCCAGGCAGCGACGCCGACAGCCATCGCGTCCAACTCCACCAGGACGCCGTCGGCCGGGGCGTAGATGACCTCGGATTCCCTGGCGACCGGGAGCTTGGCACGCGGGTCTCCGCCCTGGGCCTGGATCATCCGGTTCCAGACGTCCATGGCCCGGCCGTCCCGGAGCGCTGCCCGGGGATCGGCGTCGCGGATGCCGGCGCACGCCAGCATTTCCTCCGCGAGCCGGACGGTGAGTTCGACGACGTCGTCCGGGCCTCCGCCGGCGAGGACCTCCACGGATTCCTCGACCTCGATCGCGTTGCCCGCGGTGAGGCCCAGGGGCGTGTTCATGTTGGTGAGCAGGGCCACCGTGTTGACGCCGGCGTCCTTGCCCAGGGCCACCATGGTTTCTGCCAATTCGCGGGCGCGGGCCTCGTCCTTCATGAACGCGCCGCTGCCCACCTTGACGTCGAGCACCAGCGAGCCGGTGCCCTCGGCGATCTTCTTGCTCATGATCGAGGAGGCGATCAGCGGGATGGCCTCCACGGTCCCGGTGACATCGCGGAGCGCGTAGAGCTTCTTGTCCGCCGGGGCCAGTCCGGCGCCGGCCGCGCAAATGACCGCGCCGACGTCCTGGAGCTGGGCCATCATTTCCTCGTTGCTCAGGGCCGCACGCCAGCCCGGGATGGCTTCGAGCTTGTCCAGGGTGCCGCCGGTGTGGCCGAGGCCGCGGCCCGAGAGCTGCGGCACCGCCACACCGAACACCGCCACCAGGGGCGCCAGCGGCAGGGTGATCTTGTCCCCGACGCCGCCGGTGGAGTGCTTGTCCGAGGTCGCCTTCACGCCGCCGTCGGGCCGGCGCAGGCTGGAGAAGTCCATCCGCTCGCCGGAGGCGATCATGGCCGCCGTCCAGCGGGAGATTTCGGCCCGGTCCATGCCGTTGAGCAGGATGGCCATGTTCAGGGCGGCCATCTGTTCGTCGGCGATGGCGCCGCGGGTGTACGCGTCGATCGTCCAGTCGATCTGGGCCGGGCTGAGCACACCCTTGTCCCGCTTGATGCGGATGATGTCGACGGCGTCGAACGCTTCAGTGTTGTTGGGATTCTGTGTCGTTTGTGTCACCGGGGTTCCTCCAGGTGTTGGGGGCCAAAGGCATCGGGAAGGACCTGGTCCATGGTCTTGATTCCCTGCGTGGTCATGAGCTCCATGTCCGGAGCCCGGAATTCGTAGAGCAGCTGGCGGCAGCGCCCGCACGGCATGAGGACATTCCCGCCGGCGTCGACGCAGTAGAAGGCGCGGAGCAGTCCCCCGCCCGTCATCTGCAGGTTGCCCACCAGAGCGCACTCGGCGCACAGAGTCAGCCCGTAGCTGGCGTTTTCGACATTGCAGCCGCTGACGATCCGCCCGTCTCCGGTGAGGGCCGCGGCCCCCACCGGAAACTTCGAGTACGGCGCATAGGCGTTCTTCATGGCGGACACTGCCGCGGCTTCGAGTGCTGCCCAGTCGACGTCGGTGCTGTCCATTCTCAGCCCTTGATGTACGGTATGCCGTCGGCGGCCGGCGGCCGGGAGCGGCCGACGAGGCCGGCCACGGCAAACACGGTCACCACGTACGGCAGCATGGCCATGAACTGGCTGGGCACCGGGGTGCCGATGATCGTCACGATGCTCTGCAGGTTGTCGGCGAAGCCGAACAGCAGCGCGGCGAAGAACGCCCCGATCGGGTTCCAGCGGCCCAGGATCATGGCGGCGAGGGCAATGAAGCCGCGCCCGCCGGAGATTTCCTTGGTGAAGCTGTCGATCGCCACGAGGGTGAAGAACGATCCGCCGATCCCGGCGACGGCGCCGCCGAGCGTGACGTTCCAGAAGCGCGTCGCGTTGACTTTGATGCCCAGGGTGTCGGCCGCCTGCGGGTGCTCGCCCACGGCACGGACGCGCAGGCCCCACTTCGTCTTGAACAGCGCGACCCAGATCACGATGACGGCCACGTACATCAGGTAGCCCACCACGGACTGCTTGAAGAGGATGGGCCCGATCACGGGGATGCCGGACAGGACCGGGATGTCGATGATGGGCAGTTCGCCGGGTGAGTTGTACTTCTCGGGATCGGACTGCATCACGGTGCTGAACAGGAAGCCGGTGAGCCCGGAGACCAGGACGTTGAGCACGACGCCGACGATGATCTGGTTGACCACGTACTTGATGGCGAACAGCGCCAGCACCATCGAGACGAGGGCGCCGGCCACGGCCGCCGCGACCAGGCCCAGGTAGGGGTTGTGGGTCACGCTGGCGACGAGCGCGGCCGTGAAGGCTCCGCCCAGGAGCTGGCCCTCGATGGCGATGTTGACCACGCCGGCCCGTTCGCACAGCACACCGGACAGTGAGCCGAAGACGATCGGCACGGCGAGGGTCACGGAACCGGCGATGAGGCCGGCCAGCGAAATGCTGGGGGTCCGGGCGCCGCCGACCACCCAGATCAGGAAGGCGACCACGAACACGACAGTGAACACGGCCGGCAGCCAGCGCGGGGGCCGCCGGTTCGCTCTTGCCTTCAGGACCAAGGCGTAGCCCGCGAGGACCAGCAGGATCAGGGAGAGCACAATGCCGGACAGGAACGCGGGAACCTCGATCGCGGGGAGCTGGAAGAAGTCGCCGCCGGAGGAAATGCCGAACTTGGCGGTTCCCTGCGGGCCCAGCAGTCCGAAGAAGATGAACGCGATGGTGGCCAGCACCATCAGCGTGACCGGCAGCTTCCAGGTTACGGGCTTGGCGGACACCGCCGGCTTGTGGTTCTTCTCCGGCTGGGGTTTTCCTTCAACGGGCGAGGTTGCTGTTGTGCTCATGCGGCACCTCCGGTGGTTGCGGCCTGCTTGGTTTTGCCGGTGGTTGCGGCCTTCTTCTTGCGCGGGTTGAGCCCAAAGATCGCCCGGACCAGGGGCGGCGCCGCGATGAACAGCACGATGAGCGACTGGACCACGAGCACGATGTCGATCGGGGTTCCGGTCTGGATCTGCATCTGGACGGCGCCTGCGCGGAAAGCTCCGAACAGCAGGCCGGCGGCAAAGGTGCCCCACGGCGACGACCGTCCCAGCAGCGCGACCGTGATCGCGTCAAAGCCGTAGGATGCCGCGACACCATCGGTCAGGACCTTTTCGGTGCCTGCCACCTGCGCCACGCCGGCCAGGCCGGCCAGGCCACCGGCAATGGTCATCACCAGGATCGTGGCCCGGGAGACGTTGATGCCGGCCGTCAGGGCCGCCTTGGGGTTCGCCCCGACGGCGCGGAACTCGAACCCAAGGGTGGAGCGGTTCAGCAGCCACGAAACAAAGAAGGTGGCCGCAATGGCCAGCAGGAAGCCCACGTGCAGCCGGTACTGGCTGCCGAAGAGCAGCGGGTACACGGCGTTGGGGTCCAGGATCGGGGAAATCGGGGTGGTCTCTCCCGGACGCTGGAACAAATCCGTGTCGAGCAGGTAGCGCAGGAAATAGAGCGCGATGTAGTTGAACATGATGGTCACGATGACCTCGTGGGCGCCTGTCCGGGCTTTGAGCACACCAACGATGCCGCCCCAGACGGCGCCGCCGACGACGCCGGCCACCAGGACCAGCAGCAGGTGCAGCCCCAGCGGCAGGTGCAGCGCGAAGCCGACCCACGAGGCGAGGATGCCGGCCATGATGATCTGGCCCTGCGCACCGATGTTGAACAGACCCGCGCGGAAGGCCAGGGCGACGCCGAGGCCCGCGGTGATCAGCGGAGTGGCGATGGTCAGCGTCTCCATGAGGGGGGCGAACTGTCCGGCCACACCGTTCCCGCGGGGGTTGAAGACCGCGCCCTGGAAGAGGGCGACGTACGATTCGGTGGCGGCGGACCAGACGGCGGTGAGGAAGTCACTGGGCCGGGCAAAGAGATAGCCCGCCGTGGTACCGACAACCTTGTCCGTCATGGCGATGAGCAGGCCGCCCAGGATCAGTGCCAGCAGCACCGCCAGGATGGTCACGATGCCGTTGCCGGTAAAGATCTTGCGCAGCAGCGACTCCTCATCCGGCGCACCGGGAAGGGATCCGCTCTGGGTGGAGACCGGAACGGCCGATGGCTGGTGGGCACCGCCCGCGGTGTCCAGCACGGTGACGAAGTCTGCATCGTCCTCGAGCGGCTCAGGCTCCACGTCCGTGGTCTGCGATGCCGGAAGCCGGTCCGGGTCCGGTGCGGCCGCGGGCCGCGGCTCGGTGTTCTCACTCATGGGGGTCTCCTACGGCGCCGGAGCCGGGCTCCTGCACGGACGGGGCGGCGGTGGCCGGGTTCGTGGCCGGCTTCGTTGCGGGGGTGCCGGCGGGGGTGCCGGCCGGGTTTTCTGCTGCGTTCGCGGCCGGGTTTTCAGAAAGGGATCGAGCGGGGTGCCTGCCCGCGGCGTCGGCCTGGGCCTCGTCCGGGGATACCCCGGCCATCATCAGGCCCAGGACGTCGCGCCCGGTGCCGGCCGGGACGATCCCGACCAGCCGGCCCTTGTACAGCACGGCAATCCGGTCGGCGAGTTCAATCACCTCGTCCAGTTCGGTGGAGACGATCATGACGGGCGTGCCGTGGTCCCGCTCCGCGACGATGCGCTTGTGCAGGAACTCGATGGAGCCCACGTCCACGCCGCGGGTGGGCTGGGAGGCGATGAAGAGCCGCAGCGGCCGGGAGAGCTCCCGGGCCATGACGACCTTCTGCTGGTTGCCGCCGGACAGGGTTCCGGCTGCAAGTGAGCCGGACGGGGTGCGGACGTCGAATTCTGCGATCCGGGTCTTGGCGTTCTCCAGGACCTTGGCCGGGCTCATGCTGATGCCCTTGGCGAACGGCGCCTGGTCGTAGCGGTCCAGGATCAGGTTCTCGGCGATGGAGAACGTGCCGATCAGCCCGTCGAGGGAGCGGTCTTCCGGGACGAACCCGACCCCGGCGTTGAGGACCTCCTTGACGCTGCGGCCCACGAGTTCTTCGCCGTCGAGGGCGATCGAGCCGTGGACCCTCTCGTGCAGGCCCAAAATGGCCTCGGTGAGTTCCGTCTGGCCGTTGCCCTGGACGCCGGCGACCGCGAGGATCTCGCCGCGGGCGATTCCGAAGCTGATGCCGTCCACTACGTGCTGGCCGTTGGGGGCGATGACGGTGAGGTCCTTGACCTCGAAGGTGGTCTCCTGCGGATTGGCGGGAGCCTTGTCCAGGGTCAGGCTCACGGCCCGGCCCACCATCATGGACGCCAGCTCGGTGGTCGAGGCGCCGGGATCGGCCGAGCCCACTACCTTGCCGCGGCGGATGACGGTGATGGTGTCCGAAACGGCCTTGACCTCACGCAGCTTGTGGGAAATGAAGACGATCGAGGTGCCGTGGCTCTTGAGCTGGCGCATGATGTCCAGCAGCTCATCGGTGTCCTGCGGGGTCAGCACGGCCGTGGGCTCATCGAGGATGAGCACCTTGGCGTCGCGGACCAATGCCTTGATGATCTCCACGCGCTGCTGCACGCCCACGGGGAGGTCTTCGATCAGCGCGTCGGGGTCGACGTCGAAGCCATACCGGTCGGAGATCTCCCGGATTTTCCGGCGCGTGTCGTCGAGGTCCAGGAATCCGCCGGTCTTGGTGGTCTCCGCTCCCAGGGCGACGTTCTCCGCGACGGTGAAGACGGGGACCAGCATGAAGTGCTGGTGCACCATGCCGATACCCGCCGCCATGGCGTCTCCCGGGCCGCGGAACGTGACCGGTTTGTCGTCAATAAGGATTTCGCCCTCTGTGGGCTCGTACAGTCCGTAGAGGACGTTCATCAGCGTGGACTTGCCAGCGCCGTTCTCACCGAGCAGACAGTGAATCTGCCCGGGTTCAACAACCACATCGATGTGATCGTTCGCTACCAGGGAGCCGAAGCGTTTGGTAATGCCCTTGAGTTCAAGTTTCAAAACTCTGACCAATCTCGAGGTGTCCGGAAGGCTTGGTCCGGACGCGTAGGGGCGCTGCAGCACCAGCTTAGTGCCTGGGGTCTGGGGCACTAAGGGCCGCAACGAAAAGCGCCACAGCCCGTGCGGTGGTGACCGGACGGGCCGTGGCGCTTAGCGGAGGAAGTTAGGCTTTCGGGCTGGCTGCAGATTCAACCTTGAGCTTGCCGTCGGCGATGTCCTTCTTGATCTGGTCCAGTTCGGACTTCAGTTCGGCCGGAACCTGGGAATCCATGTCGTGGAACGGGGCCAGCTGGACGCCGTCGTTCGCGAGGGTGCCGATGTAAGGCTTGTTGGTGAACTGGCCGTCCTTGTCCTGCTTGACGACCGTCTCAACGGCCTCGCCCATCTGCTTCATGACGGAGGAGAGCATGATGTCCTTGTAATCCGGTGCCGTGAGGAAGCCGTCGGAGTCAACCCAGATGAGCTTGACGTCCTTGCCTGCTGCCTTGGCTTCCTGCAGGGCCGCGCCGGCACCCTTGCCGACCGGACCGGCGACGGGCATGACGATGTCGGCGCCCTGGTCCAGGAAGTTCTGGGTGAACTGCTTGCCCTTGTCCTGCTTTTCGAAGTCGCCGGTGAAGGAGCCGTCCTGCTTGGCCTTGTCCCAGCCAAGAACCTTGACGTCCTTGCCCTTCTTCTCGTTGTAGTACTTCACGCCGTCGGCGTAGCCGTCCATGAAGATGGTGACCGTGGGGATCTTGATGCCGCCGAACGTGGCGACCGTCCCGGTCTTGGTGGTGCCTGCTGCGAGGTAGCCGGCCAGGAACGCGGCCTGGGCCGTGTCGTAGATGATCGGCTTGACGTTGGTGATCGGGGTTTCGTAGCCGAAGTCAATGATGGCGAAGTGCTTGTCCGGGTTCGCGGTGGCCTGGGCCTTCGTTGCGTCGCCGAGCAGGAAGCCGACCGTGATGGTCAGGTTGCAGCCGGCGGAAACCATGGCGCGCAGGTTCGGTTCGAAGTCGTTGTTGGTCTTGGACTCGGCTTCGTTCGTCTTGATGCCGAGATCCTTCTCGGCCTTCTTCAGGCCCTCGTAGGAAGACTGGTTGAACGACTGGTCGTCGAATCCACCCGAGTCGGACACGATGCAGCCCGTGTAGTTGCTTGCAGTGTTGGTGGCGGTGCTGGCCTCCGGGGCAGCTCCGCAGCCGGTCAGCAGGAGTGCAGCCGCGCCCGCGGTGGCGACGCCGGCCATTGATCCGCGCTTGAAGGTGGCACGCAGAGAGTTCTTCAATTTTCCTCCAGGAAGAAAGAGTAGGCGCTACGACGGAAGTTCAATGAGTGTCTGTCGGCGGTGTTCCGCTGATCTCTGTTGTCACTGATGGATTTCGCAGCACTGCGCCGAGGCGCACTGATGCAAGCTACTGTAGTGGCCTGCGCCACGTCCCGATAACACAGGTCCCGGCGAATGCCCAGATTGTTGAGAACTTGTTACCTAGTGGTAGCCGGGCACCGTGCCAGCGGAGGTGCACATACGCCTCCGGCGCCGGTCCCCGAAGGAAACCGGCGCCGGAGGCGTCGTGCAGGCACGGCGTTTGCTGGTGTCCAGTTACAGCCGGACGAGCATCTTGCCGGTGTTGGCGCCGTCGAGCAGGTCCATGAAGGCCTGCGGGGCGTTGTCCAGCCCGTCCACCACCGTCTCGTCGTAGCGGACCGTTCCGTCGGCCAGCCAGGCGGACATGGTCTCGACAAATTCGGCCATGTGCTGCCAGTAGCCGCCCACCAGGAAGCCCTTGAGCGTCAGCTGTTTGCCGATCGCCAGCATGAGGTTCCGCGGCGCCGGCGTCGGTTCGGTCGCGTTGTACTGGGCGATGGCCCCGCACATGGCCACCCGGCCACCGACCGTGAGGGAGGACAAGGCTGCCTCGAGGTGCTCGCCGCCGACGTTGTCGAAGTAGACGTCGATCCCGCGCTCACCAGCGGCCGCGGCAAGTTGTTCCGCCACCGGGCCGTCGTGATAGTTGAAGGCGGCATCGAAACCGAGTTCGAGCAGCCGGGCCACCTTTTCCGGCGAGCCGGCGCTGCCGATCACCCGGGACGCGCCCATGGCCTTGGCGATCTGCCCCACGAGCGAGCCGACCGCGCCGGCGGCGCCCGAGACGAACACGGCGTCGCCGGGCTTGAATTCCGCGACCTTCAGCAGCCCCGCGTAGGCGGTCAGCCCGGTCATGCCGAGGGCGCCGAGGAATGCTGACGCGGGGGCCAGATCAGTGCGCGCCACCGTGGTGGCCGCGGCATCGACGACGGCGTATTCGCGCCAGCCGAGGCCGTGCACCACCGTGTCGCCTACAGCGCGGCCTTCGGCCCGGGACGCGATGACTTCGCCGACGGCGCCGCCGTCGAGTGCGGCATCCAGCGCAAACGGCGCGGAGTAGGACTTGACGTCGTTCATCCGCCCGCGCATGTACGGGTCTACCGAGATGTAGAGGTTGCGGACCAGGACCTGTCCGTCCTGCAGTTCGGGCAGCGCCGACTCGGCGAGGCGGAAGTTCGCCGGCACCGGGCGGCCGTGCGGGCGGGACGCCAGCTGGATCTCGCGGGTGGCGGCGGGAAGGGTGCGAGTTTCGGTGGTGTTGCTCATGCGGCTACCTCCAGGATGGTGATGTCGACGGCGATGTTGCCGCGGGTGGCGTTGGAGTACGGGCAGATCTGGTGGGCCTTGGCCACCAGGGCCTCGGCGGTGTCCCGGTCCACGGCGGGCAGGGCGATCTCAAGCTCGGCGGCCAGGCCGTAGCCGGCACCGTCCTCGAGTGCGCCGAAGTGGATCTTGGCGGCGACGGCGGAGTCCGTCAGGTCGGCACGCTCCTTGCGTCCCACCAGGCGCAGTGCGGAGTGGAAACACGCGGCGTAGCCGGCGGCAAAGAGCTGCTCGGGGTTGGTGCCCTCGCCGTCACCGCCGAGTTCGACCGGGCTGGCCAGGGTGACGCTCAGCTTGCCGTCCTTGCTGACGGCGGTGCCGTCGCGGCCTTCGCCGGAGGCCAGGGCCTCTGCTGTGTAAAGGGTCTTCATGGGGTTTCCGTTCTGTCGGCGGGAAGTCTGAGCAGGTATGGGCCCAGCGGGGTGCCCGGCAAGGGCCCGGTATGGGGTCCTCGTGGGAAGGATTAGGGGTAGGTCCAGTGGGTGGGCCTAGTGGGAGGCGTGGAGCGCGCTCGTCAGCCGGGCCAGGGTGTCGCGGAGCTGGTCCAGTTCCGCGGCGGTGAGCCCGGCGGCGTCCGCCAGGCGCTGCGGGATGCCGCCGGCCTTGGCGCTCAGGGCGGCGCCGGCGTCGGTCAGGAAGATCTCCACACGGCGCTCGTCCTCGGCGGAGCGGCGGCGCTGGACGAGGCCGAGCGCTTCGAGCCGCTTGAGCAGGGGCGAGAGCGTGCCGGAGTCCAGGCCCAGCTCCTCTCCCAGTTCACGGACGCTGCGCGGCTCAGCTTCCCAGAGCACCAGCATGGCGAGGTACTGCGGGTAGGTCAGGCCGAGCTCCTCGAGCATGGGCCGGTAGGCGGCCGTGGCGGCGCGCGAGGCCGAGTACATCGCAAAGCACACCTGCCGGTTCAGGCGGAGCGCTTCCGGCCCGGCCTTGCGGGCTTCCTCTGGCGTAGTCATAGCTCCACCGTACGGCACAATTCGGTTGCGTGCAATTCAGTTGTGCACAACTGAATTGCCGAATGGGAACCGCCAGCCGGCGCGCAGGGGCCAAACGCGGCAGGAATCAGCCGGATTTCCCATGTTCGCAGGGCCCGGCGGCGTGTCGGCCCGCGCCGCGGGCGTGTCCCGGCGTCGCGCCGGCGAAGGTGGGGAAACTCCGCGCCCGCCCGGGCCGTCGGGCGCAGCCCGGGCCGGTGGGCGCAGCGGGGCGGGTGGGCCGCGGGCGGAACGGTTTAGAGGTCGCGGATGGTGCGCAGGGCCGCCGCCGTGAGCACCTGGATGCCCAGGCCCAGCGCCCGCTCATCGACGATGTAGTCGCCGCGGTGGAGGTCGTACTCTTCCCCGCCCGGCGTCTTGGTGCCGAGGCGCATCATGGCGCCGGGGGTGTCGGCCAGGAACCAGGCGAAGTCTTCCCCACCCATGGACTGCGGGGTCAGGACCACGGCGCCCTCGCCGATTTCGGCGCGGGCCGCGGCCTCGATCAGCGCGGTCTCGTGCTCGGAGTTGACCACCGGCGGGACGCCGCGGGTGTGTTCCAGGTGGACGTCGACGCCGTAGGGCTCGGCGACCTGCCGGATGATGTCGTCGAGCAGCTCGCCGGCGTCGTGCCAGGCGTCGCGGTCCAGGCAGCGCATGGTCCCGGCCATGTAGCCGCTGCCGGGGATGGCGTTCGGGGCCGAGCCTGCGGAGATCTGGCCCCAGACCACGGACACGCCGCTGCGGACATCGACGCGGCGCGAGAGCACGGCGGGAACATTGACCGCGATCTGCGCCAGGGCGAAGACCAGTTCCTCGGTCAGGTGGGGGCGCGAGGTGTGGCCGCCGCGGCCGGAGAGTTCGATCTTGATGGTGTCCGAGGCGGAGGTGATGGCCCCGATCCGCGTGCCGATCTTGCCGATCTCGATCCGGGGGTCGCAGTGCAGCGCCAGGATGCGCGGCACGCCGTCCAGGACGCCCTGTTCGATGCATGAGGTGGCGCCGCCGGGCATGGTTTCCTCGGCTGGCTGGAAGATGATCCGGACCGTCCCGCGCAGCGGGGATACCTCGTGCATGCGCTGCAGGACCAGCGCGATCCCGAGCATGGTGGTGGTGTGGACGTCATGGCCGCAGGCGTGGGTCACGCCGTGGTTCTTCGAGGCGAACTCAAGGCCCGTTTCCTCGATGATCGGCAGGGCGTCGATGTCCCCGCGCAGGGCGGTGGCGATGGGACCCTGCCCGACGTCGACCGTCAGGCCCGTGCCCTCGAGGCGGCGCGGTTTGAGCCCGGCTTCCTCGAGCCGTTTCGCCAGCTTGTCGGTGGTGCGGAATTCCTTGAACGAAAGTTCCGGATGCGCATGGAGGTCGCGGCGGAAAGCAATCAGCTCCGGCAGGAGGGGCTCCAGCCACGGCCCCACGAGAGTCGTGGGCTCAGCTTCAGTCGAATAGTTGCGCACGGAATAACTCTATCGAGCGGCCAAAGAATAGCGGCATCGGGTACGGCGCGTTACGGATTGCTGAACATTACGCAGGCCGTGATCCGCTCCCATCCGGCTACAGGACGTCGGTGTCGCCCTTGGCCTTGATGGCGTCCACGGCCTGCTTGACCCGCTGTGAGTGTTCCTTGGTGGTGACCAGCAGGGCGTCCGGGGTGTCAACGATCACGACGTCCTTGATGCCGATCAGGGCGATCACCCGCTTGGTATCGGAGACCACCACGCCGCTGGCGTTCTCGGTGAAGACGCGTGCGCCCTCGCCCAGGACCGTGACCTCGTCGACTTCCTTGGCGCTGTTGAGCCGGCCCACGGAGGCAAAGTCCCCGACGTCGTCCCAGAGGAACGTTCCGGGCACCACGGCGACGTCGCCGGCGGCGGCTGCGGGCTCGGCAACGGCGTAGTCAATGGCGATCTTGGGCAGCGTGGGCCAGACCCGGGCGGTGACGGCGTCGCGCTCCGGGGTGTCCCAGGCTTTGGCGATTTCCTGGAGTCCGGCGAAGAGTTCGGGCTGGTTGGCTTCGAGGTGCTTGAGCATCAGCGAGACCGGGGCCACGAACATGCCCGCGTTCCAGACATATTCGCCGCTGTCGACGTACTCCTGGGCCACTTCCTCGCTGGGCTTCTCCACGAACTCCACGACGGACTGCGCGCTGGGCGCGTCGGGGATGTGCAGGTTCGCGCCGGAACGGATGTAGCCGAATCCGGTGGAGGGGTGGGTCGGCTTGATGCCGATGGTGACGATCTTCCCCGCGGCCGCGGTGTAGACGGCCTCACGGACGGCGTCCTGGAAGAGGTCGTCCGGGCTGATGACCTGGTCCGCGGCGAACGAGCCCATGATGATGTCCGGGTCCCGCTCGTGGAGGATCGCCGCGGCGAGGCCAATCGCAGCGCCGGAGTCCTTGGGTTCGCTTTCCAGGACGAGGTCGGCTTCCAGGACCTCAGGCAGCTGGCGGCAGACGGCTGCCCTGTGGGCGGAGCCGGTCACCACCAGCACGTGCTTGCCGGCGACGGGCTGGAGGCGGTCATAGGTCGCGCGCAGCAGAGTGCTGCCCGAGCCGGTGAGGTCGTGAAGGAATTTCGGGGCTGCTGCCCGTGACAGGGGCCAGAGGCGGGTCCCCACCCCGCCCGCCGGAATGACCGCAATAAAACGGTCCAGCGGTGAATCCTGGCTTGTCACTTTGTCTGTAGTCATCACGGCTACTTTAGCCGACGGCGGCCAATTCGGCCCGAATTGGGCCCGGATCAGGCCCTGCCGATGCCCGCAACCACGGCTAAATGTGGCGTTCGTCTCAAATCGGACGCAAAACCGCGCCGGGGCCTGTCAACAAGGGGTTCCTAAATTGAATAAGCTGTGAGCGAAGCCTAGATTTAGGCTTGAGCTTACGAGTGCTCTCGCAGCAGGCGTTCCCCCCGCGTGGATCCCATGCCAGCGCCGCTGTGTTGCAGGGAGGTTTATTCAGTGCCGACAAAACCAGCTGGCACCTTGTACCGCGGCCGTGAAGGCATGTGGTCCTGGGTTGGACACCGCATTACCGGTGTAGTGATTTTCTTCTTCTTGTTGGTCCACGTGCTGGACACCTCATTGGTGCGTGTGTCCCCCGAGGCCTACACCGCAGTGATTGGTGCCTACAAGAACCCCCTCATGGCCCTGGGTGAAACGGGCCTTGTCGCGGCGATCGTGTTCCACGCCTTCAACGGCCTGCGGATCATCGCCGTCGACTTCTGGAAGAAGGGTGCCAAGTATCAGCGTCAGATGCTCTGGACGGTCCTGGGCCTCTGGGTCGTCGTCATGGTCGGCTTCTCCATCCGCCACCTGTCCCTCGCCCTTGGAGGTCACTAAGCCATGACTGCAACCATTCAAAGCCCGCGCAGCGGAAAACCCAGTAGTGGAAAACCCAGTAGCGGCAAGATCCAGCCGAAGTACCGCCGCACCGGCGGCTCCAAGGGCAACTTCGAGATGCTCGCCTGGCTCTTCATGCGCCTCTCCGGCGTCGTGCTGGTGGTGCTGATCTTCGGCCACCTGACCGTGAACCTCCTGGTCGGGGAGGGCATCCACGCGATCGACTTCGGCTTTGTGGCCGGCAAGTGGGCCGATCCGTTCTGGCAGTTCTGGGACCTGGCCATGCTGTGGCTCGCCATGCTGCACGGCACCAACGGCGTCCGCACGATCATCAATGACTACGCCGAGAAGGACGCAACGCGCCTTTGGCTGAAGATTGTGCTCTACGCGGCCACCACGGTCATCATCATCCTGGGCACCCTGGTCATCTTCACGTTCGATCCTTGCCCCGTGGCCAACGGCGTCCAGCTTCCCGGCGGCTTCTGCCCCGCGCCATAGGGGCTCAGCCGTAACGGCGGAACCGCCGCGGACCGCAGCCCGTCCGGGCAGGAACCGGCGGTCCGTCACGGCAACTGATCTTGCCTGCCGAGCGCAGGCGCAGATTGCACGAGACTTCACCGGGCAGGCGCGGCCTGCCGGTGGTTTATAGCGAATTTTGAGAGAAAGAGCGTCTGGTATGCAGGTCCATAAGTACGACGTCGTGATCGTCGGTGCCGGTGGCGCCGGGATGCGCGCGGCGATCGAATCAGGTCAGCGCGCCCGAACAGCAGTACTGACCAAGCTCTACCCCACCCGGTCCCACACCGGCGCGGCGCAGGGCGGCATGTGTGCAGCCCTGGCGAACGTCGAGGAAGACAACTGGGAGTGGCACACCTTCGACACCATCAAGGGCGGCGACTACCTGGTTGACCAGGACGCCGCCGAGGTCATGGCGAAGGAAGCGATCGACGCCGTCCTGGACCTGGAAAAGATGGGCCTGCCGTTCAACCGCACGCCCGAGGGCCGCATTGACCAGCGCCGTTTCGGTGGCCACACCCGCGACCACGGCAAGGCACCGGTCCGCCGTGCCTGCTACGCCGCCGACCGCACCGGCCACATGATCCTGCAGACCCTGTACCAGAACTGCGTCAAGCACAACGTCGAGTTCTACAACGAGTACTACGTTCTGGACCTGCTGACCGTCGAAGAGGACGCTGTCCGCGAGGACGGCACACCGTACAAGCAGAAGCGCGTTGCCGGCGTCGTGTCCTACGACCTCGCCTCCGGCGAACTGCACGTCTTCCAGGCCAAGTCCGTGGTGTTCGCCTCCGGCGGCGCCGGCAAGGTCTTCAAGACCACCTCCAACGCCCACACCCTGACCGGTGACGGCATGGGCATCGCGTTCCGCCGGGGCATCCCCCTGGAGGACATGGAATTCTTCCAGTTCCACCCGACCGGCCTGGCCGGGCTGGGCATCCTGCTCTCCGAGGCCGCCCGCGGCGAAGGCGCGATCCTGCGCAACTCCGAGGGTGAACGCTTCATGGAGCGCTACGCGCCCACCATCAAGGACCTCGCCCCGCGCGACATCGTGGCCCGCTCCATGGCCAACGAAGTCCGTGAAGGACGCGGCTGCGGCCCGAACAAGGACTACGTCCTCCTGGACCTGACGCACCTTGAGCCTGCGCACATCGATGCCAAGCTGCCGGACATCACCGAGTTCGCCCGCACCTACCTGGGTGTGGAGCCGTACACGGAGCCGGTTCCGGTGTTCCCGACGGCGCACTACGCCATGGGCGGCATCCCCACGAACATCAGCGCCGAGGTCCTCCAGGACAACGACACGGTGGTCCCGGGCCTCTACGCCGCCGGCGAGGTCGCCTGCGTCTCCGTCCACGGCTCCAACCGCCTGGGCACCAACTCGCTGCTGGACATCAACGTGTTCGGCAAGCGCGCCGGCATCGCCGCCGCCGAGTACGCCAAGACCGCCGACTTCGTGGAACTCCCCGCTGACCCGGAGGCCTACACGCTGAACCTGCTGGACCACGTCCGCACCTCCGACGGCACCGAAAAGGTCGCTGCGATCCGCAAGGAACTGCAGGACACCATGGACGCCAACATGCAGGTGTTCCGCACCGCCGAGACGCTGAACCAGGTCCTGAAGGACATTGCCTCCTTCGAGGAGCGGTACCAGCGCATCAGCGTCCAGGACAAGGGCAAGCGCTTCAACCTGGACCTGCTCGAGGCCGTGGAGCTGGGCTTCCTGCTCGAGCTCGCCAAGGTCATGACCGTGGCGGCCCTGCACCGCGAGGAATCCCGCGGCGGCCACTTCCGCGAGGACTTCCCCGAGCGCGACGACGAAAAATTCATGAAGCACTCCATGGCGTACAAGGATGACCACGCCCCTGCGGACGGAGCTGCGGGGACCGCAAAAACAACAGCCGGCATCCGGCTTGCCACCAAACCGGTGGTCTTTACGCGCTACGAGCCGATGGTGAGGAAGTACTAAGATGAGCGCTGAACTCGCTGAGCCAGCATCCAAGATCGAACTGCCCGCCGGCGTCGGCGGCGGCGGGGAAATCCCGTCCTTCGACGTCACCCTGCGCGTGCGCCGCTACAACCCCGAGGTCTCCGAGGACGCCACGTGGGATGACTTCAAGGTCACCATGTACGGCACCGACCGTGTCCTGGACGCCCTGCACAAGATCAAGTGGGAGATGGACGGCAGCGTCTCCTTCCGCCGTTCCTGCGCCCACGGCGTCTGCGGCTCCGATGCCATGCGCATCAATGGCCGCAACCGCCTCGCCTGCAAGACGCTGCTGAAGGACCTGGACACGTCCAAGCCCATCACGGTCGAGCCGATCAAGGGCCTGCCGGTGGAGAAGGACCTGATCGTGGACATGGAGCCGTTCTTCCAGTCCTTCCGCGAAGTCATGCCCTTCCTGATCAACCGCGGCCACGAGCCCACCAAGGAACGCCTGCAGTCCGCCGAGGACCGCGAGCGGTTCGACGACACCACCAAGTGCATCCTGTGCGCCGCGTGCACCTCGTCCTGCCCGGTGTTCTGGACCGACGGGCAGTACTTCGGCCCGGCGGCGATCGTCAACGCGCACCGCTTCATCTTCGATTCCCGCGATGACGCCGGCGACATGCGCCTGGAGATCCTCAACGACAAGGAAGGCGTGTGGCGCTGCCGCACCACCTTCAACTGCACCGAGGCATGCCCCCGCGGCATCCAGGTCACGCAGGCAATCGCTGAGGTCAAGCAGGCCATCCTGTCCCGCAAGGTCTAAGGCCCGGTTCCACCGGCCCGGCTTCACTTTCAGTAATTACCGACGACGGCGCCTCTCACCTTCCGGGTGGGGGCGCCGTCGTCGTTTCCGCCCGCAATGATCCGCCCTCACATGAAAGGGGACGCCGTGTCCCGCTCAGAAAAAGTCTCGTTCCAGGGTTCCACCGGCGAACTGCTCTCCGGCGTGCTGGACCTGCCGGAGGGCCCGGTCAAGGGCTGGGGCGTGTTCTCGCACGGCTTCACCCTGGGCAAGGACAGCCCCTCGGCATCGCGGATGTGCAAGGCCCTGGCGGACAACGGCGTGGGGATGCTCCGGTTCGACAACCTGGGGCTCGGCGAGTCCGCGGGAATGTGGTCGGAGGGGTCCTTCAGCCACAAGGTGGCCGACACCGTCAAGGCCGCCGAATTCATGCGGGACTCGGACCGGCGGGTTTCCCTGCTGGTGGGCCACTCTTTCGGCGGCGCGGCCGTTCTGTCCGCCGCACGGCAGATCCCGGAGCTGAGGGCCGTGGCCACCGTGGGTGCCCCCTTCTCCCCCAAGCACGTGGCCCACGTCTTTGACGCGGCCCTGGACCGGATCCTGAGCGAGGGAAGCGCGGAGGTGGACCTCGGCGGCAAGCGGGTGGAGATCCGCCGGCATTTCGTGGAGGACCTCGAGAACGCGGACCTGACGGACTGCATCCGGCAGCTGCACAAGCCGCTCATGGTGCTGCACTCCCCCACCGACAACACGGTGGGAATCGAAAACGCCAGCACCATCTTCCAGACGGCACGCCACCCGCGCAGCTTCGTCTCGCTGGAGGGCAGCGACCATCTGCTGACCGGCAAGGGCCAGGCGGCCCGTGCGGCGAAGATTATTTCGGCATGGGCCGACCAGTACCTCGACGCCTGAACGCGGCGGCCAGCGGCCTGCGGCGGCCCCGCTGTTCGACCGGCGTTTTGCCCGGCTGGACGCGCCGGGCACCCCAGCCGGTGCTCGCCGCGGCGGGGCCGGCCTTGAGGTCTTCCTCCCGGATCGCCACCCAGGCGGCACAGATCACGTAAACCTGGCTGACCAGGTTGAACCAGATCAACAGGCCGATGATGATGGCGAAGGGCGCCAGGATGGGGTTCTTGCCCGCGCTGGCCAGCAGCTGGGTGCTGAAGATCTGCAGGATGGTGGTGCCCACCGCCGCGAGGGTGGTCCCTTCCAGCAGGGAGCGCCGGGCCGGCTTCAGCCCCGCAGCCACCCGGTACATGATCAGGGCGGTTCCCCAGCCGAGCAGCAGCGGCACGAGGATCGTGACGGAGGTCGTCAGCGGCCCGGCGACTAACGGCTCGAGGCCCAGTTGCTCGGTAACCCATCCGGCGGCCGTGCCGAAGATCAGCGAGGCTGCGGAGCTGACTACCAGGGCCACCCCCATCAGCAGCAGCGTGCCGACGTCCTTGAGTATCTGCAGGATCGGATTCATCACCAGGGGGCCAAGCTGCATCATGCTCCGAGTACCGTCGCGGATGCCGCTGATCCAGCCCAGGGCCGTGAACACCGTCACCACGGCGGCGATTCCGGCGGCCCAACCCAGGCTGGTGGGGTTGAGCAGCTCATAGGGGTCAACCAGCCCCTCGCTGCCGTCGACCTGCAACAGGCCCGGCGCAGCGGCGGCCACACTCTTGATGACCTGGTCCAGCAGGGCCGGATGGTCGCTGAGCACGAGCCCGGCCAAGGACAAACCGGTGGCCAACAGGCCCGTGATGGAGAAGAACATCCGGAAGCCAATGCCGGCACTCAACAGCGGGCCACGCTGGCGGAGGTAGTGCGAGTATACGCGCAGGGGCAGCAGCATGTTCAGCCGGGCCAGGAACCAGTTCATCATCGCCATCAGGGACGCGATCGTCCCGCCGCCGGAGCGCCGAACCCTGCCCCACTCGACCCTCTTGCGGATGACTTCCAGTTTCAGCCCGGCCAGATCGGTGGGGAGCGGCGGCTTATCGGGCGCCTGCGGTGCCGTCCGGGCCTCTGTCGTGGTCAGGTTTGGTCCCAAAATCAAGCTCTTCCCGTAGCTGCCAGATGCCGTTGTCATCGTGCTCGTAAAGACCCATGCTAGCGACCGGAAACGTGGCCCTGTAATCCTTCAGGACCGTTTCGGCCTCGTCGAGGCTTTCCGGGGCGACGTCATGGGCCACGGTAACGTGCGGGTGGTAGCCGAAAGGCAATTCCCGCTCCAGCGGGCCGGACTGCAACTGGCGGTGCAGGTTCACGCAGTCCCCGAAGCCGTCCTCGACGTTCAGGAAGACCACCGGGGACACCGGCCGGAAAGATCCGGTCCCCGCGATGGTCACCGTGAAGGGCTCCTGCCGCCGGGCCACGTCCCGGACGTGGCGCTGGGTCGCGGCCCAGTCCTGCGTCATGGTGGTGGTGACCAGGGTGATGTGTGCCGGGACGACGGCGGCCATGGGGTCCCCGAAGGATGCCCGCCAGCGCTGGAGCTCCTCAGCGATGTCCGCCGGGAACCTCAGGATCACACCGATGCTGATGCCTTCGCTGCGCTGTCCGTTCGACGTGGCGGCTTTCGCGGTGACTTTGCTGACGGAGGACATTGACCTAGCGGACTCCCTGGGCGCCGGCGTAGGGCAGGAACCCCACCTTGGCGTAGACGTCGCGCAGAGTGAGCGAGGCTATCTCCCGGGCCTTGTCCGCGCCGAGGCCCAGCAGCCGGTCCAGCTCCGCGGGATCGTCCAGCAGCTCCTTGGCCCGGTTCCGGATCGGGGTCAGGTGCTCCGTGACCACCTCGGCGAGGTCCGCCTTGAGGTGGCCGTACATCTTGCCCTCATAGGCGGTGACGAGGGCGTCGACGCTCTGCCCGGTGATCGAGGAGTAGATGGTCAGCAGGTTGGACACGCCCGGCTTCGCCTCCCGGTCGAACCGGATTTCGGTCTCAGTGTCCGTCACGGCGGACTTGATCCGCTTGGCCGTGACCTTGGGCTCGTCCAGCAGGTTGATCAGCCCTGCCGGTGATTCCGCAGACTTGGACATCTTGGCGGTGGGGTGCTGCAGATCGTAGATCTTCGCGGATTCCTTCTGGATGAAGGGCTGCGGCACCGTGAACGTGTCGCCGAAGCGGGAGTTGAACCGCTGGGCCAGGTCGCGGCTGAGCTCCACGTGCTGGCGCTGGTCCTCGCCCACGGGGACACCGTGCGGCTGGTACAGGAGGATGTCCGCTGCCTGCAGGATCGGGTAGGTGAACAGCCCGACGCTGGCATGGTCTGAACCCTGTTTGTGCGCCTTGTCCTTGAACTGGGTCATCCGGGACGCCTCGCCAAAGCCCGTGATGCAGTTCAGGACCCACGCCAGCTGGGCGTGTTCGGGCACCTGGGACTGGACGAAGAGCGTGCACTTGTCGACGTCGACGCCGCCGGCAATGTACTGCGCGGCCGTGACCCGGGTGCGGTGCGCCAGCTCGGCCGGATCCTGCGGAACGGTGATCGCGTGCAGGTCCGGGATGAAGAAGATGGCGTCGTACTCGTCCTGCATCTGGACCCAGTTCACGAGGGCGCCGAGATAGTTGCCCAGGTGCAGGGAGTCGGCGGAGGGCTGCATGCCGGAGAGGATGCGGTGCCGGGCCGCGGTGGCCGCAGAGGCGTCCTTCGCGGTGGCAGTCGCAACGTCGGGGGCGACGCCGGCCTGGGTCACAGTGGTCGCAGTTGAAGTGGTGGTCATTCGTAGAAGCCTTAAGACTAGAGCCGGTAGTCCACTACCAGCGGGGCGTGGTCGGAGAAGCGTGTGTCCCAGGACGCGGCCCGGTCAACAACGGCTGACACTGCGGCAGCAGCGAGAGCGGGCGTGGCCATGTGGTAATCGATGCGCCAGCCGGTGTCGTTGTCGAAGGCCTGGCCCCGTTGCGACCACCAAGTGTAGGGGCCGTCGACGTTACCCGCCAGGCCCCTGTGAACATCCTTCCAGCCGATTTCCTCGCCGAAGAAGCGGTCAAAATACGCCCTCTCCTCCGGCAGGAAGCCGGCCCGTTTGACGTTGCCCTTCCAGTTCCTGATATCCAGCTCCGTGTGGCCGACGTTGAGGTCGCCCACCACCAGAGCGTGGTCACTGTGTTTGGCGAGTTCGGGCAGCCGCTGGAGCATGACGTCGAGGAAACGGAATTTGTCGTCCTGCTTGGGGGTGCCGGCCTCGCCCGAGTGCACGTAGGCGCTCACGACGGTCAGCTGTGAGGCCTGCCCGTCGGCGTCCCGCACGATGTAGTCCGCCTCGACCCAGCGTCCGGCCGTGGCGAAGAAGTCATCGCCGATCCCCACCCGGGTGGCCTGCGGCTCTTCCCGGGATGCAATGGCAACGCCGGCCCGGCCCTTGGCCTCGGCCTCGGCGTGGAGAATGTACCAGCCCTCGCCGAGCAGTTCCTCGACGATCGCGTCCGGCGCGCGGACCTCCTGAAGGCACAAGATGTCCACCTCGCGCGGTTCAAGCCATTCCGCCATGCCCTTCTTGTAGGCGGCACGAAGGCCGTTGACGTTGACTGACGCGATGCGAAGGTGGTCCTTCTTCAATGCCGAGCTCACCCGATCCACTCTAGTCGATGATGGTTCCGCTGACGGGAGCGTCATCGCCGCCCGAGGATTTGATCATGTCCCGCGCGTTGGTGGCGGTGATCTCGATGGTCTCCAGGGCACGGCTGATAGTGTCGCGGTCCGCCGCCTCGCCCTTCGCCCGCTCCTGCTCGACCACACGGACCTGGACCTGGACGATCTTGAAGGAGTGGTCCAGCTTCATGTCCCTCACGCTGTCCGCTGCGCGGCTCTCGCTCACCACACGGGTGCCGCCGTGGTCCGCGCTGGCCGTCGCCGGCGGCCGCCCGGCGGCGGCGTTGAACGCGTTCTGGGCCTCGTTCAGCCTGGCCCCGGCCTTCTTGGCGGCCTTCTGGATGCTGAACACGACGAAGGAGGCCAGCGCCAGCCAGAAGCCGGCGATGATCGCCACGATCCAGCCCACGACGTCGTTCTGGTTGGCCGCGAAGATCACGGCCACTACGAACGCGATGATGAAGACCAGCAGCCCCGGACCGCTGATGCGGAACATGGAGTACCGGCCCCGGGCCGTGGTGTCGTTGGACGTGGACGAGGAGCTACCCAGAGATTGCATGAGCCCATTATCGCAAACGGGGCCGGCCGCCCGCTGCGCTTCCACCCCGGGCGAACGCCGCCGCGGCGCCCGGCCTAGGTCAGGACGGGCATTTACGTCAGGACCAAGCAGAACGGGTGGCCACTGGGGTCCGTGTAGACCCGGAAGGTCTTGCCGCCGCCCTCCTGGCGCGTGGCGCCCAGCCGGAGGACTTCCGCCTCTCCGGCGTCGAGGTCCCCGACTTTCACGTCCACGTGCATTTGCTGCGGGTGCTCGGCGTCGGGCCACTGCGGCCGGACCAGTCGGTCCACGCGTTGGAAGGCGACGGCGGGACGATCGGCGGCGTCGCCAATCGAAATCCACTCCTCTTCCTCCTGCACCCGGATCATACCCAGCAGCTCCTGGTAGAAGCTGGCCAGGGTGTCGGGGTCCTCGCAGTCGATGACGAGGGCCTGCCATTGTCCGATCATGGGTTCTCCTATTTTCGAAGGACGGCTACTTGAAGGACGGCTACTTGAGGAACAGTTTGCGCAGGCGGCTCGTGGTGAGCAGGACGCCGAGGGCAATCATGACCAGGTAGTAGCCGATGTGCACGGCGGTGGCCGGGGTGAACACCCCCACGCTGATCTGCCGCAGCAGTTCCACGCCGTGCCACAGCGGCATGGCCTGGATCAGCCACTGGATGGCCTGCGGGTAGACGCTGAGCGGGTAGAACGTGGCACTGAAGAGGAACATCGGCAGCATGATGAAGTTGATCCAGTCCATTTGCTGGAATGTCTTCATGAAGCTCGTGATCCCCATGCCGAAGCTCGCGAAGCCGAAGGCAATCAGCACCGAGGCCGGGATCATCAGGATGGCCCACGGGGTGGTGATGAGGCCCATCAGGCCCATCACGGCCGTGAAGCCGGTGGCGTACATGGCCCCGCGCAGCAGGGCGAGGAAGATTTCGCCCATGGCAACATCCAGCGGCCCCAACGAGGTGTAGAGCATGCCCTGGTACAGCTTGGCGAAGTTCATCTTGAAGAAGACGTTCCACGTCGAGTCGTAGACGGCGCCGTTCATGGCTGACACGGCCAGCAGCGCCGGCGCGATGTACGCCGCGTAGCTGATTTCCTGCCCGCCCGGGCCCTGGACCGACCCGACAATCGCGCCCAGGCCCACGCCCATGGAGATCAGGTACAGCACGGGTTCGAAGAACCCGGAGGCCATGACCATCCAGTTGCTGCTCTTGGTGGCCATGAGCCCGCGGGCGACGACGGCGCGGACGTTGCGGGAGTAGATGGGCCCGAAGCGGCGGCGGCGCGCGGCTTCGGTGACGCTGTGGTCCCCGGTGTTGAAATTTCCGGTCAGGACGCTCATGAGGCCATCCTTTTGGCGAACTTGCGTTTGGTCAGGACCCAGCCGGCAACCGCCAGGGTCAGCAGGAAGAGGACGTGGACGATGGTGAGCCACGGCGCTTCCTCGTACCCGTAGCTGACCACGCGGCCAAGCTCCGTTCCGTGCCAGATCGGTGAGATCCAGCCGATCCAGCGGACAGCGAGCGGCAGGGTGTCCAACGGGAAGAACGTGCCGGAGAACAGGAACAGCGGCATGACAATGAACCGCATGACCATGGCGAACTGGCCCTTGTCGTGCTGGATGGTGGCCGCGTAGGCCATGAGCGGCAGGCCGAAGGACAAGCCGGCGAGCGTGGCGATGAGGATCGACACCCAGGCCCACGCGCCGGGGGCGGCGCCGAAGAGCGCGACGACGGCGAAGTAGATGGCCGACTGCAGCAGGAAGCGCACCGTCACGGCGATGATCTGGCCGCCGGCGATCTGCTCGGGAGTCAGCGGCGAGGCGTGCGGGCCGTAGTAGACGCGCCGCCACTTGAAGCCGTCCATCACGGGGAAAGTGAACTCGTTGGCCGCCGTCATGACGGCGGCCGAGATCAGCAGGGCCGGCGCGATGAACGTCAGGTAGCTGACCCCGCCGAAGACGCCGGCGCCGTTGGACTCGACGAGGGTGGCCAGGCCAACGCCCATCGCGAACAGGTAGGCCACCGGCTGTCCCACGCCGTACATCACGATGGTCCAGCCGTAGCCCTTCATGACCCGGAGGACCTGCTCGGCGTAGTAGAACGCGCCCCAGCGGCGGGCGCGGGCGGCCGAGACTTCCGGCGAGTGCGCGCGCAGGGCCGTCCCCGCCGCCGTCGTCCCCGCCGTCGTCGCCGCCGCCTGAATTGGCTGAGTCAACTGTTCCTTCTTAGTCAACGAGGCTCCTGCCGGTCAGGCGCAGGAAGACGTCTTCGAGGGAGGAGCGGCGGACCAGTGAGGTGACCGGACGCAGGCCCCGGGCGGTGACCTGCTCCAGGGCGGCCTCGCCGTCGTGGGCGTAGATGAGGACCCGGTCCGGCAGGGTTTCCACCCGTTCGCCGATGCCGCCGAGCTCCGCGCCGACGCTCGCGTTGCGCTCCGAGCCGAAGCGCAGTTCCAGGACCTCCCGGGTGGAGTATTCGCGGATCAGGCTGGCGGGCGATCCCTCGGCCATGATCCTGCCCTTGTCCACCACGATCAGGCGGTCGCAGAGCTGTTCGGCCTCGTCCATGTAGTGCGTGGTGAGGATCAGGGTGACGCCCTGTTCCTTGAGCCGGAACAGCCGGTCCCAGAGGATGTGCCGCGCCTGCGGGTCAAGGCCCGTCGTGGGCTCGTCGAGCAGCAGGATCCGGGGCTCGTTGATGAGCGAGCGGGCGATCGTCAGGCGCCGCTTCATGCCGCCGGAGAGGGCATCGACCTTGGAGTTGGCCTTGTCCGTGAGCTGGGCGAATTCCAGCAGTTCGTCGGCCTTGGGCTTGAGGTAGCTCATCGGCAGGCCGAAATAGCGGCCGTAGACCAGCAGGTTGTCCCGGACTTTCAGTTCCTCGTCCAGGTTGTCCTGCTGCGGCACGACGCCCAGATGGGCGCGGACCTCCGGCCCGTGCTGTTCGGGGTCCAGGCCCATGATGTCCAGGCTGCCGGAGGTGCGCTGCGAGACCCCGCCGATCATCTTCATCGTGGTTGACTTGCCGGCGCCGTTGGGGCCCAGCAGGCCGAAGGCTTCCCCGGCGGGGACGCGGAAGGAGATGCCGTCGACGGCGGTGACGTCGCCGTAGCGTTTGGTGAGGTTCTCGGCGGTGATGACGTACTGGAGAGAAGCGTCGGAGGCGCCGCTCACGCGTGATTCTTTAGAGGCAAGTTCAGACACCCGCACTACGGTAGTGGATCCCCGCAAACTATGAAAGAGTCTTTTCGTAAAAACTCCTGACGTATCCGTTCCGTTATGCCGGGAGGCGATAAAACGTGCGGAATCCTGCGGTGGTTGGGCCCGCCGAACGCCGGCCCAACCACTGCAGGAGCCTTAGGCGGGCCCGGAGTGGCGTTCCGCTGCTATGCGGTTTTTCTCAGCCCAGCGGTCTTTCTCTGCCAACTGGCGTTCCGCGGTTTCCACCACGTTGGCGAGCAGCATGGCGCGGGTCATCGGGCCGACTCCCCCGGGGTTCGGCGAGAGCCAGGCGGCGACGTCGGCCGCAGCGGGGTCCACGTCTCCGGTGACCACGGCCTTGCCGCTGCCGTCATCGACCCGGCTGACACCGACGTCGAGCACGATCGCCCCGGGCTTGAGGTCCCCGGCCTTGATCATGTGCGGCTGCCCGGCGGCGGCGATCACGACGTCGGCCTGCCGCAGTTCTGCCGGCAGGTCCACGGTTCCGGTGTGGGCCAGGATGACGGTGGCATTGACGTCCTTGCGGGTCAGCAGCAGCCCCACGGGGCGGCCGATGGTGACGCCGCGGCCCACCACGAGCACGCGCTTACCGTTCAGGTCGATCCCGTGCCGGGTCAGCAGCTCCACGCAGCCCTTGGGCGTGCACGGCAGCGGGGACTTCATGGGTCCGCTGACGTTGGCCACGAGCCGGCCCAGGTTCATCGGGTGCAGGCCGTCGGCGTCCTTCTCAGGATCCATGGCCTCCAGGATGACGTCCTGGTCGATATGTTTGGGCAGGGGCAGCTGGACGATGTAGCCGGTGCATTCCGGGTTCTCGTTGAGCTCGCGGACCACGGCCAGGAGGTCGTCCTGGCTGGTTTCTTCCGGCAGGTCGCGGCGGATGGAGGTAATGCCCACCTCGGCGCAGTCCTTGTGCTTGCCGCCGACGTACCAGGTGCTGCCGGGATCGGAGCCCACCAGGATGGTGCCCAGCCCGGGGGTGATGCCCTGGGCCTTGAGCACGGCCACGCGCTCGGTCAGCTCGGCCTTGATGGCGGCGGCGGTAGCCTTGCCGTCAAGGATCCGTGCAGTGTCAGCCGTTTTTGCGGCTGCTTTTGCGGTGTCAGTCGAAGTCATGGCCTACCACTGCTCGTGCTGCGGGTACAGCGGGAAGTCGGCGGCGAGCTTGTCCACGCGAGCCTGCAGGGACTCGATCTCCGTGGCAGCTCCGGATTTCAGCGCCGTGGCGATGATGTCCGCCACCTCGGTGAATTCCTCGGCGCCGAAGCCGCGGGTGGCCAGGGCCGGGGTGCCGATGCGCAGGCCGGAGGTGACCATCGGCGGGCGGGGGTCGAACGGCACGGCGTTGCGGTTGACGGTGATGCCGATCGAGTGCAGGAGGTCCTCGGCCTGCTGGCCGTCCAGCTGGGAGTTGCGCAGGTCCACCAGGACCAGGTGCACGTCGGTGCCGCCGGTCAGGACCGAGACGCCGGCACCGGCGACGTCGGCCTGGCCGAGGCGCTCGGCGATGATCTTGGCGCCTTCGAGCACGCGTTCCTGGCGCTCCTTGAATTCCTCGGTGCCAGCGATCTTGAAGGCCACGGCCTTTGCGGCGATCACGTGCATGAGCGGGCCGCCCTGCTGGCCGGGGAACACGGCAGAGTTAAGCTTCTTGGCCCACTCCTGCTTGGCCAGGATGACGCCGGAGCGCGGACCGGAGAGCGTCTTGTGGACGGTGGAGGTCACGACGTCGGAGTACGGCACCGGGCTCGGGTGCAGTCCGGCGGCGACGAGGCCGGCGAAGTGCGCCATGTCGGTCCAGAGCAGGGCGCCGACCTCGTCGGCGATCGAACGGAAGGCCTCGAAATCGAGGTGCCGCGGGTAGGCGGACCAGCCGGCGATGATCACCTGCGGCTTTTCGGCGATGGCCTGCTCGCGCAGCTTATCCATGTCGATCCGGAAGTCATGTTCCTCGACCTGGTAGGCGGCGACGTTGTAGAGCTTCCCGGAGAAGTTCAGCTTCATGCCGTGGGTGAGGTGCCCGCCGTGGGCAAGGGACAGGCCCAGGATCTTGTCGCCCGGGGTGATCATGGCGGCGAGCGCGGCGGCGTTGGCCTGCGCGCCGGAGTGCGGCTGCACGTTGGCGTATTCGGCGCCGAACAGTTCCTTGACGCGGTCGATCGCGAGCTGCTCGGCGACGTCGACGTATTCACACCCGCCGTAGTAGCGGCGTCCCGGGTAACCCTCGGCGTACTTGTTGGTCAGGACGGAGCCCTGGGCTTCCATCACGGCGCGCGGGGCGAAGTTCTCGGAAGCGATCATTTCCAGGGTGCCGCGCTGGCGGCCAAGTTCCTGGGCGAGGACGGCGGCGATTTCAGGGTCGAGTTCGGCCAGCGGCTGGTTGCTCACGGCGGCTGAGGTGGCGGTGGTAGTAGTCACGAGGAACTCCTGGTAGGCAACGGGTACGGCTATTGGTCAGGCTACCGGCTGGCCCGTTGCACCGCCCTTTGATTACGGGCCCCTTGACAGCGGGCCGCGACAGCGGCGGGAGGCACCCCGCGCGGGCACCAGCAACGGTGCGGCAGCGGTGATGCTGCCGACCGGTAAGACATGACCCTCGGCCCAGGCGTACGATCCGTGGTCTTCGTGAGTGCCGCTCCCTGATGGTTAGCCATCCAACGCCAGTTGCGACGGGTTAACACTACCAAAACCCTTTCCAAACTGCCCTTGAAGCGCAGGTAGGCTGTTCCTCGTGACTGATGAGAACCTGACTGCCTCCTACATCCTGACCCTGTCCTGCCCCGACCGGCCGGGCATCGTGCACGCCGTCGCCGGAGCCCTCCTGGTGGCGGGCTGCAATATTACAGACTCCCAGCAGTACGGCAGCCAGGGCACGGGCACCTTCTTCATGCGGGTGGAGGCGACGACGGCGGCGTCCCAGGTAGAGCTGCAGGCGGCGCTGGAACCTGTGGCGCAGGCCTTCGGGATGCAGTGGAGCCTCAACCCGGCCGGCCGGAAGGTCCGTACCCTGCTGATGGCCAGCACCTCGGCCCACTGCCTGAACGACCTGCTGTTCCTGCAGCGCTCCGGGACCCTGCCGATCGACATTCCCGCCATCGTGTCCAACCACCGCGACCTCGAGGGCCTGGCGGAGTTCTACGGCATCCCGTTCCACCACATCCCGGTCACCCCGGACACCAAGGTCCAGGCCGAGGACGCCCTCCGTCTCCTGATGAAGGAACACGACATCGAGCTCACCGTCCTGGCCCGGTACATGCAGATCATCTCGGACGAGCTCTGCACCGAGCTGACGGGCAAGGCCATCAACATCCACCACTCGTTCCTGCCCTCCTTCAAGGGCGCAAAGCCCTACCACCAGGCGCATGCCCGCGGCGTGAAGCTCATCGGCGCCACGGCGCACTACGTCACTGCGGCCCTGGATGAGGGGCCCATCATCGAGCAGGAAGTCATCCGCGTGGACCACCGGCGCACGGCGGAGCAGTTCGTCCAGATGGGCCGCGACGTGGAGGGCCGCACCCTCGCCCAGGCCGTGCAGTGGCATGCCGAGCACCGCGTCCTGCTCGACGGCAACCGGACGGTTGTCTTTAACTAAAAGCGGTCATTAACTGGAGCTATGGAATCCTCCCGCAGGGACCGGCTCGAATCATTTGTGGCGCTGTTGAAGAATGAGGGCCGGCACGGCGTCCTTGGCCTCGATTGTGGCCCGGGCGCCGACGGGCTGCACTTTGTGCAGTCCGGCATCCATTTCACCGGCGTCGACCAGTCCGAGGAGAACATCCACATCGCCCGGGCGCACGGGCTCGAGGCCACCGTGGCCGGACCGGTCTCGCTGCCGTTCGCCGATGCTGCGTTTGCCTCGGTGTGGGCCGTGGACGCCCTGGCGGGCCTGGCCCCGGAGCAGTGGGACGACGTCGTCCGCGAACTCGGGCGGGTGGCGGAACCGGGCGCGCCGATCGCCGTCGTGCTCCCCGCCCCCGACCCGCGCAGCGCGGGCGGCTCGCGCGGCGAGGGCGGCTCGCGCGGCGAGGGCTTCACGGTGCTCCGCTCCCCCGCCTGACCCTCATTTCCCGTTGCGCTATCGGTTGTGGTGCTCAAACAGCGCCCAGAGGGACCGGATCTGACAGCTCAACGGGGCGGGGGCGTGTCCTAGGCTGGAGGCATGGCTCCCCTCTACGCATTCGCCGGTACCGCCCCGGCCGTCCATGACTCCGCCTTCGTCGCGCCCACTGCCTCGGTGATCGGCAACGCCACCCTGGCCGAGAACTCGAGCGCCTTCTACGGTGTCAGCGTCCGCGCCGATACCGCCGCCATCAGCGTCGGCGCCGGCAGCAACCTGCAGGACAATGTGGTGCTGCACGCCGACCCCGGCTTTCCCTGCACCGTCGGGGCGCGGGTCAGCGTCGGCCACAGCGCCGTGGTCCACGGCTGCACCGTCGAGGACGACTGCCTGATCGGCATGAGCGCCACCATCCTCAACGGGGCTGTGATCGGCGCCGGGTCCCTCATCGCCGCCGGTGCCGTGGTGCTGGAGGGCACCGTCATCCCGCCGCGCTCCCTGGTGGCCGGCGTTCCGGCCAAGGTCCGGCGCGAGCTTAGCGACGAGGAGTTCGCCGGCGTCCAGCACAACGCCGCCCACTATCAGGAACTGGCACGCGCGCACCGCGAACTTCACAGCGCCTGAGCTGCACGGGTGCCTGAGGAAACCGGCGCCGGAGCCGGCGCCGCTCAGTCCAGGGCGATCGGCCCGAGCTCGGAGAGCAGCTCGCCCGGTCCGGGATTCCCGGCGGGGGTGGAGCCACCGAGGTGGTTGACCACGCCCCAGACGGCGTTGAGCCCGGTGGTGACGGCTCCCTCGGCCCAGCCGGCGGTGAAGGAGACGTCGTCGCCGGCGAGGAAGATCCCGCGCTGTTCGGCCGGCAGCCCGTCCTGCTTGAAGTGCGTAAAGAGCCGCTGCTGGTAGCGGTAGTGCCCCGGCAGGTTGGCCTTGAAGGCGCCCATGAAGTTGGGGTCGGCCTCCCAGGAGACGGTGATCGGCTGGCCCACGATGTGGCTGGCGATGTCCACGCCGGGGTAGATCTGCTGCAGCGAGTGCAACATGAGCTCCGCCCGTTCCTCTGCGGTGAGCGAGAGCCACTTCAGCGCGTCGTCGTTCCAGGTGTAGGACAGCAGGATCACGGCCGGCTGGTCCGGACCGTTGTCCAGCAGGTAGGTAGCACGGTTCAGCCGGTCGGTCAGCGTCATGGACAGGACCTCGCGGCCGGTGGCAGGGTCGATGTCCTTCCAGAACGGCCGGTCCACCATGACGAAGGTCTTGGAGGACTGCATGTAGTGGGAGCGCTCGATCGCCGTCCACAGTTCGGCGGGGAACAGGGCCTCGTCCGTGTGGATCCGGGTCGAGAGCAGCCACGACTGGCAGGTGGTCACCACCGCCGGGTAGGCGGATTCGCGACCCCAGCGTTCGCGGATCCGGAAGTCGCCGCTGCCGTCGCGGGCGATGCGGTCGACCGCGCCGCGCGGCGCGCCTGCGTGCAGCGAGGCCAGCGAGGTGCCGTCCGGCCAGTGGGCCATGCCCGACGGCGTGTGCTCCCACAGTGCCTCGGGGAGCCGCTGCGCGCCGCCGTCGATGAGCCGGTGCCGGTCATCGGCGTCGGTGTAGACCACGCGAAGGATTTCGAGGATCGAGTTGGGGAAGTCGGTGTCCCAGCCGCCGGTGCCGAATCCCACCTGCCCGAAGGCCTCGCGGTGGGCGAATCCGGCTTCCTTGAAGGAGTCGCTGCCGGCGATGAAGCCGTAGAACGTCTGCTCGTCCAGCTGCGGGAGCAGCGCGTTCCAGAGGTCCTTGATCCGGGCTGTGTCCCGGGCGCGGATGGCGTCCTGCATCTCGGCGAACCCGGCGCCGTCGTTCACGGCGGCCTTCCACGCGTCCGCCACCTCACGGAAGAACGGCGGGAGGTCGGCCGCGGTCTCGGCATAGTATTTCTGGCCCGCGAGCTCGATCACCGTGCTGGAGGTCGCCGGCGCCAGTGGATTGGGGAAGGCCCGGGTCTGCAGCCCGAGCAGGTCCACGTAGTGGTAGAAGGCTTTGCCGGATTCCGGGAAACGCATTCCGCCGAGGTCCGCCACGATCCCCGGCGCGGACGGGAAACTGGCGGTCCGCAGCCGGCCGCCGATCCGGTCGGCCTCGTAGACCACGGGCCGCAGACCCAGCTTCATGAGCTCATATGCGGTCACCAGTCCGGACAGTCCGGCCCCGACGACGGCGACCTCGGTCCCGTAAAGCTCGGGCGGCACCGATCCTAGGCCCGCCGGGTGGGCGAGGTAGTGGTCGTAGCTGAACGGGAAGTCCGGATTCAGCATGGTGATGGGCGCCGCGCCCGGTTCAGCAGCGGGCCGAGGGGCCGGAAGTTCGGTGGCGATGGTCATGAGATCTCTGCCTTAAGGTCCTGGTGTGTGGTGTTGTCTGGTTGGCGGCTTGATAGGTCAAGGTATTCCTTGTGGCTCAGGGCAGCCACCCTGGAGTTCTTCCGGCCGTAGCCGAAGTAGGCGGCACAGCCAACGAGCATCCAGGCAGCGAACACCGCCCAGGTCTCGGCGCCGAGGTTGGCCATGAGGTAGGCGCACATGAGGGCGCCGAGAATCGGGGTCAGCGGAAAGAGCGGGACGCGGAAGCTGCGCGTGAGCTCGGGGCGGGTCCGCCGCAGGTAGAGGACTGCCACATTGACCAGGGCGAAGGCGAACAGGGTGCCGATGCTGGTCGCGTCCGCGAGGGCACCGAGCGGCACCAGGCCGGCGGTCAGTGCGACGGCGGTGCCAACGATCAGGGTTCCGGCGGCCGGCGTGCCGGTCCGGGCCGAGATCCGGCCGAAGACCTTGGGCACCAGGCCGTCCCGCGACATCGAGAGCAGGATCCTGGTCTGCCCGTACAGGACGGTCAGCACGATGCTGGCGATGGCGAGCACGGCGCCGACGGCGAACACCACGCCAACCCACGGCTGGCCGGTGATTTCCTCGAGGATCTTCACGAGGGCCGCCTCGGTGCCGTCGAACCAGCCCCAGGGGCGCGCGCCGATGGCGGCGACGGCCACGAGCACGTAGATGCTGGTGACGATCAGCATGGAGAGCAGGATGGCCCGCGGGAGGTCGCGCTTGGGGTTGCGGGCCTCCTCGCCGGCCGTGGAGGCGGCGTCGAAGCCGATGTAGGAGAAGAAGACCCGGGAGGCTGCGGCGGAGACGCCGGCGGCGCCCATCGGCATGAGGGGCGCGAAGTGCCCGTCGTTGAAGGCGGTGAAGGCCACGGCGCAGAAGAACAGCAGGATGCCGACTTTGACCAGGACGATCGCCGTGTTGATCCAGGCGCTCTCCTTGGCGCCGCGGACCAAGAGCACCGTGGCCAGGCCCACAATCACGATTGCGGGCATGTTCAGCACGCCGCCGGCCCCCGGCGGTTGCGAGATGGCATCCGGGAGTTCCAGGCCGAAGACCGACAGGGCCTCGTTGACATACTGGCCCGCACCGACCGCGACGGCGGCCACAGAGACGGCGTATTCGAGCACCAGGCACCAGCCGCAGATCCAGGCCATGCCCTCGCCCATGGTGGCATAGGTGTAGGAGTAGCTGGAACCGGCGGCAGGGACGAGGCCGGCCATCTCCGCATAGGACACGGCGGAGAGCAGGGCGGCGAAGCCGGCGATGGCGAAGGAGATCCAGATAGCCGGGCCGGCGAGCGGCACCGACTGGCCCAGGATGACCAGGATGCCGGTGCCCAGGGTGGCGCCGACGCTGATCATGGTCAGCTGCAGGACACCGAAGCTGCGGACCAGCCGCGTGCCGCCGTGTCCGGTCTCGGCCTCCCGGACCAGCTGTCCGATCGGCTTGCGGCGCAGGAGCTGGGCGGTGAGCCCGGGACGGCCGGCTTCCGCCGGCGGGCGTTCGCCGATCAGAGTTGGCACAGTCATCGTTGACGTCCTTATCTTCAGTAGTGGTCGGTTTCCCGAACCAACCCTAGGCGTGTGAGCCACCTCTCAAGGTTGTGCAAAATGACCTGTAGTCTTCACTCATGAGACTTAATGCACCTGGACGCCGTTGTTCGGGCGGCCGGCACGGGGGCCGCGGCTGTGGCTGCTGAGGACCCGGAGCGGCTCGGCTTCGTCACGCTGGCGCAGTTCCTTGGCCAGTTGCCGGCCCTGGGCGTCGTGCACGACGGCGGCAACGGGCAGGAGCGCCTGCGCTGGGTGGAGCCGAGTGAGCTGGAAGACCCCACCCCCTACCTGCTCGACGGCGAGTTCCTGCTCACGGCCGGCCTGCCGTTCGTGGGCGAGGGAGGGAGCGAGGAGGCGGTGGATGCCTACGTGCAGCGCCTGGTCCAGGCCCGCGTGGGCGCCCTGGGCTTTGGCCTGGAACCGTATTTCGACGCCGTGCCCGATGCCGTGGTGCGGGCCTGCCGGCAGCACAACCTGACCCTGGTCGCCATCCCGGAGAGCCTCCCGTTCGCCGCGCTCGGACTGGAATTCTCCCGGCTTCTCGAGTCGGACAACGCCAAGACCTTCCGCCAGCTGGCCGACACCAGCCGGCAGCTCATGCGCGCGGTCTTGTCCGCGCGCCCCGAGCACGAACTCCTCGCGGCCTTGGTCCAGCGCGTCCCGGTTTGGGCCGTGCTGGTTGGCGCCGACGGGCGGGTGCGCGCCCGCGGCTCCGGCCCCTCCCCCGCCCCGCGGGCCGCCGGCGGCACTGCCGGCACTGTGCCGGGAGTTGACTCCGCCGACCTGCAGCCGCTGCTGGCCAGGCTGCTCGCCGGCAGCGGCCCGCGGGTGGAGATGGACTCGTTCGACGCCGCGGGCTCGTCCCTCGTCTTCGGGTATCCGCTGCGCAGCACCCGGGACGCCAACCTCGGCGCGCTCATCCTCGGCACGGACGCCCCGCTGACCCCGGCCCAGAACAGCGTTGTCTCCACCGCGGTCGGGCTGCTGGAACTGCTGGTCCGCCAGCGCATCAGCGGCTCCCTGGCCCCGAGCCAGCTGGCCACGGCGCTGCTGCTGCACCCGGAGAGCGTGGCCTCAGGATCCGCACGGCATGTCAACGGGTTCAAGGACCTGCTGGCCCAAAGCATCTCCTCCACCCGGTCCGGCCAGCTGCGGGTCGTGCAGGGTGTCCGGATTGACGCCGCCCCGGACACCCCCAAAACTGCGGGCGCTGCGGGCGCGGCGGGCGCCCCGGACACCCCCAAAACTGCGGGCGCTGCGGGCGCGGCGGGCGCCCCGGGGCGCCCTGGCGAGGCTCCGGTGCGGGCGCTGCTGGAGTGGCGGCGGCTGTTCGACACCAAGCTGGTGGAGCTCACCGAGTACGGCTTTGCCGCCATCACCAGGCTGAAGGTCGACGACGCCCTGCTCGCCGACGTGGAGCGGCTCGGCTGGCGCCTTGTGATCGGCAGCAGCACCGATTTCGCGAACCTGCCGGAGGCTTATCGGCACGCCGCTTCGCTGCGCAACCGCGTTCTCACGAGCCGCCGGAGCGTCCGGGCGGACGACGTGACGTGGTCGGTCGCCGGCCTGCTGGGACCGGCTGCCGGCACCCTGCTGGCGGGCCGTCTGCTGGCGCCCCTGCTCGCCCTCGAGCCGGAGCGCCGCGACAGCCTCCTCGGCATCCTGCGGGCCTGGCTGGGTGAAAACGGAAGCTGGGACGCCACGGCAAAGGCCACGGGACTGCATCGAAACAGCGTCCGCCGGCAGATCGGGATCATCGCTGAGCTGCTGGGCCTTGACCTCAACCAGGCCCAGGCGCGCGCGGAACTCTGGATTGCCCTGCAGTACCAGGACGGCCCCGAGATGCCCGGCGCACCGGCCAGCGCAGCTCAGGCGTCCAGCGCAGCTCAGGCGTCCAGCGCAGGTCAGACTCCCCAGGAGCGGTAGACCTCCGGGCGGCGGTCGCGCAGGTAGTCCACGGCGTCCTCGATGCCGTCTGCGGCGGCGCGTCCGGGCTCACCCAATTCGGCAAACAACAGTTCCGGCCCCTCCCCGGCCACGGCCAGGATCGAGCCGTCCGGGCCGGCGACGATGCTGCCGCCCCGGAAGTCGCAGTCATCTTCCGATCCGGCGTGATTGGCGTAGGCGACCGTCAGCTGGTTCTCCAGAGCGCGGGCCCGGATCAGCACCTGCGGCACGACGTCGAATCCGCCGGCGAGTGCCGTCGGCACCAGCAGCAGGTCCGCGCCCCGCAGGGCGGCCGCCCGCGCCGACTCGGGAAACTCGATGTCGTAGCAGATGGCCAGCGCCGTTTTGTGCCCGTGGAAATCCACGACGCCGGGGGCAGCCTCGGCGGGTGTAAACGCCGCCCGCTCGTCCGGGCCGAACAGGTGCACCTTGTCGTAACTGAGCAGTTCGTCGCCTGCCTCGTCGACCAGGGTGGCGGAAATGTGCCACCCGCCGGCCGGTGTCACCGTGGGCAGGCTGTAGACCAGGGCGATGGTGTTGCGCCGCGCGATGCCGGCCAGGATTTCCCGGAGCGCGGGCAAGCTGCCGGGATCGAACGCCTCCCGCAGCCGCCGCGGCGCGTAGCCCACGGGGAAGAGTTCCGGGGTCACCAGCAGCTGCGCGCCCGCAGCGGACGCATTGCGCGCCGCAACCTCCACCGCGGCGCAGTTCGCCTCGACGTCCAGCACGGCGGAGTTCGCCTGCATCAGGGCCAGCAGCACCATTACCACCTCACGTTTCCGGGCGCCTCCGCGGGTCACGGCGGGCTCTCCCGACCCAGACTAACCGCGGCCCGGAACACGGGGTGTGGTGCATTTCCACCCGGACAGCAGGCCAGCGGGGCAAAACGTCCTTGCGGCACACACGGGGAATGCTGACCGCCCTTCGCCCGGCATTCGACCGGCGCGGCCGTTACCATTGCGTTAACTTCTTGACTGCAAGCCGCGAATGCGTCACGCTTCATAGCATGCCCTCACCAACGCGCTCAACGAGGAGCCGAACCAAGAACCCCGGGTCGCAGTCCGCCCTCCGGCATCTGAACCAGCAGCGGATCATCGAATGCCTCCTAGCGGGACCGTCCACGCAGGCGGAACTGGCCCGCCAGACCGGCCTTTCGACAGCCACGGTCTCCAACATCGTCAAGATCATGCAGGACGCCGGGCTGGCCTCGACTGAACCCATCACCAGTTCCGGGCGGCGCGCCCTGAATGTCCGGCTCAACAGCAACGGAGCCGTCGCCGTCGGGATCGACTTCGGCCGTCGCCACCTGCGCGTCGTGCTGGCCTCACTGAGCTACCACGTGATCGCCGAAGAGTCGGTCCTGCTGCCCCTGGGCCACCACGCCGAGGAAGGCATCCAGGCCGCCGTCGGCGTGCTGGACCGGCTGCTCGCGGACAGTGGGGTGGAACGCAGCGCCCTGGTGGGCGCCGGCGTCGGAATTCCCGGCCCCATCGACCGCCGCACCGGCACCGTGGCGCAGGGCGCGATCCTGCCCGAATGGGTGGGCATCAACATCCTCAAACGCCTCGAAGAAGCGCTGGAACTCCCCGTCTTCGTAGACAACGACGCCAATCTGGGCGCCCTGTCCGAGGTCACCTGGGGGCCGCACAGCGGCATCAGCAACCTGATGTTCCTCAAGATCGGCTCGGGCATCGGCGCTGGGCTGATCCTCAACGGCGCGCCGTACTACGGCAACGTCGGCATCACCGGTGAAATCGGCCATGCCACCATCCACGAGCACGGACTGATCTGCCGGTGCGGGAACCGCGGCTGCCTGGAAACCATCGCCTCCACCACCACCATGATCGAGCTCCTGAGCCGCGGCGAGGACCGGCCGCTCTCGCCCGGGGACATCGTTCGCAAGGCCCTCGAGAAGGACTCCGCCACGCTCCGTGTCGTGGACGACGCCGGACTCGCCGTCGGGCGCGCGCTGGGCAACGTGGCGAACCTGATCAACCCCGAGGTCATAGTGGTCGGTGGCCCCCTGGCAGGCCTTGGCCAGCTGCTGCTGGACCCGATCCGGCGCGGCCTGATCCGCCACGCGGTGCCGGTCATCGGCGAGACAACCACCCTCACGATGTCGTCCCTGGGCGACCGGGCCGAGGCCCTCGGAGCCACGGCCCTGGTCTTCCAGCACGCCGGAATCCGGCGAAACTAACCATTTCGTTATGCGCCCGTTGCGTTAAAGACTTGACGACAAGGGCTGTGATCCAGTTTACTTTTCCATCAGACGGCCCTGCGGTTTGCAGGGGCGGACAACGAAGTCATGCATTGGAGGCGTAAGGGCAGATGACGTCCCTCAACACGCACAGTGATCCGCTAATCCTCGAGATGCGCTCCATCACCAAGGAGTTCCCCGGCGTTAAAGCTTTGGCCGATGTGAGCCTGCGGGTGAAGGCCGGCGAGATCCACGCCATCTGCGGTGAGAACGGCGCCGGGAAATCGACCCTGATGAAGGTGCTCTCGGGCGTGTACCCCTACGGCACTTACACCGGCGACATCGTTTACCAGAACGAAGTCCAGGAGTTCAAGGACATCCGGGCCAGCGAGCACGCCGGAATCGTGATCATCCACCAGGAACTCGCGCTCATCCCCGAACTGTCGATCATGGAGAACATCTTCCTCGGCAACGAGCCCACCAAGCGCGGCGTGATCGACTGGGCCGAAGCCCGGACCCGGTCCACCGAACTGCTGGCCCGGGTGGGGCTGCGCGAGGACCCGGAGACCCCCATCAAGGAGATCGGCGTCGGCAAGCAGCAGCTGGTCGAGATCGCCAAGGCCCTGAACAAGTCGGTCAAGCTCCTGATCCTGGACGAGCCCACGGCGGCGCTGAACGAGTCCGACTCCCAGCACCTGCTGGACCTCATGCTGGGCCTCAAGGGCCGCGGAATCACCTCGATCATCATTTCGCACAAGCTCAACGAGATCGAACAGATCGCCGATGAGATCACGATCATCCGCGACGGCAAGTCGATCGAGACCCTGAACGTCAAGGCCGACGGCGTCGACGAGGACCGCATCATCAAGGGCATGGTGGGCCGGACCCTGGAATCCCGGTTCCCGGACCACGAGCCGAAGATCGGCGATGTCCTCTTCGAGGTGAAGAACTGGAACGTCGGGCACCCGCAGATCCAGGACCGCCTGGTCTGCAAGAACTCCAGCTTCTTCGTCCGCCGCGGCGAGATCGTCGGGTTCGCGGGCCTGATGGGCGCCGGACGCACCGAACTGGCCCGGTCCGTGTTCGGTCGCTCGTACGGCCGCTTCATCTCGGGCCATGTCTACAAAGACGGCAAGGAACTGCAGCTCAAGAACGTCCGCCAGGCGATCGACGCCGGGCTCGGCTACGTCACCGAGGACCGCAAGTCCCTGGGCCTGAACCTGCTCGATGACATCAAGGCCACCACCGTCTCGGCAAACCTGCGCAAGATCAGCAAGAACTTCGTGGTGGACGCCAACAAGGAGTACGCCGTCGCGGAGGAATACCGGAAGTCGCTGCGGACCAAGACGCCCTCCGTGGAGGAGGGCGTCGCGAAGCTCTCCGGCGGCAACCAGCAGAAGGTCGTGCTGGCGAAATGGATGTTCACCGACCCGGACGTGCTGATCCTGGACGAGCCCACCCGCGGGATCGATGTCGGAGCCAAGTACGAGATCTACGGCATCATCCAGAAGCTGGCCAACGAGGGCAAGGCCGTGATCGTCATTTCCTCGGAGCTGCCCGAGCTGCTGGGACTCTCGGACCGGATCTACACGATTTTTGAAGGCGCCATCACCGGCGTGCTGAACAAGGACGAAGCCAGCCAGGAAAGCCTCATGAAACTCATGACGTCCGCCCGCAAGACCGCTTGACCCTTTGGGACAAACCAGAACAATCCGAACACCCCGAACACTCCGGAAACAAGGACTGAAACAATGAACGCGCTCAAGAAGCTCTTTGGCGGCAACACCCGCCAATTCGGCATGATCTTCGCCCTGGTTGCGCTGATCGTGTTCTTCGAGATTTTCACGGAGGGCCGCACGCTCACATCGGGCAACGTCATCAACCTCTTCAACGGCAACTCCTACATCCTGATCCTCGCCATCGGCATGGTGCTGGTCATCATTGCCGGGCACATCGACCTCTCGGTCGGTTCCGTTGCGGCCTTCGTGGGTGTCTGCGTGTCACTCTTCATCCGCGACTGGGGCCTGCCCTGGTACATCGGCGTCCTGATGGGGCTGGGGCTCGGCGTCCTGATCGGCGCCTGGCAGGGATTCTGGGTGGCCTACGTCGGCATTCCCGCGTTCATCGTGACGCTGTCCGGCATGCTGATCTTCCGCGGCGCCAACCAGTTCGTCGGCAAGTCGAACACCATCCCGGTCCCGGCGGATTTCCAGTACATCGGCTCCGGCTACCTGGCCGAGTTTGGCCCGAAGACCGGCTACAACAACCCGACCATGCTGATCGGCCTGCTCGCCGTCGCGTTCGTGATATTCAGCGAGATCCGGTCCCGCCGCAACGCCAAGAAGCTCGGCGCCGAGGTCCCTGAAACCTGGGTCATGGTCCTGAAGCTGGTGCTGGTCTGCGGCGCCATCCTCTACGCGACGTACCTCTTCGCCACCGGCCGTCCGGGCACGTCCTTCCCGGTGCCGGGCCTGATCCTCGCCGTCCTCATCATCGTCTACGGCTTCATCTCCTCCAAGACCGTCATCGGCCGCCATATCTACGCGGTCGGCGGCAACCGGCACGCTGCGGAGCTCTCCGGCGTCCAGTCCAAGAAGGTCAACTTCCTGGTCATGATGAACATGTCCTTCCTGGCCGGCCTCGCCGGCATGATCTTCGTCGGCCGCTCCACCGCCTCGGGACCGTTCGACGGCGTGGGCTGGGAACTGGACGCCATCGCGGCCGTCTTCATCGGCGGCGCCGCGGTCACCGGCGGCGTGGGCACCGTGATCGGCTCGATCATCGGCGGCCTGGTCATGGCGGTCCTGAACAACGGCCTGCAGCTGCTCGGCGTCGGCGCCGACCTCACCCAGATCATCAAGGGCCTCGTGCTCCTGATCGCCGTCGCGTTCGACGTCTACAACAAGACCCAGGGCAAGAAGTCGATCGTCGGCATGCTGATGAAGAACTTCGGCCGCAGCAGCGAGATCAAGGCCGACGAGACCACCCAGACCAAAGAGGTCATCTCGAGGGGAATCTAGTCCCCTCCCCCGGTTCCCCCAACCCCACAAATTCTCCGCACACCACCAAAAGAAAGTGAACCAAGCAATGCGAATGATTGGTAAAGCAGGAAAGGCAGCAGCAATCGCTGCTATTGCGGCACTGGCGCTGACGGCCTGCGGCCGTTCCGACACCGGCACCACCAGCGGTTCCTCCACCGGAGGCGAAGCATTCCCGAAGGGCTCCTCGATCGGCGTCGCACTCCCGCAGAAGACCTCCGAAAACTGGGTCCTGGCCGAACAGCTGTTCAACGACGGCCTCACCCAGGCCGGCTACAAGCCGGACGTGCAGTTCGCCAACGGCGGCGTCTCGGAGCAGCAGAACCAGATCAGCGCCATGATCACCAAGGGCGACAAGGTCATCATCGTCGGCGCCATTGACGGTGCACAGCTGGGCACCCAGCTCCAGCAGGCCAAGGACGCCGGCGCAACGATCATTGCGTACGACCGTCTGCTGCTGAACACCCCGAACGTGGACTACTACGTGGCTTACGACAACTTCAAGGTCGGTGAACTCCAGGGCAAGGCGCTGCTGGACGGCATGAAGGCCAAGAAGCCGGAAGGCCCGTACAACATCGAGCTCTTCGCTGGTTCCCCTGATGACGCCAACGCGAAGGTCTTCTTCGACGGCGCCATGAGCGTCCTGAAGCCGAAGATCGACGACGGCACCCTCAAGGTCCTCTCCGGCCAGACGACCTTCGAACAGGCCGTGACCCAGGGCTGGAAGGCAGAGAACGCCCAGAAGCGCATGGACACCCTGCTCGCCGGAACCTATGGCACCGCCCCGCTTGATGGCGTGCTGTCCCCGAACGACACCCTGGCCCGCGCGATCATCACCTCCGTCAAGGCCGCCGGCAAGCCGATCCCGGTTGTCACCGGCCAGGACTCCGAGGTTGAGTCCGTCAAGTCCATCATGGCGGGCGAGCAGTACTCCACCATCAACAAGGACACCCGCGCGCTCGTTGAGCACTCGATCGTCATGGTCAACGACATCCAGGCAGGCAAGACGCCCGAGATCAACGACGACAAGTCCTACAACAACACGGTCAAGACCGTTCCCGCGTACCTGCTGGAGCCGGTCATCGTGACCAAGGACAACGTCCACACGGCGTACGTGAACGATCCGGTACTCGGACCGATCACCAAGCAGTAGTTCCCGTCTAGGCGCTCGCTTCACAGGCCGCGCCAGACAACAGAGCCCCGGCTCCCCCGCAAGGGAGGGCCGGGGCTCTTGCGTTGGCCGTGATGCGCTGCCTGCGCCCTTGGCGGTGACCTTGCCTGCGCCCGTGCCTGCGGCCGTGTCTGCGACGAGGCGCTTCACAGCAGATCCATAGCTCCCCGGGGAGGTTCGCACAGCGGCCCGTACCACTGTGGGACCAGCGCCGGGCATCGGGTCCGGCAAAGGACACCCCAGAGACAACCAAGAAAAATTAGGAGCACCGTGAGCGTTCTTGCCCGGAGTGTAGGCAACGCCTTTCGAAACAAGGTCAGGACCGCCGCCGTGGTGGCGGTGCTGGCCGTAGCCATCGGACTCGCCCTGGCCATGCTCGTGGCCAACCAGGCCGTCACCGGCAAGGTTGCCGAGCTGAACGCCTCGGTGGGCACGGTCCTGACCGTGAACCCGGCCGGCGGCCAGGGGTTCGAGGGCGGCGGCGAACCGCTGACGTCCGCCCAGGCAGCCACAGCGGCGGCTGTCCCCAACGTCAGCAGCGTGGTCGGCACCAAGGCGCTGCGCCTGCGCAACGCCGCTGACATCGCCGCTGAGGCCGCATCCGGACGGACAGGCCAAGGCGGGCCCGGCGGGCAGTCGGCCACGTCCGTCACCACGAGCCTCACGGCCGCCGTCGACGCCGGCACGCTCGGCAACCGTAACCAAGCTGGCACCGGCGCCACCGGAAGCACGGGCACGACTGGCAGCACCGCGCAGGCCGCACCGGCATTCTCGCTGCCCATCACGGCAACAGGCATCGGCGCCGAGGTGGACTCCACCGGCAAGGCCCTGCAGCTGACGCAGGGCACCGGCCTGGGCAACTACACCGCCGCGTCCACCGGTGCCCTGCTGGGCACCACCCTGGCTGAGAAGAACGGCCTCAAAGTGGGTTCGACCTTCACCATCCAGGACAAGACCTTTACCGTCCAGGGACTGTTCGACTCCGGGACCGCATTCGGCAACAATGCGCTTTACGTGACGCTGCCGACCGCACAGACCCTCGCAGCGCTGCCGGACGAACTCTCCACCATGATCGTCACGGTCAACAGCATGGAAAACGTCGACGCCGCCAAGACCGCCCTGCAGGCGGCGCTCGGCTCCGACAAGGCCGACGTCACCCAAGGCCAGCGGAACCTTGAGACCGCCGTCAGCTCGCTGGACAGCGTCAAGAACATTTCCTTCATCGCCTTCGTCGCCGCCCTTGGCACCGCAGGACTGATCATCCTCCTGATCATGGTCATGCTGGTCCGCGAACGCCGCCGCGAAATCGGCGTCCTGAAGGCCATCGGCGCCCCTAACCGCACCATCGGCCTGCAGTTTGTGCTGGAGGCCCTCGTGCTGGTGGCCCTGGGCAGCGTGGTGGGCGCCGCCGTCGCCTCCCTTGCCAGCGGCGGCATCGCCAGCGCCCTCATCAGCTCGTCCAGCACGAGCGCGGCGGCCACCGGCCAGCGCGGCGGCCCCGGCGGGTTCCCGGGCGGGGCGGGCGGCCCGCTGGGCGGGGCCAGCCAGCTGCTGACCTCCGTGACGGCGAGCGCCTCCCCCGGCGTCATTGCCGCGGGCATCGCCGCAGTCTTCGGCGTCGCCATCATCGGCGCGCTCGTCCCGGCCCTGCTCACCGCCCGCATCCGTCCCATCGAAGTCCTCCGAGGAGAATAGCCATGATCGAAGTCAAGAACCTGGTCCGCACGTTCAAGTCCGGCGACCGGACCATCAAGCCGGTCAACGATGTCAGCTTCGAGCTCGAGCAGGGCACGCTGGCCTCGATCGTGGGCAAGAGCGGCAGCGGCAAGAGCACCCTGCTCTCCTTGCTCGGGGCGCTGGACAAGCCCACCAGCGGCGATGTGGTGGTCAACGGCGTGAGCCTGGCCAGCATGCCGGACGGGAAGCTGACCAACTACCGGCGCCGGGACATCGGCTTCGTGTTCCAGCAGTTCAACCTGATCCCTAACCTCTCGGCCGTGGACAACGTGATGCTGCCGATGGAATTCGCCGGCGTGCGCAAGGCCGCCCGGGCCGAGCGGGCCAGGCAGCTGCTCGAACAGGTCCAGCTCGATCCGGACAAGCACGGGCGGCGCATCAACCGGCTCTCCGGCGGCGAGCAGCAGCGGGTGGCGATCGCCCGGGCGCTGGCGAACGAACCCAAGCTGATCCTGGCCGATGAACCCACCGGCAACCTGGACGAACAGACCGGCGAGCACATCATCGAGCTGCTCAGCACGCTCAGCCGGGACCACAACACCACCATCCTGGTGGTCACCCACGACCGCGCCCTGGCCAACAAGACGGACCGGCGCTTCCGGCTCCAGCAGGGCCGGCTCACGGAGGAAACGGCCCGGACCCCTGCGACGGCGGCCCTGACGGGCTGAGGTCCGGCTGAAGTCGGAGCTGCGGGCGGGCCTTGGGGGCCCGCCCGCGGTTCCGGCGTCGAACCGCATGAGCTGAACTTCCCCAACTGACCTCCCGCGTTGAACCTCCGCCATGCCAGGGCCGTCACCACCGCGGCCTGTCCGCCCCCGGATGAGAAGATGGCACCATGTCTGCCCTCATCGCGAAGCCGTGGCTGTCCAGCCAGCCGGACCAGGATCCCCGCACAGCCACCGGCGCCAGGCTGCGCTGGGGGGTCATCGCCACCGGCGGGATCGCCGCTTCGGTCACCCGCGACCTGGCGCTGCTGGCGGATGCGGAACTGTACGCCGTCAGCTCCCGCACACAGGCGGCCGCGGAAGCGTTCGCCGCCGACTACGGCTTTGTCCGCGCCTACGGTGACCAGGACGGCGCGAGCGGTTATGCCCGCTTGCTCGCCGATGACGCCGTCGACGTCGTCTACGTCGCCACCCCGCACGCCCACCATCACAAGATCGCCCTCGCCGCCCTCAACGCCGGCAAGCACGTGCTCTGCGAGAAGGCCCTCACGATCAACGCCCGGGAAGCAGCCGAGTTGATCGCGGCGGCCCGGACCAACGGATTGTTCCTGATGGAGGCGGTGTGGAGCCGGTTCCTGCCCAGCATGCAGCGGGCGTTCGAGATCGGTGCCTCGGGCGAGATCGGCGACGTGAAGTGGGTCGCCGCCGACCTCGGCTTTCCGGCGCCGTACTCGCCCGGTTCCCGGCTTTGGGCACCCAAGGACGGTGGCGGCGCCCTGCTGGACATGACGGTTTATCCCCTGCTCTGGGCGCTCGGCACCCTGGGGTTCCCGCAAACGGTCAGCGCCACCGGCTGGCTGAACGACGACGGCGTGGACGCCCAGAATGCGTTGACGCTCGGTTACCACCACGGCGCCCAGGCCCAGCTGACCTCATCGTTGATGGCCTATGGACCCCGCACGGCCACCGTCGCCGGCAGCAAGGGCTACCTCCAAAGCCAGGGATCGATCAACAACCCGAAGGAACTGCTGGTCCGGATCGGCTTCGAGGAGCCGCGGACGGAGCAGTTCACCGTGGTGGGACGTGGCTACACTTACGAGCTCCGGGAGGTCACGCGGTGCGTCCAGCAGGGGCTCACCGAGAGCCCGGTGATGCCGCTGGAGGACTCCTTGAACACCATGCGGCTTTTCGACGGCGTACGCGCGCAACTCGGCGTGAGCTACCCCAACGACGCCCACTAACGGCTCCCGCTTTCCACGCCCCCAGGCAACGGACCCGGCATCCCAAGTGTCTCGGTATGCCTACAGTTTCGGCTCCGCTCTGGACTCTCCTGTTGGGGCCGACTTACCCTGTAGGCAATTGTCCAGTTTTCCCGGAGCGGGGGTGCGCGCATGGATCCAGCAGCTGCGGCCTCCCGCGCGGGCCGGACCCTGCGCCCCTTGCGCCGCACGCTCCTGGCCGCCGTTGCCGGCGCCGCGTGGCTGACACTGACCTGCACGGCCGCACAAGCGGACGACGCCTGCACGCTCTACGGGACCGCCGACGACGCCGGTGAGAGCGCGGCCGCCGTCGCCTGTACGGACGCCGACGACCTCCCTGTCCCCTCCCTCGACGGCGTGGTCTCCGTGGACATCGCTGCGGTCCCGGCGGGCACCTGGGCGGCGGGCGCCGTTCCGGGGCCGGGAACAGTGGCCGCGGACGTCGTTTCTGCCGACCCGGACGGGCCCGCGGGCACCGACGCTGATCCTGCGGATGCGGACTCGCCACCGCCCGCGCCTGGGCAGGCGGCGCCGGATCCGGCGGTCCCCGGCCTTTCGAACTCTGACCTTTCGAACCCTGACCTTTCGAACCCTGGCCTTTCGAACCCTGGCCTTTCGAACCCTGGCCCGTCGCTCCCTGAACCGGCCGTCATCCCGCCGGCCACCGGGCCCGTGGTGGACCCCGCTGTTCCGGGTCCCGGCGATATTCCGCCGGTCGTGGACCCCGCTGTTCCGGGTCCCGGCGATATTCCGCCGGTCGTGGACCCCGCGGTTCCGGGTCCCGGCGATATTCCGCCGGTCGTGGACCCCGCGGTTCCGGGTCCCGGCGATGTTCCGCCGGTCGTGGACCCCGCGGTTCCGGGTCCCGATCCAGCCGGTCCGCTCCCTGGCGACCCGGCGGCCGGGCCCTCGGGCAGCGACGGCCCGGGCGACGTCCCAGCGGCAACGCCGGCGGGGACGCCGGCCGCCGTCGACGGCGCATCGTCACCGGCGGCCCCCGCAAAAGCAACCGCCGCCAAGGCAGCACCACCTGAACCGCCGGCGCCTGCTCCCACCGGCACCGAGGCAGCCCGCCCCGTCCCGGCATATCCTTCCCCGGGTGCCACGGTTGCCTATCCCGCCTTGCTGATCCCTGAACCCCGCGGCGCGGCACCTGTCCGGTCCGGCGCTGCCCCGCCGGCCGAGCCCCCTGCCGGGACCGGTAAACCTCCGGTTCCCTCCGGCAACCCGGGTCCAAGCCCGTGGCATGGCGGCACGGGCCTGCCTGCGCCTGACGCACTCCCGCCGGCTCCGGGTTCGGGGTCCGGCAGCGGGCACTCCGGCAGCGGGCCTGCCGGGACGGCTGCGTGGATGCCCAGCCTGGTCTTCTATCTGCCCACCATCGGGGCCGACCCCATCGGCGGTCCGCTCCAGCACGAGTACGCAGCCGTTAGCGCTGATCCCGGTTCTTCTCCTGACTAGTCGGGCCGTCTCTGTCTCCACAGAGCACGGCCCGTCGGGCTGCCATTGCTGCCCGACAACAGTCACCCAGGAGAATCCCCCATGGACACGACCGTCCCCCGCCGGGTTTCCGGCGCCTCATTTCCCGCAGGCCTGATCCCCTCAGCGCCCGCGCCCCCGGAGTACCGCGGTCCGCAGCCACGGCCCGGCTGCAAGCCCCGCCCGCCCTAGCGCATGCCACCGCTCCTATCAAGGTCCTGTACCGCCGGAGCGGGGTCGTTGGGTCCGCTGGGGGACCCAACGGCACGCTCCGGCGGAAGGGCGCCTGAGAATGAGCGGCCGGTGAGGCAATACCCGTCGATATCGGGACCGGGGGTCCTGCCGCACGCCTCAGGGACCAGGAGCAGATACCCGTACCCGTATCATTCTTTAGGAGCGCCGCCGCGGCGCGCACGGAAGGTACGGGGACATCGTGGACAGTTCGCCCAACAGCATCATCGCGGAGCCCTTGGGCGGCCGCTATCAGTTGGGGGAGGTAATTGGCCGGGGCGGCATGGCGTCGGTCTACACGGCCAAGGACCTGAACCTTGGCCGGGACGTTGCCCTGAAGCTCTTTGCACCGCAATCGGCCGATCCCGACGAGCTTCGCCGCCAGGAAGCAGAAATCGAGTTGCTGGCGACCCTGAATCATCCAAGCCTGGTGACGCTGTTCGACGCCGGGACGGACACCCGGATTCCCGAGGAGCCCCGGCCCTTCCTGACCATGGAGCTCGTGGACGGCCAGGATCTGCGGACCAGGATCCGCCACAGTCCCCTGCCGCTGGACGAGTTGGCCGTGGTCGGCGCCGGGATCGCCGATGCCCTCGCCTACGTCCACGGCCTTGGCATCGTCCATCGGGACATCAAGCCCGCCAACATCCTCCTGGTGCCGGTCCGGCCGGGCGAGCCGCTCCGGCCAAAGCTCACAGACTTCGGCATCGCCCGGATCATCGACGGGACCCGGCTGACGGCCACGGGAACCATGGTGGGAACCGCGGCCTATCTCAGCCCGGAACAGGCCCGCGGCGCCGACCTCGGTCCGGCGAGCGATATCTACTCCCTGGGCCTGGTCCTGCTCGAATGCCTCAAGGGCGAGGTGGAGTACCCGGGCAGCGCAGTCGAATCCGCCGTGGCCCGCCTGCACCGCGCCCCCGTCATTCCGGACACCGTGCCCGAGGAGTGGGCCCGGCTCATCCAGGCCATGACCGCCCTGGACCCGTTGGACCGCCCCGCGGCCGCCGAGCTCGAGGCAGCCTTCCGCGTTGCCCTCGTTTCCCCCGGATCGCTGCCGGGGCCCGTCACAGCGGAACCCACCCGGGTCCTCCCGGCCCCGCCGGCACGGCGGCCCCGCCCTCCCCGGTCCGGAGCCGCAGCGGCTGCGGCGTCGGGAACACGCCCCTTGAACTTGCTGGACCCGGATGCCCTGCCGCTGCGGCCGCGCCGGCGCCGCTCCCTGTCGCGTGGGGCCAGATGGTTCCTCCGGGCACGGCCCCGCACGCGCGTCGCCGTGCTGCTCGCCGTGCTGGCAGTCCTTGCCGTCGTGGCGTCGATCGCGGTCGCCCTGTCCGCCCCCGCCGCGCCCGACGTCGTCCCCTACCCCACCACCGTCACAGGACCGCTCGGCGATCACCTGAGGGAACTGCAGAAGGGCGTGGAACCATGAGCCGTGCGCGAAACGCCGGGCAAGACCGCAGCCGGGGCAGATACCGGATGCCCGCCAGCCTGCTCGCAGGACTGCTGGCGGCCGGGGCGCTGGCCGGATGCGGCTCCCCTGCCCCCGAACTGGGCCCCAGCGCGGCCAGGCAGCTGCAATCCCACGTCCTCGCTGTCAGCGAGGCCGCAGCCGCCAACGACCCCGCCGCTTCCCTGCAGCACCTTGACGAGCTGCTGACCCGCCTGGATGCCCTCGCCGCGAACGGCGAGGTGTCCTTCAGACGCCACCAGAGCATCAAGTCATCGATTGATGCCGTCCGGGCGGATCTTGCCGCGCAGCAGGCGGCCGAGACAGCCCGAAAGGCGGCGGAGAAGGCAGCGGCTGAAAAGGCAGCGGCTGAACAGGCAGCCGCCGCTCAGGCGGCGGCTGCCGCGCGGAAGGCCCCGGCCGCCGTCGCCCCGGCGCCGGCCCCGGCCAAGACCGCCACCGGGAAATCGAAGCACAAGGGAAACGGCAAGGGCTGATCCCCCCAGCCCTTGCCGGGCGCTCACCGCGCCGGCCCGACCGCCCCACCTTCCGCCGCCCTGCAACCATGGGCGCACCGGAATCCCGGGCGGGCAGCAGAACGCCCCGCCTCCCTTTCGGGAGACGGGGCGTTCTGCGTGGCGCCGGCCCGTATTGCCACAGCTCCGGCAGCGCGCTGCGGCTGGGACTACTTGGTCAGCGTTGCAAGCACTTCGCTGAACTTCGCCGAGGGGCGCATGACCGCTGCGGCCTTGGCCGCGTCGGGCCGGTAGTAACCGCCGAGGTCCACCGGGGAACCCTGCACGGCCAGGAGCTCGCCGGTGATGGTGTCCTCGTTGGAGTTCAGCGCGTCAGAAACGGCGGCGAAGGCCGCGGCGAGCTCGGCGTCGTCGTTCTGGCTGGCCAGTTCCTGGGCCCAGAACTTGGCCAGGTAGAAGTGGCTGCCGCGGTTGTCCAGCTCGCCGGCCTTGCGCTTCGGGGATTTGTCCTCGAGCAGGAACGTGCCGGTGGCGCGGTCCAGGGTGTCGGCCAGGACCTGGGCGCGGGCGTTGCCGGTGCTGGTGGCGAGGTGCTCGAAGCTGACGGCCAGGGCGAGGAATTCGCCCAGGCTGTCCCAGCGCAGGTGGTTTTCCTTGAGCAGCTGCTGGACGTGCTTCGGGGCGGATCCGCCGGCGCCGGTCTCGAACAGGCCGCCGCCGTTGATCAGCGGCACCACGGAAAGCATCTTGGCGCTGGTGCCCAGTTCCAGGATCGGGAAGAGGTCCGTGAGGTAGTCGCGGAGCACGTTGCCGGTCACCGAGATGGTGTCCTCGCCCTTGCGGAGGCGTTCCACCGTGAAGGCCGTGGCCTCGTCCGGGGACATGATGGCGATTTCCAGGCCCTCGGTGTCGTGGTCCTTGAGGTATTCCTCCACCTTGGCGATCATCCGGGCGTCGTGTGCGCGGCCCTTGTCCAGCCAGAAGACGGCGGGCGTGGCGGAGGCGCGGGCACGGGTAACGGCCAGCTTCACCCAGTCGCGGATCGGCACGTCCTTGGTCTGGCAGGCGCGCCAGATGTCGCCCGGGGCCACCTTGTGCTCGATCAGCACGGTGCCGGCGTCGTCGACAATCTGGACGGTACCGGCGGACTGGATTTCGAACGTCTTGTCGTGGCTGCCGTATTCCTCGGCGGCCTGGGCCATGAGGCCGACGTTCGGGACGGTGCCCATGGTGGTGGGATCGAAGGCTCCGTGGGCGCGGCAGTCGTCAATCACGACCTGGTAGATGCCGGCGTAGCTGCTGTCCGGGAGGACGGCGAGCGTATCGGCTTCCTGGCCGTCGCGGCCCCACATGTGGCCCGAGCTGCGGATCATGGCCGGCATCGAGGCGTCGACAATGACGTCGGAGGGCACGTGCAGGTTGGTGATGCCCTTGTCGGAATCGACCATCGCGAGTTCGGGGCCCTCGTTGAGGCCCTTTTCGATGGCTGCCTGGACGTTGCCGCGGATCTCCTCCGGCAGGTCGTCGAGGCCGTTGAGGATGGAGGCAAGGCCGTTGTTGGGGCTCAGGCCGGCGGCGGCGATCTGCTCGCCGTAGGTGGCGAAGAGGTCCGCGAAGTAGGCCTTGACGACGTGGCCGAAGATGATGGGGTCCGAGACCTTCATCATGGTGGCCTTGAGGTGGGCGGAGAACAGCACGCCCTCGCTCTTGGCCCGGGCAACCTGGGCCGCGAGGAACGCATCCAGGGCCGCGGCGCGCATCACGGTGCCGTCGATGACCTCACCGGCCAGGACCGGGAAGGCACGCTTGAGGACCTTGACGGTGCCGTCTTCCTTGACGAGCTGGATCTTGATGTTGGTGTCGGCCTCGATCACCACGGACAGCTCGTTCGAGCGGAAGTCGTCGGCGTCCATGTGGGCCACGTTGGTCTTGGAATCCGGGGTCCAGGCGCCCATGCTGTGCGGGTTCTGGCGGGCGTAGTTCTTGACCGAGAGCGGGGCGCGGCGGTCCGAGTTGCCTTCGCGCAGGACCGGGTTCACGGCGGAGCCCTTGATCTTGTCGTAGCGGGACCGGATGTCCGTTTCCTCGTCCGAGGAGGGGTTGTCCGGGTAGTCCGGCAGCGCGTAGCCGTGGCCCTGGAGTTCGGCGATGGCGGCCTTCAGCTGGGGCACGGAGGCGCTGATGTTGGGCAGCTTGATGATGTTGGCTTCGGGCGTCTTGGCGAGGGCGCCAAGCTCGGCCAGGGCGTCGCTGACGCGCTGCTCTTCGGTGAGGTAGTCGCCGAACACGGCGATGATGCGGCCGGCCAGCGAGATGTCGCGGGTCTCCACTTCCACACCGGCCGTCGAGGCGAACGCCTCAATGATCGGCAAGAACGAATAGGTGGCCAGCATCGGCGCTTCGTCGGTGTGGGTATAGATAATCTTTGCCATTGCGCGGGCGTCTCCCTGAAGGTCTGGGTATTTCCGGAATCTTGTGTTATCTCAACACCCCTAACTTACCCGAGGTGCCCCCGTTGGCGCCTACCGGCGTCGTGCGCGGACGGATGAGTGACGGCTCAACACGGCATAACAAAAATTGACAAGAGACTTTACAGGTTAGTCAAATTGCCGTAGTTTCGTTCCATCCAGCGGCCGCCAACAGCGGCCGCCCCGCTTTTCCACCGGTTAGGACACCCATGAGAACACCCAAGACTCTGGCCACCAGCCTGCTGACTCTTTCGGCCGCCGCGCTGCTGGCCCTGAGTGCCGCGGGGGCGGCCACGGCCTCCCCCGCACCGGCCAAGGCACCGGTCTCCGCCTCCGATGTCACCAGCCACACCGTCACCGAGACGGGCACGGCCGACTACTGGACCGCGGAACGCATGCGCAGCGCCGTCCCCGGCGACGTCCTGGCCGACAGGGCCATGAAGCGCAATGGCAAGGCCGCCGCGGCCAGTGGCCCGGCGGAAACGGGCGCCCCAAGCAAGGTCGAGGCCGCGGCTCCCAAGCTGCAGTCCCAGACGCTCCAGACGAAGGCCAATGCGAGCGAGACCCCCGTCCCGCACATCGGCAAGGTCTTCTTCACCCTCGGCGGGACAAACTATGTCTGCTCCGGCAACTCGGTCTCTTCCGGCAACAAGAGCACGGTCTCCACGGCCGGGCACTGCGTGAACGAGGGCCCGGGCGCCTTCGCCACCAAGTTCACGTTCGTCCCGGCGTACCTGAATGGCGCCGCCCCCTACGGCAAGTGGACGGCCAGGGCCCTCTACGCCCCCACCCAGTGGAGCTCCTCGGGCGACATGACCTATGACACCGGCTTCGCCGTCATGTCCACGCTCAACGGCCAGTACCTGAGCGATGTCGTCGGCGGCTCCGGGCTGCAGTTCAACGCCGCCCGCGGCCTGACCTACAAGTCCTACGGCTACCCCGCCGCGGCGCCCTTCAACGGTGAATCCCTCAAGAGCTGCTCCGGCACCGCCACCAACGATCCCTACAACCCGCAGTTCAACACCCAGGGGATCCCCTGCAACATGACCGGCGGCTCCTCGGGCGGTCCGTGGTTCATCGGCACCAGCGCCTCCGGCTACCAGAACTCGATCAACAGCTACGGCTACGGCAGCAACTCCACCAAGATGTACGGCCCGTACTGGGGCAGCGTGATCCAGCAGGCCTACACCACGGCGGCCGCTTCCTAACCTGAGGGCACGGGCTCCGTCCGCGGGGCCCGTGCAGCCCGGCTTGCCTACCCTGTCAACCCTGTTTACCCCGGCGCGGGGTCACTTGCGGCCCATCTTCAGCAGTGAGGAGGACGCAGTGCCCCCGCGCCGGTTTTAGTGTGCGACGGCAGATCGCGGCGCCTCCGCTGGACATGCCCTCCGCTGACACCTAGGCCCGGACATATACCCCCTATGTCCGGGCCTTGGCATGAGGAATGGACATGTCCTCCCGGGCGGGTCCTCCGGGCTCCGCAAAGTGGGGGCATGTTCCGCGGAAAGAATGAGCATGCCCCACGTTTGGCTATCGGCGCCCCGGAAAGAATGGGCATGTCCCACGCTTGGCCCTCTGCGCCCCGGAAAGAATGAGTGTGTCCCACACTTGGCCCTGGCAGCTCCTGAGCGCACGGGACATGTCCTCCCCACACTCCGAGGCCTGGACATATCCCCCATATGCCCACTCCTTGCCGCAAAAAATGAACATGTCCCGCGGAAAGAATGAGCATGCCCCACGCTTGGCCCTCTGCGCCCCGGAAAGCATGAGCATTCCCCACGCTGGGCCCTGGCAGCTCCGAAGCTCAAGGGACATGTCCTCTCCACACTCCGAAGCCTGGACATATCCCCCATATGCCCACTCCTTGCCGCGAAAAATGAGCATGTCCCGCGGAAAGAATGAGAAAGAATGGGCATGTCCCGCGGACCGGCTGCCAGCCCACTCGGTGGCACAAAAAATGGACATGCCCCCGGAAAGGGAGGGCATGTCCATTTTTTGTGCGGGTCTCTTGCGCGCGGACCGCAGACCGGGTGGAAGAGCCCGGGTGGAAGAGCCCGGGTGGAAGTGCCCTAGTGGAAGAAGTGGCGGGCTCCGGTGAAGTACATGGTGATGCCGGCGGCGTTGGCCGCGGCGATGACTTCCTCGTCCCGGACGGAGCCGCCGGGCTGGACGACGGCGCGCACGCCGGCATCGACCAGGATCTGCAGTCCGTCGGCGAACGGGAAGAACGCGTCCGAGGCCGCGACGGCACCGCGGGCACGTTCCGGCGACGCGGTGGCGTCGGCGTTCGAAGCACCGCCGGCACCGTCAACATCGGAGTCCACAGATACGCCCAGGGTGTTGGCGCGCTCGACCGCGAGCTTGCAGGAGTCGAGCCGGTTGACCTGGCCCATGCCGATGCCGACGGCGGCACCGTTGTCCGCGAGCAGGATGGCGTTGGACTTCGCTGCACGGCACGCGGTCCAGGCGAACGCCAGGTCGGCCAGGGTGGCGGCGTCAGCAGCGTCGCCCGCGGCAAGGGTCCAGTTCGCGGGGGTGTCGCCGTCGGCGTCGACCTTGTCCGTCGCCTGCACCAGCATGCCGCCGGAGACCTGGCGGAACTCGGTCGGGTAGCGGCCGTATCCGTCCGGGAGGGCCAGGAGGCGGATGTTCTTCTTCTTGGACAGGATCTCCACGGCCTCGTCGTCGAAGCCCGGCGCGATGACGACTTCCGTGAAGATGCCGGCGACGGTCCGTGCCATCCCGGCGGTGACCGTGCGGTTCGCGGCGATGACGCCGCCGAACGCGGACACGGGGTCGCAGGCGTGGGCCTTGGCGTGGGCGTCGGCGATGGGGTCAGCGGCGGACGCGGAACCGACGGCCACCCCGCACGGGTTGGCGTGCTTGATGATGGCGACGGCGGGTTCGGCGAAGTCGAAGGCGGCGCGCAGGGCGGCGTCGGCGTCGACGAAGTTGTTGTAGCTCATGGCCTTCCCGTGCAGCTGGTCGGCCTGGGCGATGCCGGCCGGGGCGGCCTTGTCCACGTACAGTGCGGCCTGCTGGTGCGGGTTTTCGCCGTAGCGGAGCACCTCGGAGCGTTCCAGGGCCAGGCCGGCATAGGCGGGCCAGTCGATCACGCCGTCGCCGTCCTCGTCACGGAACTGGCTGGCGGTCCAGGTGGCCACGGCGGTGTCGTAGGCCGCGGTGTGCGCGAACGCCTTGGCGGCGAGCCGGCGGCGGGTCTTCAGGTCAAAACCGCCCGAGGCGGCTGCCTCCACCACGGCACCGTAGGACGCCGGGTCCACCACGATGGCGACGGCAGCGTGGTTCTTCGCGGCGGAGCGCACCATCGCGGGGCCCCCGATGTCGATCTGTTCGACGACGTCGTCCGGCGCCGCACCGGACTTCACGGTCTCCACGAAGGGGTAGAGGTTGACGACGACGAGGTCGAAGGGCTCGATCTCCATGTCCGCCAGGGTCTGCATGTGGGCCGGGACGCGGCGGTCGGCAAGGATGCCGCCGTGCACGCGCGGGTGCAGGGTCTTGACGCGGCCGTCCAGCATTTCCGGGGAGCCGGTGACTTCCTCGACTTCCTGTACGGGGATGCCCGCGGCGGCGATCTTCTTGGCCGTGGAGCCGGTGGAGACGATCTTGACGCCGGCGGTGTGCAGGCCTTGAGCGAGCTCCTCCAGACCGGTCTTGTCGTAGACCGAAATCAGTGCCCGGCGGATGGGAACTCGGTCGATGGATACACGGTCAAGCTGCGTGAAGCTCACAAAAGTCTCCGTCTTATATCGCGGCGGGGCCGCGGGTGGTGGGGATGCGGCCAGTTTATCGCGTCCCGGCGCGGGGCCCTTCCGCGCGCCGGAGTGTGAAGCACGCGCGGGCCGCGGCCCGGCCACGTAGAGTTTTCACAGGAGGCCAAGATGAACACGTACACCACTGTGCCCAGCGGCGAACAGGTGGTCCAGGAACTGCCGTGGCGGTGGAAGGTCCAAGGCCGGATCTTCCTGATCGGCGGACTGGGCTTCATGTTCGATGCCTGGGACGTCACCCTCAACGGCATCCTCATTCCGTTGCTGTCCAAGCACTGGTCGCTGAGCCCGGGCGATGCCGCCTGGATCGGCACGGCGAACCTCATTGGCATGGCCCTGGGCGCGTTCGTCTGGGGCACCATCGCGGACACGATCGGCCGCAAGAAGGCCTTCACCGCGACCCTGCTGATTTTCTCCATCTTCACCGTGCTCGGCGCCTTCTCCCCCGACTTCATGTGGTTCGTCGTGTTCCGGTTCCTGGCCGGGTTCGGCCTGGGCGGCTGCATCCCGGTGGACTATGCGCTGGTGGGCGAGTTCACCCCCCGCAAACAGCGCGGCCGGGTGCTCACCGCGATGGACGGCTGGTGGCCGATCGGCGCCGCCCTCTGCGGTTTTGTCTCCGCCGGGCTGGTCGCGGCCTTCGCGGACTGGCGGCTGACCATGCTGGTCATGGTGCTCCCGGCGCTGCTGGTGTTCTGGATCCGCCGCAGCGTGCCGGAATCCCCGCTGTTCCTGATCCGCAAGGGCCGCCGCGACGAGGCCGCCAAGGTGATCGACGGCCTGGTCCAGGCCACCGGCGCCGAGGCCCGCGTCTACAGCCTGCCCGCGCCGCAGGATGCACCGCGCCTCTCCGCCGGCAGCGCATGGACGCAGTTGCGCGCCCTCTGGCAGTTCAACTGGAAGATCACGACGGCGGCATGGGCCCTCTTCTTCAGCATCCTGCTGGTGTACTACCTGTCGCTGACGTGGATGCCGCGGATCCTGATCGGCGCCGGCTTCGCGGAGTACAAGGCCTTCCTGACCACGGCGTCGATGGCCGCCGTCGGACTCCTCGGCGTGGTGGTGGCCGCCCTGCTGGTGGAGCGGGTGGGCCGCAAATGGATCCTGGCCATCACCGGACCGCTGTCCGCACTGACGCTGGTGATCGTGGCGATCGTGGTGGACATCCCCACCGCCGCCGTGTTCTGGCTCCTGGTGTTCGGCTTCGTGGTGCAGGTGGCCATCCCGGTGCTCTATGCCTATGTCTCCGAGCTCTACCCGACAGAGCTGCGCGGCTCCGGCTTCGGCTGGGCTTCGACGTTCTCGAGGCTCGGCGCCGGGTTCGGTCCGCTGGTCTTCGCGGCCTTCCTGTGGCCGGAGCTGGGGCTCGCGACGTCCTTCGCCCTGGCCGGCGGCCTGGTGCTGCTCTCCGTGCTGTGGATGGCGTTCTTCGCCCCGGAGACCAAGCAGCGCCGGCTCGAGTAGCCGGCCCGCCAACCCGATGCGCTATCGCTCCGGGCGGTTCCGGACGCTGATAGCCGCCCCACGTGATAGCGCATCGGGGACATCACGACGGCGCCCCTCACCTGCGAGTGGTGAGGGGCGCCGTCGTCTGTGGTCCGATCAGCCGCCTACTGGATGCAGGTCACGGACACCGAGAGCGCGTTCGACTTGAGCTGGGTGACGGACCAGCCGGTGGGCTGACCCGATCCGCCCACGACCGGCTGGCTGGCCACGACCTGGTTGCCGTTGCTGCTGTTGATCGCGAAGCCGCCGCCGGTGGCGACGTGGCCGGCCGGGCAGCTGGCGACGACGGTGAGCGTTGAGCCGCTGGCCGACGCGACGCTCACACTGGTGGACGCGGCGGCACCGGTGGCACCCGTCTCGCCCTTGGCCCCTGCAGGGCCGACCGGGCCGATGGCGCCCGCGGGGCCGGCGCCACCGGTTGCGCCGGTGGCACCCGTCTTGCCCTGAAGACCGGGCTCCCCGGCAGCACCCGTGGCACCGGTGTCACCCTTGTCTCCGGCATCACCCTTCTCGCCCTGGACGCCTTGAGCGCCTGTCTCACCTGTCGCGCCTACGGCGCCCGTTTCACCGGTGGCCCCGGTGGCACCGGTCTCGCCGGTGTCGCCTTTCTCGCCCTGGGCGCCTGTTTCACCGGTGGCCCCGGTTGCGCCGGTCTCGCCGGTGTCGCCCTTCCCGCCCTGGGCACCTATTTCGCCGGTGGCCCCCGTGGCACCGGTCTCGCCCGTGGCGCCGGTGTCGCCGGTGTCGCCCTTCAGTCCGGGCAGTCCCTGGATCCCCTGGGCACCGGCGATGCCCTGGATGCCCTGGATGCCTTGGGCGTTCCAGGAGATTGCGGTTTCCTTCTTGGAATCGCACGAGGCGCCCGCGGGGAGTACACGCAGCTCACCGCCGTTGTTGTTGTTGAAACACCCCTTGATTTCGCCACTTGCCGGCGTTGGAGTGGCGGCGATGGCAGCAGAAACGGCGCCCGTTCCGAGAACGAGCGCCGCAGTGAGACACAGTACTTTTGGACTTGTTTTGGCAAGGCTGAATCGAGACACGAAGAACCCCCGGAGATGCGGCGAATGAATGAGACTGCGTCAGACTATTGCCCATTTCGCTACTTGCACCGGCTCGGAAATACCTGTCTTTGGCCCTGCAGTACCTGACTTTCGGAACGTGTACTCAGTTTTGCGGGTCCGACCACTTGGTTTGCCTGCGAAGGCCGCTACGCGCCCGCGACCCGATGCGCTATCACTTCGGGCCATCTCCGGGCTGTTCTGAGCCCTGATAGCCACCTCAAGTGATAGCGCATCGGGGAAATCAGGGGGAAATCAGCAGGGGAAACCGGGGCAGATCAGGCGGGGGAAATCAGGCGGGGGTGTGGGCCGCGGCGAGGGAGGCCAGCGTGGAGACCAGGAGCCGGCGTTCCACCACCTTGATGCGCTCGTGCAGGGATTCCTCGCTCTCGCCGTCCCCGACCGCCACGGCCTCCTGCGCGATGATGGGGCCGGTGTCCACCCCGGCGTCGGCCCAGTGCACCGTGCAGCCGGTGACCTTCACGCCGTAGGCCAGCGCGTCGCGGACCCCGTGGGCACCGGGGAAGGACGGCAGCAGCGCCGGGTGCGTGTTGAGGTATTTGCCGCCGAACGCGTCGATGAAGTCGGCGCTGACAATCCGCATGAAGCCCGAGGACACCACCACATCCGGGGCGAAGCCGGCGACGGCCTCGGTCAGGGCCGCGTTCCAGGCCGCCCGGTCCGGGTAGGCCTTGAAGTCCACCACAAACGTGGGAATCCCGGCGGCGGCGGAGCGTTCCACCCCGAACGTCCCCGGGCGGTCGGCGCCGACGGCGGCGATCTCGACGTCGAGCGCGCCGGACTTCACGGCATCGATTACTGCCTGGAGGTTGGAGCCGGTGCCGGAAACGAGGACAACTATGCGCATGGTCCTAGCTTATGGGGCCGCTCGCGTAGGCTGGAAAACATGAATCCCCCCACGGAATCCGGCAGCGGCCAGCCGGGCCGGCAACCGGCCGGCCAGGCGGCACAAGATTCCGCACGCCTGACGCATACCCTTTTCCGGCTGTTCGTCGTCGCGGTCCTGGGCTCGTTCTTCGTCTTCCAGCTCGACGTGGCCTACGTGTGGCTGACGGCGCTGCTCACAGTGGCGGGGATTGTGCTGGGCATCGTGGTGCTGGTCCGGGCCGTGAAATACAAGGAATCGCGGCTGGTCCTGTACGGCGCGATATCCGGGCTGGTGGTCACCGCGGTGATGCTCCTGGTGGTCCTGGCCTCGACGCTGTTCTTCAACCAGATCCGCGATTACCAGCAGTGCGTCCGCTACGCCCTGACGCAGCAGGCAACCTCGGAATGCAGGACGCAGCTGGAGAAGTCCCTGCCCACGCAACTGCCCACGCAGCTGCGCTGACAGCCGCACCCGCGCCGCTGCGCTAGCGGCTGTTGACCGTCTCGAGGTCTGCTTCGCGCAGCTTTTGCTGGCGTTCCAGCCAGGGTCCGGCCGCGTAGCCGATCACGACGCCGATCCCGACTTCGGCGGCCACGAACAGTGCCGTGCGCAGCGGATCGGGCCCGATCTCCGTCAGCCGCCCGATGCCGGCCGAACCGCGGGCCAGCCAGGCGAGCCCCGCCGCGAGCAGCCCGGCCACGGAGCCGATCACCGCGCCCAGCACCAGGGTGGAGGCGGCGGCGGTAAACCAGCGGGCCCGGACCTTGATGGACAGCCATTCGTCGAAGTGGTTTTCGCCTTCGCGCAGGAACCACCAGCCGGCCAGCGCCCCGGCCAGCGCCGGCACCACCAGGGCCACAAAGCCGAAGTCGAGGGAACCGGCCGGCAGCGCGGCGAACACCGGAATGGACGGCAGCGGCCCGACGGCGGTCCCGAGCGGTCCGGCCAGCGACCCGACGCCCAGGGCGAACCCCGCGCCGGAGATCCAGGCCAGGGCAAAGACGACGAGGTTGGGCAGGAAGCCGAGCTGCACGATGGTGAGGACGCCGCCGCCCAAGGCGCCGGCGTCGAGCCCTTCATAAACGGCGACCACAAGGTTCCAGTGGATAAAGAGGTCGACCGCCAGCAGCGCGGCGGACATCGCCAGGCTCGCCATCAGCGCCACCGATCCTGCCTTGATGGCCGAGCCCAGGTAGGACCCGGCCCAGCGGGAGTGCTGGCTGGTGCGGGAGAGCCAGGCCACGGCGTCGACGCCGATCAGCCGGCTCCACGACCCGGCCTCGCGGCGCGCGCCGACCACCATGCCGAGCCCGAACGGGATGAGGGGAATGAACGCGGCGGCCCAGAGGCTGATCCCGACGTCGGCCGTGCGGCAGACGAAGCCCGTGGCGATCCCGAATCCCGCGTATGCCAGCCAGGAGCCAAGCAGCGTCTGCCAGAGCTGGTCCGTATACGAGGCACGGGCCAGGCGCCGTCCGGCGCGCCAGGCGAGCAGGAACGGGATGAGGGCCAGCCCCAGCGGGATGAGCGAGAGCGTCCCGGATTCCGGCTGCGCGGCGGAGCCGGCACCGGCGGTGTCGAGCAGCAGGGGCACGCCGTGGATCAGCAGCCAGGCCTGGCCGGCCAGGCGCGCCAGGACGTCGAATCCGCCGTGCTGGAATCCGGCCGTGGCCCAGACGATGACGATCGGGGCCACCACCACGAGGGCGGAGATGACGGCGGCCTGGGCGGACTCGAGGGCACCCTGCAGCCACAGGGGCATGGGAAGGCCACGTTGTCCGGTCTGATCAGCGCGCAGTTTCATCGAGATCCATGGTGCCACGGGCCCGGCATCCGGCCGGTTTCCGACAGGCACATTGGCCGGATCCGCCGTATTTGCCGTCGGGGCCGCGCGGAGCTTTTTGCACACCCGGGCCGTAAAATTGTAAATGTCCGCAATCAGTGGTTGGAGGCAGATAATGACTACCGCATCTCCTCATGCGCACGGCGTTCATTTTGGTCGGACAGATGTACAGAACGTTGGCATGGGTGTAGGTATCGTCCTGATCGTCGTGGGCATCTTGGGGTTCATCCCCGGCATCACTACGAATTACAGCGAACTGAGGTTCTTCGGGCCTGATTCCAAGGCCCTGTTCCTGGGCCTGTTCCAGGTGTCGATGTTGCTGAACATCGTTCAGCTCGCGATCGGCGCCACCGGCCTGACCATGTCCCGGACTGCCATGGGCGCCCGGAATTTCCTCATGGGCTCCGGTCTGCTGTACATCGTCCTTAGCATCTACGGTTTCATCGTCGGCGTGGATTCGGCGGCCAACTTCCTGTCGCTGAACACCATGGACAATTGGGCCTTCATGGTAATGGGCGTAGTAATGGCCGGCGCAGGCTGGCTGATGACGAGGCACCTGGAAGAAGACGTAAAGACCCGGTCATCAACCCCCGGGACATAGGGAGCCGCGAATGAGTAACGTTTCATAGCATTCAGAAAATTCGTACTACCTGCTGGTGCAGTGGTTTAGCGGAAACGCGGCGGCTGCACCAGCTTTCTGTGTGGCACGCCGGCCGTGCCCGGCACAGCTTTCAACGACGGCGACGGCGGAGCGCCGCCTCACAGTGAACGCCCGCCGGCAGAGCGCCGCCTCACAGTGAACGCCCGACGCCGGAAGGCCGGGACTTTGTGAGTCCCGGCCTTCCGTGATGCCTTACCGCTGCCGTTGCCGCTGGTGATGATGCGGGTGCTGCGGCGGCTCGTCAGCTTGCGTGATCCTGAACGCGGGGCGGGAGGGTGTCCCACTCCGTTTCGGTGGCACGCATCCAGGGAAAGGGCAGCAGTTCCTTGATCCGAACCTTGCCCACCTCGCCCCCGGCATCGACCAGTACAGAGGTCTCGGATCCGTAAGAACGCAGCAGCTCCCGGCAGAGGCCACACGGGTTAGTGACCTGGGGCTGTCCCTGCCCGTCCATGCTGACAGCTACCACGGAGTGGATTGCTGGTTCCTGTGCCATGCGGGCATTGGCAAGGGCGCTGGATTCGGCGCACACATTGATGCGCTTGGCGCCAATGTGCAGTCCGAGATAGATGGTCCCCGACTCGCCGCGCATGGCGGCCGCCACCCGGTGGTTCTCGCTGTGGTGGGCGGTCAGCAACAGCGCGCGGGCTGCCTGGTAAAGCTCCACGTCGGAGACGTCGAGATCAAAGGAGATTTCGTTTGCCTGCAGACCGCTTCCGTCCGGGCGACTGGCGTCCATGAGGGTTCCCACTTTCCGTTCCTGCTTACCGCTGTTCTTACGTGCCTGTGTTCGTGTCTGGCTGTGTTCGTGGCCGGCTGTGTGTCCTACCTGCCGATGAAGATGCCGTTCTTCTTCCGGGCGAGCAGGTAGAAGACGATGCTGAGCGCCGACAGGACGGCCACGTAGACGGGGAAGATCCAGGACGCGTTCATGGACTGGAGCCAGACCAGCAGGTAGGAGGCCGTGCCGCCGAAGAGGGCGACGCCCAGGCCGTAGCCGAGCGCGGTGCCGGCACCGCGGCAACCCTTCGGCATCAGGGAGCTGGTGACAACGTTGTACAGGGTCATGTTCAGGACCAGCACCACCGAGCCGCCGAGGAGGACGGCCGCGAAGCCGGCGATGCCGGGCTTGACGTACATCAGCATCAGGAAGACGGACGGAATGGCCAGCGCACGGGTGATCAGGAACCACTTGGACATCGACTTGCCGTCAGCGACCTTGCTGATGATGAGGCTACCGACAACCAGCACGACGCCGAGGATGGTGGTGAGTGCGAAGACTGCGGTGGCGTCCTCCTTGAAGCCGGTGCGGGCCGCCGTCGGGAGGCCGGTGTTCCAGGCGTAGTTGTAGGCCTGCGCCGCGCCGACGACGAAGGTGATGGCCAGGACGCTGAGCCAGTGCTTGCGCACTCCGCCCCAGACGGTCTTGGCGGAGTTGTTGGCCAGTTCTTCCGGCTTCATGGTCTCCGGAAGCGTCCGGCGAAGGTAGACAACGACGAAGCCGAAGGCTGCGCCGACGATGAACGGCACACGCCATCCCCAGTCGGCCATGACGGCTCCGCCGAGCATCAGGGACGACAGGTAGCTGACCAGCGAGGCGAGCAGGATGCCTGCGTTGACGTAGAAGGAGATGATGCCGGCGACAAAGCCCTCGCGTCCCGCGGGGACGAGTTCAACGGCGTGGGCGGTGGACAGCGGAGCCTCAACACCGGTGGAGATGCCCTGGACGATGCGGCAGACCAGCAGGATGACGCCGGCCGCGGGGCCGATCTGGTCATAGGTCGGGGACACGGCAATGATCAGGGTGGTAACCGCCATCATCATGATGGACCAGAGCATTACCCGCCGTCGTCCGATCCTGTCGGCGAACGTGCCGAGCAGGATCCCGCCCAGCGGACGGAACGCGAAGCCGACGGCAAAGACAGCCAGCGCGCTCAGCGTCGCGGCGACGGGGTCCTGCGACGGGAAGAACTTGGGTCCGATGAAGGCCGACAGCAGGCCAAAGACCATCCAGTCGTACCATTCCAGGGTGTTTCCAAGTCCAAGGCCGAGCAGTCCCCGGCGGACTTCCGGAGATAGCCGGGACTTGCGGCCGGTCTCCAGGTCAGTCTTGACGACAGTGTCAGTCATGATTCCTTTTTCCTTCCCCCGCACTTTCGGGGTGCGTGAGGGTACGGATTGCCGGCGGGCACCCCTGTTGGGGTCGCCGGCAATCGAAACTATCGTTTGGCTTGGTCCGCGGGGCGGGACCGGCTCACCACATGGGAGGCGAGTTAGCCCAGATAGCTACGCATGCCTCTTCGTAGCGCTTGAATGCAAACGGGCCATCCAGCTCGGCAACAAGGAACTGGTCCCTGTTGACCGGCCAACATCGTGTTCTGCGGATGGCTTGGCAGATGTCACGGCAGCTTTGCTTGAGGAAAGGAACGCGTTCACGGGTCGGATGCGCCTTCCGCCAGAAGGCCGTGGGCCCTAACCTGTTCGAAGCATTCTTCCCAAAGTGTTGCGGCTCACACAACTATATTGAAGATCTTCACGGAGTCAATGGTTTTCGGAGAAGTCCCGTCCGCCCGCGGCGGGCCGGGGCCGGGCCGGATGACAAAGCCGCACGTCAGGCGCCAATTCAGGCCGGAAACGTAAAAATATTCACCAAAACCTTGATTCGCTAAAAGTTTTCACTATAGTTATGTGTGTTAGCTCACCAAGAGAGAGTCGGAGCATGGCCAACGAAATCGTCACGGGACATTCCCCCGCCGGCACGAGCGTCCTTCTTGCCACCGTAGGCAACAAGGTCCGCAACATGCGCAAGGACAAAGGAATGACTCTTGCGAAGCTCTCGGAAGTCACTGGCCTCAGCCCGGCGATCGTAAGCCAGATCGAACGCGGCCTGGCCAATCCGTCTTTCACCACCTTGGCGCAGCTGGCACACGGCCTGGACATTCCTGTGGGGAAGTTCTTCCTCGGGCAGGAAGAAACCAGGTCCCCCGTGGTCCGCAAGGCCGAGCGGCGAAACCTCAAGGGCGTGACCAAGAAGTCCGTGGGTGAGGCGGTCTATGAACTGCTCACCCCGGACCTCAACGGTGCGCTGGAGGCCCAATGGATCGTGAGTCCGCCAGGCCACGACACCAGCGCCACTCCTTTCCGCCACAGCGGCGAGGAATTCGGCATCGTGATCTCCGGCCGGAAGGACATCTTCCTGGACGGCGAGAAGTACACCCTGGAAGAAGGCGATTCGATCACCTTCTCCTCTGATACGCCCCACTGGTACAAGAACAGCTACGAAGAGGTCTGCGTAGCGATCTGGGTTAACGCACCTCACGCGTGGTGATCCGCCGGCCCTAGCCGCCGTCACCTTTCTCCGGTCCGGACGCCTCTTCCATACCGCGGTGTCCGCCGGAACCCCTCCAACAGTCCGCACCACGGCCCGCAACGGGCCGCGATGCGCCATACCCTCTGCCGGGTGGAATTAGCGGTCAGCGTCGCCGCGTTCCTGCCGGGCACCGTCTTCTACGTCAGCGGCACCGTTCCAACGGCACCCGTTCCCACGGCACGCCTCTAACGGCACTTCGGCCGAAACAGTAAGGATCCCCATGAACCCGTCCACAGCCATGTCGTCGCTGGAACTCAGCACCACCACGGCGGACCTCACCGCCCCCGTTATCTCCCGCTCCGACGTCCTCGTCGTCGGCGGCGGCCCCGCAGGTGTGGCCGCAGCTGTCACCGCGGCCCGCTCGGGCGCCTCTGTCACGCTGCTGGAACGCTATTCCTCCCTGGGCGGCCTCGCCTCCGGCGGCATGGTCCTGGTGCTCGATGACATGATCAACGGCCAGGAAATCACGGTCACCGGCATCGTCTCCGAGTACGTCGAGCGCCTGCAGAAGCTGGGCCTGGCGATCGTCCCGCCGGCCGATGACCGCAAGACCTCCGAGGAACTGTGGAACAAGTGGGGCCGCTACGGCACCTTCGACTTCCACTCCCACACCACCCCCAAGCCGGTCTGCTACGCCGCCGCCTTCGACCCGGACGGCTGGAAGCGCGTCTCCAACGACCTCGTCCGCGAGGCCGGCGTCAACCTGCGCCTGCACTCCTGGTTCTCCCGCCCCATCGTGGACAACGGCGTCATGAAGGGCGTCATCTGCGAGACCAAGTCCGGCCCGCAGGCCTTTATGGCCGACATCGTCATCGATACCACCGGCGACATCGACGTCGCCTCCCGGGCCGGTGCCAGCTACGTCAAGGACAGCTACCTCACCACGCTCGTCTTCCGCCTGGGCAACGTGGACACCAACGCCGCGGAGGCTTTCGAACAGGCCAACCCGAAGGAAGCCCGCGCCATCAACCGCAAGATCAAGCGCCTCCTCGGCGGCGCCTGGGAACTGTGGTGGCTCAAGACCCCCATCGACGGCGTCGTCTGGTGCAACGCACCCCACATGACCGGCTTCGACGGCGTCGACCCGGCGGACATGACGGCCGCCGAGTTCGCCGCCCGGGACCGCATCACCGAGGCCGTGGACTACGTCCGCGCCAACCTGCCCGGCTTCGAGAACTGCTACATGCTCGACGTCGCGTCCCAGATGGGCGTGCGCCAGACCCGGCTGCTCGAAGGCGAGTACGTCATGACGAAGGACGACGTCACCTCCCGCCGCCACTTCGCCGACACCGTGGCCCGCGGCCGCGACTACTACTACCCCTTCCGCTCGCTTCTGCCCAAGGAAGTGGACCAGCTGCTCGTCGCCGGCCGTCACTACTCCGCCACCCCCGAGGCCCAGAAGATGTCCCGCGAGATCCCGCCCTGCATGGCCATGGGCCAGGCAGTCGGCGTCGCCGCCGCGCTGGCGATCCAGAACGGCACGCTCGTCCGCGACGTGTCCGCACTCGACATCCAGCAGGGCATGCGCCGGCACGGCGCGGACCCGGGCGACGTCCCGTCGGCGAACGCCACCCTTGACGTGGACGCGGTGGTGGGGGCATGAGCACCGTCATCGACGAACTGTTCCCAGGCACAACAGCAGAAGCAACAGCACCCGGCGCTGAGGCTGCGGGCACCCCGCTCCCGGCTGGCACCCCGCTCCCGCTCGAGGGAATCAAGATCGTGGACTTCACCCAGGTGTTCATGGGCCCGTCCTGCACCCAGCTGCTGGGCGACTACGGCGCGGACATCATCAAAGTGGAGCGCCCCGGCGCCGGGGACATCTCCCGCAACTCGTTCCCGGACAAGGACGGCCAGGACAACCCGATCTTCCTGTCCATCAACCGGAACAAGCGCAGCATCTCGGTGGACACCCGCACCGATGAGGGCAAGGCCGTCCTCCGCCGGCTGCTCGCCGACGCGGACGTCGTGGTCAGCAACTTCCGCTCCGGCGTGATGGAGCGGATGGGCTTCGGCTACGAGGACCTCAAGGAGCAGAACCCGGGCATCATCTGGGCCTCCGGCACCGGCTTCGGCCCCGAGGGCCCCTACTCGCACAAGGGCGGCCAGGACGCGATCGCCCAGGCCTACTCCGGCGTCATGTGGCGGCGCGAGTCGGATGACATGAAGCCGGCCATCTACCCCACCACGCTGTGCGACTACATCACGGGCATGCACCTCATGCAGGGCATCCTGCTGGCACTGCGCACCCGCGAGTCCGCCGGCGTCGGGCAGAAGGTGGAGGTGACGATGTACGACTCCATGCTGCACCTGCAGATGCAGGAGGCCTGCATGCAGCTCAACCGCGGCTACGAGGTCAACTGGGGCGCCATGCCGCTCAGCGGCGTCTTTGAAACCACCGACGGCGCCGTCTGCATGGTGGGCGGCTTCACCCCGGATCCGCTGCTGCGCATTTCCGAGGCCCTGGGCCTGGACGCGGACCTCACGCTGCGGCCCGAGTTCGCCAACCTCGAACAGCAGTTCAAAAACAAGCCGGCATTGCAGGCGATCTTCCGCGAGCGCATGGCCACCAACACCACCGAATACTGGACCTCCCGGCTCGAAGACCAGGGGCTGCTCAACGCCCCGGTGCACACCCTGGAGCAGACCCTGGCCGATGCGCAGACACACGCCAACAACATGATCGTCGAGGCCGAACACCCCGGCGTCGGCACCGTGAAGATGCTCAACGCACCCATCCGGCTCTCCGCCACCCCGCCCACCATCCGCCGGGTGGCCCCGCGGCTGGGCGAACACAACGTTGAGGTGCTGCTGGAGAACGGCTTCGACGCCGAGACCATCGAGCGCCTGCAGGAACTGGGGGTGCTCCGGTGACCGCCACAGTAGAGACCGTCGTGGATCAGGTCACCCTGACCATCGAGAACCATGTCGCCACCGTGGTCATCGACCGCCAGCACGTGCTCAACGCCGTCGACGGCGGCGCGCAGGCCCGGCTCAACGAGATCTGGGACCAGCTCGAAGCCGACCCGGACGTCCGGGCCGTGGTCATCACGGGCGCCGGGACCCGGGCCTTCTGTGTCGGCGCGGACATGTCCGCCTCCGCCGTGGACAAGACCGGCCTCGAATACTGGGCCGGCCTGGACCCGAATGGCTTCGGCGGGCTCAGCCTGCGCACCACGCTGGACATCCCGGTGATCGCCCGGGTCAACGGTTATGCACTCGGCGGCGGCATGGAGATCGTGCTCGGCGCGGACATCGTGATCGCCGCGGAGACGGCCCGCTTCGGGCTGACGGAACCGCGCGTCGGGCGCCTGGCGCTCGACGGCGGCATCCACCAGCTGGTGCGCCGGATCCCGTACACCCAGGCGATGGGCATGCTCCTGACCGGGCGGAAGGCCGAGGCCGCAGAGATGCAGTCCATGGGCCTGGTCAATGAGGTGGTCCCCGCGGACGAACTCGACGCCGCGGTGCAGCGCTGGGTGGACCAGATCCTCGCCTGCGCCCCCACCTCCGTCCGGGCGGTCAAGCAGATGGTCACGCAGACCGCGCACCTGACCGCCACCGAGGCCCGCGGCCTCCGGCTCCCCGCCCTCATGGCGGCGCTGGACAGCGAAGACTCCGCCGAGGGCGTCCGCGCCTTCCAGGAGAAGCGTGCGCCGCACTGGCCGGGCCGGTAGCGGATCCACCGCCTGACATGCCGATGGCTGACGTTCAGCCGTTCGAAGAACAACAAGAGCTTAGAAGGAGAAACCAATGCGGGAGTCACTGACACCCGGCGTGTGGGGCGTCGTCGCCACACCGTTCCAGGGCAGCACCCTGGATGTCGACACGGACAGCCTGGCCGGACTCGTGGGCTACTACGAGTCGATCGGCGCCACGGGACTCACCGTCCTGGGCGTGTTCGGCGAGGCCGCGGCCCTGACGGCAGCCGAGCGCAGCCTGGTCCTGGAAGTGGTCATGGAGGAAACGCGCCTGCCCCTCGTGGTGGGGGTGACGTCCCTCTTCACCGGCACGGCCGTCGATGAAATCCGTTCCATCCAGGCTGCCACCGGGGACCGGCTGTCGGCCGTCATGGTGCAGGCCAACTCCGCCAACCCCGGTGTGGTCATCGCGCACCTGAACGCCATCCACCAGTCCGCCGGCGCCAACGTGGTGCTGCAGGACTACCCGCTGGCCAGCGGCGTCCACATCAGCACCGAGGCGCTCATTTCGGTGGTTCAGGCCTGCGGCTTCGTCACCGCAGTCAAGGCCGAGGCTCCGCCCACGTCCGTGGCGATCGGACACCTCACCGCGGCCCTGGACGTCTCTGTCTTCGGCGGCCTCGGCGGCCAGGGGCTGCTGGACGAGCTCCTGGCCGGCGCCGCCGGGGCGATGACCGGTTTCTCCTACCCGGAAGCGCTCATCGCCTGCGTGCGGGCCTGGCAGAGGGACGGCTACGAGGCCGCCCGCGATGCCCTGCTGCCCTACCTGCCGCTGATCAATTTCGAGCAGCAGGCGAAAATCGCGCTGGCGATCCGCAAGGAATGCCTGCACCAGCGCGGGCTCATTGCCGACGCCGGCGTCCGGGCACCGGCCGCGGCCTTCCCGGAAGTTCTCCGGACCGGGCTGCGCACGCACCTGGCCGAGGCCGCGGAGGCCCTGGGGTCGAACCCGGCCGCCGCGCTGACCACGGCGGGGAGGAACTGATGGATTTCGGAATCAGCGGAAAGACCGCCTTTGTGGCTGCCTCGACCGGCGGCCTGGGCCTCGCCATCGCCCGGGCCCTCGCTGCCGAGGGCGTCCGGGTGGCCATCACCGGCCGGCGCGAGGTCCGCGCCAAGGAGATCGTCGCCGAACTGACGGACGCCTACGGGCCGGGTGCCATCGCCGTCGAAGCGGACCTCAGCACCGCCGAGGGCGTGGCCGCCGCCGTCGAACAGACCGTCGCGGAACTCGGGCCCGTCGACATCCTGGTCCTCAACGGTCCCGGGCCGAAGCCCGGCGCGGCCGCCACGCTCGGCGCGGACGACATCGCCGCGGCGTTCGAACAACTCGTCAAACCGCACCACGCCCTGGTCTCGCACATCCTGCCGGGCATGCGGGAACGGCGCTGGGGCCGGATCCTGGCCGTCGGGTCGAGCGGCGTCGTGGCACCGCTGCCGAACCTGGCCGTGTCCAACACCGGCCGCGCGGCGCTGGCCGGCTACCTCAAGACCCTCGCCGCCGAGGTGGCGCTGGACGCCGTCACGGTCAACATGCTCCTCCCCGGGCGCATTGCCACGGACCGGGTCGCGGAACTCGACCAGGCCGCCGCCAAGCGGCGCGGCACCACCGCCGAGGAAATCCAGCTCGAATCCCGCAAGACCATCCCCGCCCGCCGCTACGGCACACCCGAGGAATTCGGCGCCGCCGCGGCGTTCCTCTGCAGCGCGCCGGCCTCCTACATCACCGGCGTGGCACTGCGCTGCGACGGCGGCCTGATTCGCGGGCTCTAGCCCGCCTCCCTTTCTTCCCGTCCTCTCTTCAGAAGGAACCCCATGACTTCCACCGACACAGACACCTCAACAGCAACAGCCCGGGACCTCATCACCGCCCGGCACCTGATCAACGGCGAATGGCTCGGCGGGGCGGACACCGAGCGGATGAACCCGGCCCGCCCGGGCGAGCTCGCCGCCCTCTCCCCCAGCGGCACCGCAGCCGACGTCGACGCCGCCATCACCGCCGCCGCCGCCGCGCAGCCGGCCTGGGCAGCCCTGCCCGCCCCGTCCCGCGGCGCCATCCTGATGGCCGCCGGGAACCTGCTCCTGGAGCGCCAGAGCGCCATCGCCGAGGACCTCGTCCGGGAAGAGGGCAAGACCCTCGCCGAGGCCAAGGGCGAGGTCAAGCGCGCCTCCGACGTGCTGCGCTTCTTCGGGTCCCTCGGCTGGGCCGCCACCGGCGAGGTGCTGCCCAGCGGCCTGCCGGACACCACCATCACCACCCGCCGCGAGGCGCTCGGCGTCGTCGGGCTCATCACGCCGTGGAACTTCCCCATCGCCATCCCGGCCTGGAAGTCCGCCCCGGCCCTGATCAGCGGCAACGCCGTGGTCATCAAGCCGGCCGAGCTCACCCCGCTCTCGGCCACGCACCTGGCCCGGGCCCTGCAGGACGCCGGGCTGCCCGCCGGCGTGTTCAACGTGGTCCATGGCAAAGGCCGCGTGGTGGGCGACGCCCTGGCCCGCGACTCCCGCATCGCCGGGTTGTCCTTCACCGGCTCCACGAACGTCGGGCTCGGGCTGCAGGAGATCCTCAACGCCCGCCGCGCCCGGGTCCAGCTGGAAATGGGCGGCAAGAACGGCGTGCTGGTCCTGGACGACGCCGATCCCCGCAAGGCTGCCCAGGTGGTGGCGGCCGGCGCGTTCGGCCTCACCGGCCAGGCCTGCACCGCCACGTCCCGCGTCTACGTCACGCCCGGCATCCGCGAGGCCTTCCTGGCGGCCCTCACCGAGGAAGCCGCGCTGTACACCGCCGGCGACGGCCTCGAGGCCGCCAAGATGGGCGCTGTGGTGAGCAGCCAGCAGTTCGAACAGAACCAGGCCGCGGTGCGCACCGCCGTCGAACGCGGCGCCACGCTGCTGCACGGTGAGTACGACGGCGGCACGGACGCCGGGTTCCTCTTCCCGGCCGCCATCCTCACGGACCTGCCCTTCGACGACGCCGCCGTGACCGAAGAGATCTTCGGACCCGTGGTGGCCGTCCTCGAGGTCCCGGACTACGAGGCCGGGCTCGCCGCGATCAACGATTCCCGCTACGGCCTGACCGCCGGGATCTGCACCGACTCTCTGGCGTTCTCCACGGACTTCGCCGCCCGCGCCCAGGCCGGGGTCATCAAGGTCAACCGTCCGACGGCGGGCCTGGACCTGAACGTGCCGTTCGGCGGCGTCAAGGATTCCTCCACCAACACGTTCCGCGAACAGGGGAAGTCCGCACTGGACTTCTTCACGTGGGGCAAGACCGTCTACACGGGTGTGTAGGCAGCCATGACGTACGTGATCGCCCAGCCCTGTGTGGATGTCAAGGACAAGGCCTGCATCGACGAATGCCCGGTGGACTGCATCTATGAGGGTGAACGCTCGCTCTACATCCACCCGTCCGAATGCGTGGACTGCGGCGCCTGCGATCCCGTCTGCCCGGTCGAGGCGATCTACTACTCGGACGATGTCCCGGACGAGTGGGCCGACTACGTGCGCGCCAACGTGGAGTTCTTCGAGGAACTGGGGTCGCCGCAGGGCGCCTCAGCCCTCGGAAACCTGCACCGCGACCACCCTGTGGTGGCGCGTGCGCCTCTAGGCGCCGGCGCCACGGGCTGACTCTCCCTGTCGCCGGCTTGCCGAAAAACGGCCGCCAAGCACAACTGCTTGGCGGCCGTTTTCGTATGATCACACCCCTTTGGCCCTTGACGGCTGCACCCCGTCTGAGGACCATCACAATCATTAGGACTGTGCCTGGCTGGGGGCATCTTCCTGCCCTGACTGCACTCCCGACCTGCAAGAAGGACCCTCATGCCGATGGTCTGGATCCGCGCATCATTCCGCCGGCTCACGGCCGCAATCCTCGCCGTCGTGCTCGCCGCCGCCCTCGGCGGCTGCATCCCCGGGCCGAAACCTCCGGCGCCGGTGTCGCCCGATTCCGGCTACCGGGCCGTGCTCGAACAGTTCGGCCGGAGATTGCTCGACGACGGCGCCTCGGCCGTCCTCATCCAGATCCGTGTGGGCGGGGACGAGTGGTCCGCGGCCTACGGGGTCCGAAACCTGAACAGCCCGTCCCGGGCCGAGATAACGGACCCGGTGCACATCGGCGGCGTCACCAAGTCCATGGTGGCCGTCTGCGTGCTCAAACTGGCCGAGGAGGGCCGGCTGGAACTGGACGCGCCGGTCAGCACCTACCTGCCGGAGTTCAACAAGGTGATGCACCCGCCGGGGCCGGTCACGGTCCGCCAGCTGCTGCAGCACCGCTCCGGCATGCCGTCCGTGGACGGGCCGTTGTTCGATCCGGCCACGGTGCGGAAAGCCCTGACCACCAAGGTGAGCCTGGCGGATCTGCTGGCCATGGCGGGACGGATCTCCTGGCAGGCGAAGCTGGCCCAGGGATTTGAGTACTCCAACTCGAATTACATTGCCCTGGCGCTGATCGTCGAGCACCTCACCGGCCGGCGGATCGGCGAGGTGATCAGCACCGACATCATCGAGCCGCTGGGCCTGAGCGAGACCTTGATGACGGCGGCCGGCCCGGCGCCGTCGTCCATGGTTCACGGCTACATCGCCCTGGACCGCAAACAACTCGACGTCACCTATCCGGCCGCCCAGATCGACAACGCCGCCGGCGGCATGGTGTCCTCCGTGGCGGACGTGAATACGTTCTACCGCGCGCTGCTGCAGAACAAGCTGCTCAAACCGGCCACGATCACGCAAATGGAAAGCCCGCTCTACGCCCGGTACGGACTCGGCGTGGTCCGCTGGAACGATCTGTGCACCAACGATTTCTACTACGGCCATCCCGGCGACGTGCCCGGCTACGGCACCATCACCATGACCAGCGCGGACGGAACCCGGCAGCTCACCATGGCCGTGGCCTACCCGCCGGAGCCGCTCCCTCGCGGCGACACTCACATTCTGCACCAAATGGAGTCCATCGCGGAGGACACCCTCAACGCCACCTGCAGGACCGGGCCCACCGGGCCGCTGAACAATGCCGCAGGCAGTCCGGGCTAACGGCCGCCGGTGTGGCAATCGGCCGTAGTCCTGACAATCAGCCGTTGCTCTGACAATCAGCGGTTGCTCTGACCAACAGGCAGAGGTGACTGCGACAATGGGCAGATGACAGCAATCATCCTCGTCTGGAACCCCGACGAATGGAACGATTGGACCTACCCGGCCGTGCTGGAGGAGGTCGCCGAAACCGGCCGGCACCTGGCCAGCTGGGACGTCGGGACTGGTCTCGGCAGCGGACCAGGCAGCGCGGCCGGCGCGGCCGGCACGGACGCCGCCGGGGCTGCTGCGGCCGGCGCGGACGCGGCCGGGGCTGCTCCCTCCGGGGCTGCTCTTTCCGGCGCGGACGCGTGGCTGGTACTCCAGGGCCGCCACGGACGCGGCCTGATCGGCCACGGCGTTATCGTCTCGGAACGGCCGGCTCCCCGCGTCCAGGCACCGGACTCCGCGAGCGCCGCCCGAGCCGGCGCACAGCCCGGCGCACAGGCCGCATCCGTGCTCTGCATCCAGGTGGACTTCGACGCCCTCCTGCCCGCCGGCGACCAGATCCCGCCCGGGGTCCTCGCCGAGGCCGTGCCCGGCATCGACTGGGAATCCCTGCACGGCCCCGCGCTGGCTGTCGACTCCGCCGTCGAGCCCCTGCTCCGCGGACTCTGGGGCGAGTTCGGCCCGGTGCCGGCGGACCCCACCCAGCCCGTGCCCGGCACCGTCCCGGCGGCGGCGGTCACCCGGGTCGAAGTCAACAAGTACGAACACAGTCCGGACGCCCGGCGGGTCTGCGTCGCCCACCACGGGACCAGCTGCGCCGCGTGCGGATTCTCGTTTGAAATCGCCTACGGCGAGATCGGCAAGGACTTCATTCCGGTCCACCACCTGGTCCCGGTGTCACAGCTGGGCAGCAGGTATGAACTGGACCCCGTCACAGACCTCGTCCCGCTCTGCGCCAACTGCCACGCCATGGCGCACCACGGGGTGCGGACCCCGCGCAGCGTCGCCGAGCTGCGCCGGATCATGGCCGCCGCCGGGTTCCTGACCGGACAGTCCGTGACCCCGGAGCAGCTCCAGGCCCAGCAGGACGCCCGGCGGATCCTGGAACAGCACTAACAGCACTCACAGCCCTAACGGCAGCGACAACCGCGGCCGGCTCAGGCGGACCACACCTCGCGGAACTTGCCGCTGCGGTCCGGCCGGGGCGGCTCATCGCTAAACCGGACGTCGACGCCGGCGGCGCCCTGGGCCGCGAAGAAGGCACCCAGGCGCTCCCCCACCGCTGTCCGCACGGCCGTCGTCGCGGCCTCCGGCCACAGCTCGAGCCGCACGGTGAGCGAGCCCGGCCCGGTGCGGATCGCCTGGAACCGGCGGACACCGGCGGTCTCCTCGATCACCGTGCCCAGCGCCAACGGCAGCACGGTCACCACTTTGCCGTCCGGCCTCGCCCCGTCCTGCCCTGTCCCTTCCGACCCTGTCCCGTCCAACCCTGTCCCTTCCAACCCTGTCCCTTCCGACCCTGTCCCGTCCAACCTTGTCCTGTCGGCGGCAGCGAAGCTCAGCACGTCGCCGCTGCGTCCCTCGACCCGCAGCGTGGGAAACGGGCTGCCGCAGGCGCACGGGCCGGCAGCCAGCTGCACCCGATCGCCCAGGTTGTACCGGATCAGCGGCTGGACGCGGTTGGCCAGGTTGGTGACCAGCACTGTGTGGGAGAGCTCGCCGGGCGGGACGGGCCGGAAGGCGTCGTCCACCGGCTCCACGATGGTCCAGTCCGCGTTGACGTGCAACAGTCCCTGCCGGCAGCGGCTGGTCAGGGCGAGCACCTCCGAGGCAAGGTAGCGCACGCTGACCCGGCAGCCGAGGGCCGCCTCGATCTCGGCCGCGGCATGGGCCGCCAGGCTCTCCCCGGACGCGACCGCCAGGAGCGGATGGATCCGGAGCCGTCCCGCCTGCTGTTCGGCGGCCAGTTGCACCATGGCGCTCGGATACCCGTAGAGCACGGTCGGCTGGAAGTCGTTGAGGTCCGCCACGAGGTCCGGGAGCGGCCGGAGCACGGAGAATACGCGCACCCGGCGGGCGATGCGGGGGCTGCGCCGGCGCGCGGCTTCGGTCAGCACGACGCCGGCAAAGTGGTCCCCGTCCGCGATCAGCGCCGCGGCCCGCAGCCCCCGGCGCAGGAAAGCCCGAGCCTCCTTAGCCGCCATCAGGGTCCGCCGTTCGCGGATCGGGCCCAGGAGACTGGGCACCAGTTGCGAGGTCCGGTCATGGACCAGGACCGCGGGTTCACCGGTGGACCCCGACGTCGTCACCACGAGGTATTGTCCGCGGTAGAGGCTGCCGATCCGCGAGGGGTCACCCAGCAGGTCTTGCTTCAACCCGGAGAGCGTGATGTGGGGGTCGGTCAGCCAGTCATCGAAGTTTTCCATGAGCTCGCGCTTGCCCACCGGAGGCAGCTCCCCTATATACGTGGCCAGATCCTTGGCCCGGTCCGTGGCTGAGTCCGAGACCCTGTCCGGGACCATGTCCGGGACATCCCGGTACAGCCTGCGGTAGTAAGGCGACGAGGACCGTGCGCACTCAACCAGCGCGGCGAGCCGGTCCCGTTGCCGGCGGGCGATCTCATCCTGGCTTGCCCGCCCGGCCCGCCAGATGTCCCACGCGATCCCGGTGGTACGGGTCATCCCGAGAGGAGAGCCGAGCATCACCCATCACCCCCTTCACGGGCAGGCACTCCTGGCCCCACCCCGCCCCCGCTCACCCAGGCAGGCCGGCTCGGTCAAACTCTTCCGCGCCCGCACCCTCTTCCACGCTGGCACGGCGACGGAGGCTCCCAACAGGGGCTTTAGGCACCGGCGGGACGTGGGCGCATGACCGGACACCATCGAATTGCTGGACTTCCCGGCCGGAAGCACCACAGACTGTGTACAACAGCTGGCTGGGCGGCGTGGTAATTCCTGCCTCCAGGCCGGCCGGGACTGGCCAGCAGCATCGTTTGGGGCTTTGCTTAATATCTTTTCCACCGCCGTGAAAGGACCTGGTTATGCCGGACTTGTCATTTTTGTATCCGCTCATTTCGATCATCCTGGGGGCGGTCGCCGTCGTCGGCGTCATCTGGGTGGCAACAAAACTGATGTGGAAGGTGGCGGAACCGAACGAGGCGCTCATCATCTCCGGGCTGACGCGCGGCACGCTGGAAACCCGGGAGGGGATGGACTTCAAGATCGTCACCGGCAAGGGGGCCCTGGTGCTGCCGGGCCTGCAGACCGTGCGGCCGCTGTCCCTGACGCTGAACGAAACCGAGCTCAAGGTCTCCTGCGTCACCTCCCAGGGCATCCAGGTGATTGTCGACGGCGTGGTCATCTACAAGATCGGGGATGCCCCGCCGTTCATTGCCAACGCCGCACGGCGGTTCCTGGGCCAGCAGCCCAAGATGGAAAGCCAGGTATACAACGTCTTCGAAGGCCACCTGCGCTCGATCATCGGCAGCATGACGGTCGAGGAAATCATCCGCGAGCGCGACAAGCTGGCATCCCAGGTCCGCAGCGCCAGCGGCGTCGAAATGGAGAAGCTGGGGCTGGTCGTCGATTCCTTGCAGATCAAGGACCTGCAGGACCCCACCGGCTACATCCAGAACATCGCCAAGCCGCACATCGCCCTGGTCAAGATGGAGGCCCGCATCGCGGAGGCCACCCGGAACCGCGAGGCGGCGGAAAAGGAAGCGGAGGCCGAGGCCATGATCGCCGACGCCCGGAGCGTGTCCGCGATCCGCCAGTCCGAGGCACAGGCCAATGCCGAGCGCGCCAAGGCGAACGCGGCCCAGGCCGGGCCGCTGGCCGATGCGACGGCCCGCCAGCTGGTGGTGGTCCAGGAAACCGAGGTGGCCAAGCTCGAGGCCGACCGGGAGGAACAGAAACTGCAGACCACCGTCCGCAAGCCCGCCGACGCGAGGGCGTACGCCAAGCGCACCGACGCGGAGGGCCAGAAATCCGCGGACATCAGCGCGGCCGAGGCGCTGGCCCGGCGCACGGAGCTCGAGGCCCAGGCCAACGCCCGGCGGACCGAGGTGCAGGCGCAGGCGAACGCGACGGCGGCAGCAGCAGCGGCCGGCGCCACCAAGGTCACCGGTGAGGCCGAGGCCGCCGCCACGAAGGCCCGTGGCGATGCCGCTGCCTCCGCCATCAAAGCCAAGGCACTGGCCGAGGCAGAGGGCATCAAGGCCCGTGCCGAAGCCCTGGGCACGAACCAGGAGGCCGTCATCTCCCAGCAGCTGGCCGAGAACATGCCGGCGATCGTGGCGGCGGCGGCCGAGCCGTTTGCACATGTCGGCCAGATGACCGTCCTCAACGGCGGCGAAGGGGTCAACCGGATGATCGGCGGTATTTTGGCACAGGTGGGCGACTACCTCCCGGCGCTCTCCACGGCCCTCAAAAACACCCGGGATGGCGGCAAACGGCCGGCGAAGGCGCCCGAGGCGTAGGGCGCCGTGCGCACGGAGAGCCGGAGGACCTGATGAACTGGGATTCTGATGTAATGGGGTTCTGATGCATAAGGATGTTGACCGGAGCCTGACCGGAAAGATTGGGCGCGTGACCGGACGGATCGGCCCGGGCACCATCGGGGAGGTCATGCTGCCCGTCCGCGGCGGAACCAGTGCCTTCCACGCGCACCCCTTCGACAAGACCAGCGTTTACGCCGTCGGCGAGCAGGTCCTGGTCATCTATTTTGAACCGCCGCAGACGGTGTTTGTGGACGAACTTCCGGATGTCCTCAAGGCCGACTGACCCCTCTGGACGGTAGGAGGCGACGGGCGTATTCTGAAGTTCCGTAGCCTCTGGAGGTATTTCTGATGGAAGGCAACAAGCGCGCGCGTTGCGGTCCGGTTTCCGGCATCTGTGCCCGCTTCCCGGTCGGCAACTGGCCCGACCCGCTGTAGCTCGACTTTCGTCATGCCGTCCGGCACCGCTGCTTCGTGGGGTTTGCGCCGTGGACGCATGGCCGCGCTGGCTTGCGCCCATGTGAGGGTGCCCGGGTAGTTCTGGCAGTCGCCCGCCTTTCTGCCCGCCCCGCCCGCCTTTCTGCCCGCCCGTGGCGGTTCCTTCCTGAGTTCGCCCACCTGTTAACCCACTCTTCCCCTCCCGGCCATGATCTCTCCCCCGCGCCGCAAACCGCCGCCCGCACCGTGGAGGGGTGAGGATCGCAATCGTCGCCGAATCATTCCTGCCGCTCATGAACGGGGTCACCCACTCCATCCTGCGCGTGCTGGAGCATCTGCAGGAGCGCGGGGACGAGGTGCTGGTGATCGCGCCGTCCACGCAGGACACGGAGGTACCGGACGAGGTCTATGGCGCCCACGTCCTCCGGCTCCCTTCGGTCCCGCTGGCCGGCTATGCGAACCTGCGTGTGGCGATGGGCGGTGTGTATCGGGTCAAGCGAATCCTTGCCGACTACGCGCCCGACGTCGTGCACCTCGCGTCCCCGTTCGTGCTGGGCTGGCGGGCAGCGCAGGCCGCCCACCAGCTCGGAATCCCCACGGTCGCCATCTACCAGACCGAGGTGCCCGGCTATGCGGGGCGCTACGGTGTCCCGTTCCTGGAGAACTGGGCCTGGAACCGGGTGGACCAGATCCACATGCTGGCCTCGCGCACTCTGGTCCCTTCCACTTTCGCGCTCAACCAGCTCCGCGGCCGCGGCATTCCGCGCGTGGACATGTGGCGGCGCGGCGTGGACACGCAACGGTTCAACCCCGCGAAGCGCGACGCCGGCTGGCGGGCTTCCGTGGCGCCCGGCGGCGAGCGCCTCATCGGCTACGTGGGCCGGCTGGCGGCCGAGAAGCAGGTGGAGGATCTGGCGGTGCTGGCGGATGTTGCCGGGACCCGGCTGGTGATCGTCGGCGACGGGCCCCTGCGGCCCGCATTGGAAGCTGCCCTGCCGCAGGCGGTCTTCACCGGGTTCCTCGGCGGCGACCACCTGGCCCGGGCAGTGGCGTCCTTCGATCTCTTTGTCCATCCCGGCGAGTTCGAGACCTTTTGCCAGACCATCCAGGAGGCCATGGCGTCCGGGGTGCCGGTGGTGGCCACGGGCCGCGGCGGCCCGCTGGACCTCGTGGAGAACTCACGGACCGGCTGGCTGTACGAGCCCGGCGACCTCGCCGGGTTCCGTGCCCGGGTGGTGGACCTGGTGGGCGACGACGCCAAGCGCCGCGCGTTCGCCGCGGCCGCGCACGCCTCGGTCCAGGGCCGGACGTGGTCCGTGCTCGGCGCCGAACTCGTTTGCCACTACAAGGCCGTGATCGGTGAGTCCCAGGTGGGCCGCTCCCCCCACGTTGCCCTATCACTCGGGGCTGCCAAACCGGGGTTTTAAGCACCCGAGGTGATAGCGCAACTGGCCGTTTGGTCCTCCCCCATGGGCGGGGATCCGGCGCCGCCCACGTGTTGACACCCTCTTGACACCCAAGGGAGGCTTCCGGCGCCTATGATTTCCCGATGGGAGGGTTCTAAATGTCTCGTTGGTGGTCTCAGGTTCGCACGGCGGTAGCCGGGTGACGGCGTCGTCGTACCCGGAGGAAGCGCCCGGCGCAGTCCCCAAGACAGTCCCCCAGGAAGTTTCCGCCGCGGTCCCGGGCTACGGGGACCTGGTGGAATCCAGCCCCGACGCCTTGCTGGTGGTGGCCGAGGACGGGACCATCAAAATGGTCAACACCGCCGCCGAGCGCATGTTCGGGTACGCCCGCGGGGAACTCGTGGGCGCGGACCACCGCATGCTCCTGGCCGAGGGGTTCCGCAACGGACTCGAGCGGCTGTTCTTCAACCTCCGCCGCAGCGCCCACACCGACGGCGACGCCGCTGCCGCCGAAACGGACACTGACACTGCTCCCGTGGAGGCCTACGGGGTCCGGCGGGACGGTACGGAGTTCCAGGCCGAGGTGGCCGGATCTATTTTCTTCACCGCTACAGGCGCCCGGGACGGGACTGGTAACGGTTCCGCGAGCATGATCGCCGCGGTCCGGGACACCTCGCACCGGCCGGAGAACGATGACAGCCTCCGGGAGGCCATGTCGCTGCTGAGCGCGACGCTCGAATCCACCGCCGACGGCATCCTGGTGGTCAGCAGCGAGGGCGAGATCGCCGGCGTCAACAATCGGTTCGTCACTATGTGGGGCATCCCGCGGGAAATGCTGGCCACCGGGGACGACGAGGCGGTGATGGCCTTTGTCCTGGACCAGTTGCGGGATCCGGCCCAGTTCGTCGAGAAGGTCGAGGCCCTCTACGCCGATCCCGCCGCGGAAAGCCACGACATCCTGGAATTCCGCGACGGCCGGACTTTTGAACGCTATTCCCGCCCACAGAAAGTCGCGGACCAGGTGGTCGGACGGGTGTGGAGCTTCCGGGATGTGACCGCGGCCAAGGTTGCCCAGGACCGGATCACCCGGGCCATGGCAGACCTCGCCGCACAGTCCGCCCAGCTGAAGGCGCTGGCGTTCCGCGACGGATTGACGGGGCTGTCCAACCGCCAGCTGTTCAACGACCGCCTCGCCAGCGCCCTGGCGGACCGGCACGGCGGCGCCGTCGACGTCCTGCTCCTGGACCTGGACGATTTCAAGGAAGTCAACGACATCCTTGGCCACCATGCCGGGGACCAGATGCTCATTGAGGTCGGCCGGCGCCTGCGCGCGTGCGTGCGCCCGAGCGACATCGTGGCCCGGCTGGGCGGCGACGAGTTCGTGGTGCTCCTGCTCGACTCGCTGGAGCCCGAGGCGGTCGCAGCCCGGATTGTCGACTCGCTGCGCGTCCCGGTGTGGATCGACGGCACCATGCTCCGGCCCAGCCTCAGCCTGGGGCTCGCCTCGATCGGCGAGGCCGCCGTCGACGCCTCCGAGCTCCTGCGCCGTGCCGACGTCGCAATGTACGCCGCGAAGGCCGCCGGGAAGAACCGGTACATGCGCTTCAAGCCGGAGATGATGAAGGCCCTCGTGGACCGCAACGACCTCGAGGCCGGCCTGCGGCGCGCGGTGGACAACGGCCAGATCGCCGTCCACTACCAGCCGATCGTCTCCGCGGGCAGCGGGACCGTGACCAAGGTCGAGGCCCTGGCCCGCTGGGTGCGCGACGGCGCGCTCGTTCCGCCCAAGCATTTCATTCCGGCGGCGGAACGCAGCGGCCTCATTGTCGAGATCGGCACCGAGGTGCTGCTGCGCGGCTGCACCGAGCTCAAACCCTGGCTGGACGAGGACTCCTCCCGGTCCCTGGCTGTAAACGTCTCCGGTGTCCAGCTGCAGCACGGGGACTTCGCCGAGCTGGTCCTGGCCGTGACGGAGTCCTGCGGCGTGGACCCGCGCCAGCTGGTCCTGGAGGTCACGGAGAGCGTCTTCTTCGAGGACGACTGCCACGTGATCCAGCAGCTCATGACCCTGCGCGCGGCCGGTGCCAGGGTGGCGCTGGACGACTTCGGCACCGGGTTCTCCTCCCTGGGACGCCTGCAGGGCCTGCCCGTGGACACGCTGAAGATCGACCAGTCGTTTGTGTCCATGATCAACTCCGGCACCGAGCAGCTGCCCATCCTGAACGCCATGATCGGGATGGCCCACGGGCTGGGGCTGACCGTCACCGCGGAGGGCGTGGAAACGGCGGCCCAGGCCGGCTACCTGATGAAGCTGCACTGCGATTCCCTGCAGGGTTTCCTGTTCTCGGGCCCCCAGCCGGAGGCCACGCTCCAGCCCGCGCTGGACCGGGCGGCCCTGGCCATCGCCGCGCTGCGGGGCGATCGGGTGCCCGGCAACCGGTGACCCGCAAAGTTCCATGGCCGATGTGCTGGACACGGGGCCGAAGGACCCTATGATTCAGTGAAACGCATTGCTCCGGGCACCTCGGCCGGGAACATCATCGCTCTATGAACTTCCGTCGCTTGGGGGCCGGTATCGTCGTGGGAACTGGATTTGGTGAAGACCTGCTGGAGCAGGGTCCTGATGCGTTTCTGCTGCTGACCGCGGACGGGATCATCGCCTTCGTGAATTCGGCCGCGGAACGGCTGTTCGGCTACCCCCGCGAGGAACTCCTCGGCGTTCAGCACACCATCCTGCTCTCGGAGGAAGCCCGCGGCGGCTTCCTCCGGGTCTTTGGCCGGCTGGGACGCAAAAGCCCGGCCGGCAGCCGGCCGTTCGCCGCCGCCGGACTCCACCGGGACGGCTCGGACCTCGCTCTGGAGATCACGTGCTCGTTGGTGAGCGTCGACGGCGGCACGGCCATGGCGGTAGCCGTCCGCGACGCCGAGCACCGCAACGACCCTGATTCCGGCCGGCGGCTGGCCCTTTCCCTCGTGGACGCCACGCTGGAATCGACGTCGGACGGCATCGTCGTGCTCTCCAGCGAAGGCCAAATCACCGGGATCAACGACCAGTACCTGAAGCTGTGGGGCATGCCGCCGGAACTGATCGCGGCCGAGGACCCCTCTGCGCTGGTGCGGTTCATCGCGGACCAACTGGTGGATCCCGACTCCTTCCTGCAGAAGGTTGAAGCGCTTTACGCGGACAGCCTGATGCAGAGCCACGACATCCTCGAGTTCGCCGACGGCCGCACCGTGGAGCTGTACTCGCGCCCGCAGAAGGTGGCGGACGCGATCGTGGGACGGATCTGGAACTTCCGGGACATCACCTCGCGCCGGCGCGCCCAGGACCAGGCCCGCCGCGCCATGGACGAACTGGCCGAGCAGGCCGGCAAGCTCAAGGAACTCGCGTTTCAGGACCCGCTCACCGGGCTGGCCAACCGGATGCTCTTCAACGAACGGGCCGCCGCGGCACTGCTGACCCCGGAACCGGTGCACGTGCTGCTGCTGGACCTGGACGACTTCAAGGAAGTCAACGACGTCCTGGGCCACCATGCCGGCGACGAGATGCTGGTCGAGATTTCCCGCCGGCTCCAGAACTGCGTGGGTCCGCACGGCACGGTCGCCCGGCTGGGCGGGGACGAGTTCGTGGTCCTGCTGGTCGGCTGTCGGGACGCCGACACCGTGGCCCAGCGCGTGGTCAGCACCCTGAACGCCCCGGTCTCCATCGAGGGAACGCTCATGCGGCCCGGTCTCAGCCTGGGCGTGGCCTCGCGCGACGCCGGCACGGAGACGTCGTCGGAGCTGCTCCGGCAGGCGGACCTGGCCATGTACGCGGCCAAGGAGGCCGGGAAGAACTGCTATGTGCACTTCCGGCCCGAGATGCTGGCCGCGTTGCTGGAGCGCACCCAGCTCACGGCCGGGCTGCGGCGGGCGGTGGAGCTGGGGCAGATCACCGTGCACTACCAGCCCGTCATCTCCAGTGACCGGCTCGAGGTGGTGCAGTTCGAGGCCCTGGCCCGCTGGGAGTGGGACGGCGAGCTGATTCCGCCGGACGAGTTCATCGAGACCGCCGAACGCAGCGGCCTGATCCGGGAAATCGGCGCCGAGGTGCTCAGGCGCAGCTGCACCGAGCTCGCCCCGTGGCTTGGGGAGGACCCGTTCCGGAGCGTGGCCGTCAACGTCTCCGGCGTGCAGCTGCAGCACCGTGACTTCGCCGAGCGCGTCCTGGATATTGCGGCGTGGAGCGGCGTGGACCCGCGCCAGCTGGTCCTGGAGGTGACCGAGAGCGTGTTCTTCGACGCCCACTCCCACGTGATCGGCCAGCTCGAAACCCTGCGCCAGGCCGGCATCCGGGTGGCCCTGGACGACTTCGGGACCGGCTATTCATCGCTGGGCCGCCTGCAGGACCTGCCGGTGGATGTGGTGAAGATCGACAAGTCCTTCGTGTCGATGCTGCAGACCGGGGTCGAAAAGCTGCCCATCCTCACCTCCATGATCCACATGGCCCGAAGCCTGGGGCTGAAGGTCACGGCCGAGGGCATCGAGACACCGGCGCAGGCACGCTACCTCATGGACCACGGCTGCGATGCCCTGCAGGGCTTCCTCTTCTCCCGCCCGGAACCCGGGGCGGCCAGGCAGCGCGCCATGCGGAACTCCGCGGCGGCCATCGCTGACCTCGAGGGCGTGCCGCTGCCCGGGTAGCCGGGCTGGTGCCGGCGCAGCCGGTCCGGGCGCACTTGCGGCGGCCGGCGCGTTCGACACATTTGGGTGCGGCATGATGCCCATCACGTCCGGGGAGCCCGCACCGCATATGATTCAGTCAGCGCAGTGCGCCTGCTCTCCGCAAGGTGCCCGCTATTCGTAATTCTTCGCCGGGGGGCTGTTAGACATCGTGGAAGCTGGTTTCGCACAACAACTGCTGGAGTACAGCCCGGACGCGCTCTTGCTGGTCGGTCAGGACGGAGCCATTTCCTTCCTCAATGCGGCCGCGGAACGGCTCTTCGGCTATTCCCGGGCGCAGCTGCTCGGCGCGGACCACAGCATGCTCCTGGCCGAGGCCTCGCGGGAGGAATTCCACGCCGTCCTGGCCGGGCTGGGCACGGCCGCAAGCCCTGGTTCGCCGTACTCCGGCTCCCCGTCCGCCAGCTCCCCGTTCGCCGGCTCGGGCCGCCGCGCCGACGGCACCGAACTCCCGGTCGAAATCACCTGCTCGCTGGTCCCAGCCCCGGCCGGAGCGGCCGACGCCGGAACGTCCGTGGCCCTCTCCATCCGCGGCGCCGCCGGAGGGAACCCGGGCGCCGGCAGCGCCGGCCGTTCCCTCAGCGGCGACTTTGCCCGCCGTCGTACTTCCGGTTCAGCGGGAGCTTCTCTTTCCGGAGGTCCAGCGGCTGCTGCTCCGGCAGCGTTTGCCGAGCACGACGACGAACTCAAGGCCGGCTCGCTCCGCGACCCTTTGACGGCGCTGCCCAACGGCCCCCTCTTCAACGAGCGGCTCGCCGCGGCCCTGCGCCGCCCGGATCCGGTGGACATCCTGCTGCTGAACCTCGATGACTTCAGGCACCTCAATGACGTGCTGGGACGCTCCGCGGCCGATGAGCTGCTGGTGGAGGTGGCGAGCAGGCTGCGCAACTGCGTCCGCCCGCATGACACCGTGGCCCGGCTCGGCGGCGACGAGTTCGCGGTGCTGCTCACCGAGTGCCTCAACGCGGACGCGGTGGCCAAGCGGATCGCCGAGTCCCTCTACGCGCCCCTGCGCGTGGGCGGCTCCATGGTCCGGCCCGGCGTGAGCATGGGCCTGGCATCGAAGTCCGGGCAGACGCTGGACGGGGCGGAACTGCTGCGGCAGGCCGACGCCGCCATGACCGCGGCGAAGGCCTCCGGGAAGAACAACTGGCAGCGGTTCCGGCCGGAGATGCTGAGCACCGCGGCCCACAAGGCCGACGGCGATTCCGGGCTCCGGCGCGCCGTCGAACTGGGCCAGATCTCGGTGCACTACCAGCCCGTGGTCTCTCCCGGCATCGGTTCGGTGGTGCAGTTCGAGGCGTTCGCGCGGTGGGAACGGCACGGCCGGCTGGTCCCGCCGAACCAGTTCCTGCCCGTCGCGGAGCAGAGCGGCCTGATCCGAGAGATCGGCGATGAAGTCCTGCGCCGCGCCTGCGCCGAGATCCGGCCGTGGCTGGCCGGCGATCCTGCCTACAGTGTCGCCGTGAACGTCTCGGGCCTGCAGTTCCAGCACCGGGACTTCGCCGCGGACGTGCTCGCGATTGCCTCGTCCACGGGCGTTGACCCGCGCCAGCTCACCCTTGAGCTGACGGAGAGCGTGTTCTTCGACGCCTCCTCGGACGTGCTGGGCCAGCTGCGGCAGCTGCGCGGCGCCGGCGTGCGGATTGCCATGGACGACTTCGGCACCGGATATTCCACGCTTGGCCGGCTCCAGGAACTGCCCCTGGACAAGGTCAAGATCGACCGCTCCTTCGTGGCCATGATCAAGACCGGCCAGGAACAGCTCCCGTTCTTCGCCACCATGATCAGCGCCGCGCATGCCCTCGGCCTGAAGGTCACGGCGGAAGGCATCGAGACGCCCGCGCAGGCCAAGTACCTGATGGACCGCGGGTGCGATTCCCTGCAGGGCTACCTGTTCGCCAAGCCGGCCCCCGCCAGCCATCTGGCCGGGACCATGGAGAGTGCCCTGAACGCCCTGGACAAGGTCGACGCCGCGCGGTAGGCGGGAGCCCGCCGGCTCCGGGCAGCAGGCGGCCTGGGCCGCCGCTTTGGGGCGGTGCGGTCCTACAATCTGGAAGGAAACGGTGCGGTGGAAAGGAACGCCATGAGACTGCGCGTAGTGCTAGTCTTCCTGCTCCTGGCAGCCACCTCCTGCGGGTCACCTGCAGCCCTGTCCCCTTCCGAGGTGGTCGGGTCCTGGGTCTGTTCCGGGCCGGGCACTAAGTCGGGCGAGTTGACGATCGATGCAGATGGAACGTTCACTGGACACAACTTGCCTGGCCACGTCTTCTACTCAGTCTTTTCCAATCAACGCGCAGATACGGCGGACTGGAGTTCTCTGGATTCAATCAGAGGGACGTGGCGATTGGACTGGAATGAACAATCGAAGCAAACCGCAGTAGTCCTTGATATCCATGAAAGGTTTCAGGGTGCCCAGCTGATTCCCGGTGAGAGAAATGGCGCGATGGAATTGACCTATTTCATTGCAGATCCCGATGGGGACCAATATTTGGCTTTCCACCGCAACACCAATTAATTTGCACGATCTTCGTCGGCGAGAACCGGGGCCCGGATTGTGCCCGTGAAGAGCGACGCCCCCGCCTTTCTCCCTGGGCCATCATGCCGCTGCCTGTCTAAAGTGCGGGCCCACAATACGGCATAAACGTTGAGGGATCCTGGCCACAGGCCAGGATCCCTCAACGTTACTCAGATCAGCGCTTTTCGCAGGCGATGCCGTCGTTGTCACGGTCCAGGTCGTACTCGCCCCAGTGCCGCGCACCGCCGTCGTTGTAGCTGTACAGGGTGTTGTCGACGCGGAACGTGGTGACCGGCTTTCCGCTGGTCTTGTCGCGGGCGCCCTTCTTGCCGACGCCGTGCGGGTAGACCTTGTTCAGTTCCGTGCAGTTCTTGTACGACTTCGGCGCGGGCGCGGCGGATGCCGGCACGGCCGTAGCGCTCAGGACGACGGCGGATGCCGCCAGGGATGCGATAAGCAATTTCTTCAGGCGCACGTTTAAGAGCACTCCCCCAGGTAGAAGCCCTCGGCCGCGGATCGGCGAGGGGCAGGAAAATGCTAACCCACGATTTCGGCGTTTCCGGTGAGGCTCAGGGGCGGGGGTCCAGCTTGTCGAGGTCCTGGGCCACCATCGCCTCGCTGCGCTGCCACAGCGTCTTGGCCAGGCCCGCGTCGTAGGCCTGCTTGTTGGCCTTGGAGAGCGTCCGTTTGGCGTAGTAGGCGCCGGAGATCCAGTCGTGGCCCGGGGTGGCGTTGGCGAGCCACACAAGGGTGTCCGCGCCCTGGTCAGGGGTCAGCATGAAGCGCTTGAGGAAGGACTTGTAGGCCAGGCGCATGGGGCTCGTGGACTCGGCCGCGAAGTTGGTGGCCACGCCGCCGGGGTGGAACGCCGCCGTGGAGATCCCCTCGGTGTTGTAGCGGTTGTGCAGTTCGGTGGTGAAGAGGATGTTGGCGAGCTTGGCGTTGCCGTAGGCGCGGTTGGTGGAGTAGCTCGTGGCCGCGTCGAGGTCGTCGATGTCGAACTTGGCGAAGACCGAATTCGCGACGCTAGAGGTGTTGATGACGGTGGCCTGGCTGGCGGTCAGCACCTCAATCAGCTCGGTGGTGAGCAGGAACGGGGCCAGGTGGTTGACCTGGAAGGTCTTCTCGTGGCCGTCCACGGTGAGCTCGCGGGGTCCCATGATGCCGCCGGCGTTGTTCGCCAGGACGTCGATCCGCGGGTACTTTTCCTTCAGTTGCGCGGCCAGGGTCCGCACCTGGGCAAGGTCGGCGAAGTCGCTGACGAAGAAATCGGCGCCGATTTCGTTCGCGATCGCCTCGGTCTTCTGCGCGGAACGCCCGACGACGACCACACGTTCCCCCTGCCGGGCGAAGGTCCGCGCGGCGGACGCGCCGATGCCGTCGCTGGCTCCGGTGATGACGATAGTGCGCTCGGGCATTGAGGTGTCCTTAGAACGAAGCGATGGGCTGGTCTTTTGGAATCCAGCCCCGTCGAATTCTAACGAGTGCAACTGGGAGTTCGTTCCGCCGGAGCCGGGAGCCTTCCGGGACTCTGCTGGGAATCTCAGGCAACGCCTAGATGCGCAGCGGCGAGCGGAAACTCAGGGCCGTGCTGGCGTTCTGCAACTTCGGGCCGATGGCCAGCATTTCTTCGGTGGACCGGAGCAGGGAGTAGTGGTTGTAGTTGCCCTGGATAACGGTGCCCGGGACCACGGATGGTGCCACCACGAAATTGGGTATCGGAGTATCTTCGTCAAAAAGCACGAATATCGCCGTACGTCCCGCCCGGTAGCTTTGGCTGTTCAAGATGACCGGCAGCCATTGCGAGAGCCAGGTGTCGCCCGTCGCGACGCTGCAGTCATGCATGTCATTGCAAACATTCGGCACCACCACGGAGAAATTTGGCAGAGTGTTGTTGGCCAGGTCGCCTGCCAGCTGCCCCGCACTCACGGTGCCCAGGGGCACATTGTTGACCGCGCATGCCGCCCTGTCCCCCGTCCCTTGGTAGTAGATTTCGGGGTTGTGCCGCTCGGCATACAGGCCGGACGCGCTCAGCCGGCAATTCGAGGGCATGTCCTCCATATAGCTCTTATAGGACTGGCCGGACGTACGCACCTGCCGGAAGATATTGTCGGCCGTGATGGGCGGCAGGCCGCTCGGGCTCGAATCGGAAGTGACGCCCTGCGTGCTGCCCGATGTCATGGCCAGATAGCTTGGCAACGAGGGCAACCCCAGGCCGGCGTCAGCCCAGGTCGAAACCGACGCGCACTGGTTCGCCTTAGTGCTCATGTACGGCGCGCTGGCGTTCCCGATGACCTGTGAATAGGTCTTGTTCTCAAAAAGCACCCACATGACGTGGTCGTACTTCGCCGGAGGAGCGGTTGCCGTGCCGCACGGGTTGTCGCCGGGGGGCGGAGGCGGCGGCGGGGGCGGCGGAGGCGGGGGCGGCGGCGTCGCGTTCGTGGTGACAGTCAATCGAGGCCGTTGCGTGGTGACGGAAGTTTCCTTGGAACTGTAAATGACGCCGTCAGAGGATGTGTTGCTGATGCGGAACGAATACGTCCCGTCACCCTTAATCGCGCCGAAGAGATCAAACTCCACATAGGTGTTATCGGCAACAGCGCCGCGCGAAGCCACAATCGGCGTTTCCGCAACGGGCGCGTTGTTGAAGGTGATCGTGTTCTCACTCCAGGAGTTGTTGAGGACCCGTCGGACTTGGCCGCCTGAGTTGGATGGATCCGTAGCGAACAGCCGGAGCTTGGCGCCGGTGACGGTGCTGCCGGCTGTGCCGGTGACCGTGAGCTTGAGGAAAATCATCTCGACCGGCGAGTTATCAGCCTTGAGGCCTGTCGCGGTGCGGAAATTGATGGTGGGACTGTCGCGCTTCACGACGGCGTCAGCCGTGGTAGAAAAGGTCAGCGTGGCGGCTTCGGCGGGGCCGGCAATAAGGGAAATTGTGCCGGCCACGAGGAAAAGGACTGACACCAGGGAAATCCATTGGCGCCCCATCAAGGACCGGCTAAACCGACGCCCTTTCGTACCGTTCTTGCCCAAGGCGAAACCAGGATCTACGCGCATCGTGGGACTCCTATAAGGTCCGGTCGACGCACCCTGCGCCTTAGTGGTCCGTAGGAATTCAAACCCTAACCGGTCAAATCCGGCCCCTCAATGCGCATGACCAAAATAACTGGCCGTTTAAAGGTATTCCCAAGGTCCCGTCGGTTAAGGAAATGCCCAAGGTTTTTCCATGGTTCTTACGCATTGCCAGGGCTGCCCGGCTGATTCGCCAGGTGTTTGTGGTTTAAATGCGGGAGGACCCCAACCTGGTGGTTGGGGTCCTCGACCTGAATGGTGTTCCGGCGGTGACCTACTCTCCCACACCCTCCCGGGTGCAGTACCATCGGCGCTGTGGGTCTTAGCTTCCGGGTTCGGGATGGGACCGGGCGTTTCCCCCACGCTATGACCGCCGTAACCCTTGCTCCGCCACGGCCCCATGTGTCGGGGGTGGGGAAAACTGTGGTTACAACATCTGTGGTGTTGTTATTTGGTTGTGGTTTTGTTCCTCAAGCAACGGGTTTGTTGTTTGGGAACCACATAGTGGACGCAAGCAGTCTTGTTTCTTTGTACCACCCCTGGTGCG